>JAQVER010000037.1 GCA_028697885.1 Desulfocapsaceae bacterium
CCGCCCACCTTGGCCAGGACATCGAGGCCATTCTTGGCATCGGGCATATTGACGGCCAGCGCCTTGATGATCACCTTGGCCTTATGGCTCAACTGATCATCATCCAAACCTGTGCCCCGGCCGGTAAGTTCAGCCACCGGTTTGCCGGTGAATACGGCGGCAATGGCAGTGGAGGGCGTGGTGTTGCCGATGCCCATGTCGCCGGTGCCGAAGACATCAATACGCCCGGCCAGCTCATTGGCGATATCGATCCCCGCCTCCACCGCCATCTGGGCCATGGTCCGGCTCATGGCAGGACCGACGGCGATGTTGTCGGTGCCCATGCCTATCTTCTTGTTGATGATCTTGCCGGCCTCGGCCAGCTCCCGCAGGTCAGCCGCCACCCCCATGTCCACCACGATCACTTCCGATCCGGCCTGCCGGGCCAGGGCATTGATCCCCGCCCCGCCGCCCACGAAGTTATAGACCATCTGCGGCGTCACCTCGGAGGGGAACTTGCTCACCCCCTCGGCCACCACCCCGTGATCTCCGGCCATCACCACCACCGCCTTGCGCTTGACAGCAGGGCTCATGGAGCGGGTCATCCCGGCCAGGTCAAGGGCCAGATCCATGAGATCGCCCAGGGCCCAATGGGGCAGGGCCAGTTGATCAAGGCGCTCCTTGGCGCGCTCACGGGAGATACTGTCTTGCGGATAAATCTTTTGCAGGGTTTTCTCTAAAAGGCTCATGGTATGAATTACGAATTAGAAATTAAGAATTACGAATTCTCTGGTTTCCATGCAGCGCAAGGGAACCGACTCCAAGTCATGTATACGAATTTATATTATTTCAGGCGCAGTGGGATCCCGCAACTGACGAGGTAGACCTCGCTTGCCGCCGCGGCCACCATCCGATTGCAGCGGCCCACCAGATCCCGGTACAATCGGGCCGCAGGGTTGTCCGGCACAATCCCCAACCCCACTTCGTTGGTGACGCAGATCACCGTTCCCTGATGGATGGAGACGGCCCCAGTCAGGAGATCACACTGATGGCGCATCTCGGAATCTGAAAATAATTTTCCCGATTGTTCAACGCGATACATAAGATTATTCACCCAGAGGGTGAGACAATCAATCAGGCAAACAGGATCATTCTGGTGCTGCCGGAGGACGGCAGCGATTTCCGTCTGCTCCTCCACGGTCTGCCACTCCGTTCCTGCCCGCTCCAGGCGATGGCGGGCAATGCGCTCATCCATCTCGGAATCCACCACCGGACAGGTGGCGATAAAACAGCGCGGGCTGGGCAGCGACTGCGCCAGTTGCAGGGCGTAATCACTCTTGCCGCTTCTGGCCCCGCCCGTCACCAGGATCAGTCTGCCCATTATCCTCGACTCCCTAAGTTAAAACCAGTCAACACCCCACCACCATCATAGAGGTCAATGGTGCTGTAATGCCCCTTAGCCACCTGAAAGAGGAGATAATTCCTCTGGGACAGGCCAAGCAGCCCACAGATCAGGGAGCGAATCACCCCGCCATGGGTAACGAGAAGCAGGGTCCCGGCATCCGAGACCAATAGACGATTTTTAACAGCATCCACCCGGCTGGTAAACCCGACCATCCCCTCGCCTCCGGGAAAACAGAAATCATCTGTGCCTGAGGCCCAGTGCTGCACCAGTTCCGGATCCTGCGCCTCAATCTCGGCAAAGGTCTTCCCTTCCCAGCGTCCGAAATCGATCTCCCGCAGATCAGGGTCAAGCTGCATCGGCAGTCCCAGCCCCAGCAAGTCGGCGGACTGAGTGCAGCGCAGCATGGGACTTGCCAGCAGGCCATCGATCTCCAGAGCGTCCAGGTTTGACCGCAGATCGAGGATCTGCTTCCTGCCCTCCTCGGAAAGGGGGACATCGCTTGAGCCGACATAGCGGCCTGAAAGCCCGGTCCGCCCATGACGCAGCAGGATCAGGCGCATGAACGGCTTTTCTCTTTATCCAGTTGATACTTACCGGCATAGCCCCGGGGGGTGATCATATGACCATTCCAGACAAAGGTGCTGGCATTGCCGATGATGACCGTGGACTGCATCCCGATATCGGCATCGAGCATGGCGCCGAGGGTGGTGAGGGTAATGACCTCATCATCGCGGGTGGCGGCAGTGACAATGCCCACCGGGGTAGTGCCTGAACGATGGCCAAGAAGAATCTCCCTGGCCCGCACGATATTTTCCGTCCGTTTCTTCGATTTGGGGTTATAAAGGGCGATGACAAAATCAGCCATGGCCGCAGCCTCCAGACGCTTTTCAATCAGCTCCCAGGGAGTCAGCAGATCGGAGAGGCTGATGGCCGCAAAATCGTGCATCAGCGGCGCTCCGAGCCTGGCCGCGCAGCCGTTGACCGCGGCAATACCGGGGATTACCTCAATGGCAAGTTTACTCTCCCGTTGCGCCGCCATCTCAAAAACCAGACCGGCCATGGCATAGATACCCGGATCACCACCGGAGACCAGGGCCACACGCTTGCCGCACTCAGCAAGATCGAGAACCTTGGCGCAACGATCCACCTCCTGCATCATGGTCGAAGAGAGAACCTCCTTGCCCACAAGCAGCTCAGGGATCAGATCAAGATAGGTGCGATAGCCAACAATCACATCGGCCGCCGTAATCGCCTTGCTGGCCGCCGGGGTCAGGTGGTCAAGCCCACCAGGACCTGTACCGACCACGCTGATCATGCCCTGTTGGCCGTGTTTTTCGCCATGTCCGTCAACTTCTTTTCGGCCACAGCCGCAGTTACATCCTTCCATTTTATCTTCCTTACTATTAGTTGTCCCGGGGTCGTCCCATCGCCTGCCGCCAGCATGGCCGCAGGCTCCGCAACCCCCTTGGCTCCGGTTGCGGCAAGCACCGCAGACGATGTGGATACCCCCTCAACCCGGTTGAGTTCATCCTTGCTATAAAAACGGATGGGCAGATTATTTTCCTTGGCAAACTGGAGCAGCCCGGCCTCATCCGCTTTCAGATCAATGCTGGCAATCCCGACAATGGCGGAACGCTCCAAATGATATTGAGCGCACAGTTCCGACACCGCTCGCTCAAAATCCGCAGCCCTGGCCCCCCGATTGCAGCCCAGTCCCAGATAGAGATGACAGGGACAGAGCACAAGGGCTTCCGGGTGCTCAAGGGGATCGAAGGTCCCATGGGAAAGAATAATATCCGCCCGAGCTGCTTCCGGCACCCTCTTGAAATCAGCAGGCAGACTGCCGCACTCCAGAGTTGAAAAAAAAATCACCTCGCCCTCATTGACCAGTTTCGCAGAAACTCCAGCCAGACGCTGCGAATTCTGCACCCGCAGATTATTCTCCGCGGCCCACAAATCAAGGGCTGTATGGCCGGTCACATCCGAGGCAGTGGTGATCACCGCCACCCCGCCGGTGATCGCGACAACCTTGCGAGCCAGCTCATTGCCGCCACCCAGATGGCCGGACAGGAGACTGATCACAAACTGCCCTTTTTCATCGAGGACCAGCACGCAGGGGTCCTTTCTTTTATTCCGGCACAGGGGGGCAATGGCTCGCACCACAATACCGGTGGCCATGACACAGATCAGGCCGTCATAAAGAGACCATATCCTTCGTATGGTAGATAAGGCTCCTTCTGTGACCTCACAGAGTTCACAGTTCTCAAGACCGGCAACAATTCTGCCAGCCATTTCCCTTCCCCCCCGTGTCAGGGCAATAACAGCTGTCTTCACACTTACTCCCTGCTTATTTTCTGGTTCATATCACTATTGGATCGAAATCAAAACAAAAGGGCAGTATTTTAAGGCAAGCATTTAAGACGGTAAACCGACATAAATCAACACTAAAGAGATAAAGAAATAACAAATAGCCCTGCCTCGTGACAAGGCACCTATAGCACTCAAAAAATAACACAATAACAACAAGGAGATAAGTGATTTTTTTTCAAAAAAAAAGACTTGAAGTTTGACTTAAAAAAGCATTAATGATATATAGACAATCTGATTTAATACTTTATAAGCTGATTTTTTTTTCAAAGGATGCCTTAAAAAATCAGACTTTTCGTTGAGTGGGACGGATTGACCGTTCGACGATTTCAAGGCACCCCTCTCAAGTTTGACTCAATCAGGATACATAAAAATCATGAGCACTCAAATCCATCTGTCACGCATTTTTTCACGATGTCTTGTTGCCTGCGGTGTACTTGTACTACTGAGCACTTCCCCTGTTTACGGGGAAACTGTCAGCGTAAAATCGGATGGCGTCAATGTACGCACCGGCCCCAGCACTGATGATCAGATAGCCATGGAACTCTTCCAGGGATACCCCTTGAAGGTCGTGGAGAAAAAAGGAGATTGGTTAAAGATCTCTGATTTCGAAAATGACACCGGCTGGATATACAAATCGCTGGTTGAACCCGGCAACACCGTCATCGTCAATTCCCAGAGCACAATCAATATGCGCTCTGAACCTTCAACCAGCGCTGCAATCGTCGCCAATATCGAGCGCGGCGTAGTGTTAACCAAAGTTTCTTCAAAAGGTGACTGGGTCAAGGTAAAACACGCTAAAGGCACAGAAGGCTGGATCTATAAAACACTCCTCTGGCCCTAATCCACCTACACCATGGAGGTAATCGGGTGAAGGGAATACTAATTTTTTCTTCACCCGATTACCTCCATGTTCGCATCCTTCCACCTGAGCCACAAATCATTCTTTCACACCTTAAAAACTTGCCTTAGCTGCTGATAATGTTTATTCTGCACGAATAGTTTATATACTGTTCAATGGCCGTAACGAAAGAGATTTTCTAACCATTTCGTCACGATGCCTTATGCCGTTCTTGCTGGAAGACAATATTCTTCTGTTCCAACGGCTTAATATTTTCAATATTACTATCCAGCAGAATCAGTTATGATCAGCATTGCCACTCTCGGGCCCGATGGCTCAGCCGGTTGCCAGGCCGCGCGGAAATACGCGCCTGACGCCACTCTTCGGTTCTACAACCGGATTCCTGATATCATCAATGCCTTTATCAGTGAAGAGACAGATCTGGCCATCATCCCTATTTATAATACCCGGGAAGGTGAGATCAAAGAGTATTTCCGCCTCATGGAACAACTCGAAGAAGGGTACTGGATTGACAATATCGTCCTGCCCATCAATCTGTCTCTGGGCGCCCTGCAACAACAGGACGGAACAAGGCAGATAAAGACCATCGTTGGGCGCGGCTCGGTCTTCAAACAATGTGAAGACTATATCGCAGAAAACCACCCGACTGCCACCCTGATGACGGTCCAGGATATCGACATGGCCATTGCCGATATCAAGAACCGCAATCTTCTGGATCAAGCAGTTATTGAATCGGAAGAACTACTGCACCGACACGGCCTGGAGATCATCACCAGGGAAGTTGCCCCTCATAACCGTACCCGCTTTGCCGTCCTTGGTTCCAATCTGGCCAGCCAGACAGGCTATGACGCCACTGCTATCATTACCCACCCCCTCAGAGATCGGGTTGGCGTCCTTGTTGATATTCTCGGCGAATTCACCCGTCGCGGCATCAACATCCTGGATCTTCGTTCGGAAAACGACATAAGGACTCAAAAACTGCAGATTTACATCGAGGCAGAAGGCCACATCGGCGACGAGCTCCTCAGCCGCACCCTGGAAAGTATCGAAAAAAATATTATCCAGGAAGAAGATTGCCTCAAGCTTCTTGGATCCTTCCCCCGTGTTGATATGCGGGTCAAAAAGATCAAGACCTTCGGCTTCATCGGTACCGGTGACATGAGCAGCTGGTTTGCCGATCGCCTCGAGAATGAAGGATACCGCACCCTGATGACCGGCCGTTCCACCACCCTGCGGCCCGAACAGATGATCCCCCAGGTTGATGTAGTCATCGTATGCGTTCCCATCTCAGTCACGGCTGACACCATCCGCCAATACGGGGGGATGTTGCAAGACGGCCAAGCCCTGATCCTACTGGCGGGTGAATCTGAAAACACCTTAAAAGCAGCCATGGAGGTTACCAGGCAGGGCGTAGAAATCATGCTGGTCCATAATCTCTGGGGGCCGCAGGCCGTAACTATGAAAGACAAAAATGCCTCCGTGGTTCGCACTTCTCGCAGCGGCGTTTTCTGTGGAGAATTTGAGGCTTTTCTCTATAAACACGGTGCTGACATTTTCCAGGACACCCCCGACAAACATGATCTGCTCATGGGAGTCGGTCAGAAACTACCGACTATTATCTCCGTAGCCATGGCCAGTGCCCTGAGAGAACACGGGATCAACTGCAAGGATATAGGCAGCCATTCCACCCTCACCTCACGTTACGGCATTCTGGCCATGGCCCGGGTACACAACCAGAATCCTCGCACCTATGCCGAGATCATGGCCACTGGTGGTGACGGCAGAAAAATCGTACGCAGTTTTGCCAAGAATCTTCTGGAGCTCATTGAGCTAGCTGAAGAAGGAGATATCACCAAGCTCTGTGATTTGATGGACCAAAACCGCAACTATCTGACTCCCACCTTCCTCGATGCCAGGATGAAGCAGGCCCGCGCTGTTGATGAGGTCTTAACAAGGGCGGGAATGAAGGGCGAGGCATAAAGGTGACAGAAGGCCAGAACAGTAACGACGACATGGGCAAGAAACCATCTGCAAAAAACAGACGCTCAAGCAATGTCCTCTTTATTTTAATCCTGGCTTGCTGGCTCCTCCTTCTCTATTTCTATGGATGGATCAAAGGCCCTGGCTGAGGCCCGTCGATCCTTCGGTCAGAAGGAACACAATGTGCCGCCCCGGAATCTTTCCGGCAAAGTAATCCAGATGTTCAATAGTTTTAAAAGGTTTCAATGAGTAAAGATACCCTTAATTTTTTCATAAATAGCCACATCCCTTTCAGGAGGAATACATATGTTTACCCGTGATTTCAGTTATCTTGACGAAGTTCATATCTGCCCCAGTTGCCAGGCCAAGATGTCCTGCTGCGAAGCCCCCCCTGTCCATGTCGGCGATGGCCTTGGCTGGGGATCAGAGGTCTTGTTTATCTGCCTGAATGATGAATGCCCCGTTTTCAAAAACGGCTGGGAGCACGTTGAACTCCAATACGGCCACAAGGGATCGTATCGCCGCATGCAGTTACCTGGAAGTAAAGAAGAGAATGTCATGATGGTAGCCAGTGAATACGCCTTCACCGGCAGCATAATTGACACCGAAGCGGTGAAAATGCAGAATGAACGATACATCAAGGAACAGGAAGCAAAGGCCGCCCTTGAAACGTGTGTGGAAGGACACAACCTCACCCCGGTTCTGACCCTGATTCTGGATGAATCGGCAAACCTTGCCAACAGACAAATGGCTGTCGCCTGTCTGAGGGAACTCAACGATCTTTCCTGCATTGACCCTATCAGAAATCACACCTTCAGAGACACGTCCCTGACCCAGGAGTGCGGCATGATTATCAGTGACATTCTTAAGGCCCACTTTAAGAAAGAGTGCCCCCACTGCGCCGAACTCATCAAGGCCCAGGCCCAGAAATGCATGCACTGCCAAGCAGAGCTATAGATATTTGAGTCCTTATGCTCCTTGTTTCACAGAACAGAGCCGATACCAGGGGCAGTCAAAGAATGAAACCGGGAATGACTTCATTCCTTGACTGTGCCTACATTTTACCCTTGCTAAAACCATAGCCAACGGGTATAAAAGGCAACTTAAATAATAAGGCATTATGTGGTGGATGTAGCTCAGTTGGTGGCAGCACCTGGTTGTGGCCCAGGAGGTCGTGGGTTCAAGTCCCATCATTCACCCCACCCATTAAAAAGGAGCTTCTGGCAAATGCCTGAAGCTCCTTTTTTCATTGCAACCACTGAAGATTTATTCCGGCCTTACTCTTCAGTTGGCTCGTTATAAGATTGATTCTCAAGATCTCCTCATGTTAACATTTCGCTTAACACTTTCAAAAAACAATGTTAACGTTGTTAACAATATTTTTTGCCAGACACCTTATTATCTCGGCACCTGACTCCTCCCTCACAACAAGACAACCACCATGCCCCAGAAGGAATTATTTCAAGAATATTTTTGCGACAACTGGAAAGGCGTTGTTGAAAATATGAAAGAGGGCCTGATGCTGGTCAACCCCTCTGGTCAAATCCTGTATGTCAACAATGCCCTTGAAAAGATGCTGGGTTATGAGAAAAATGAGATGGTGGGCAAATCATGCGACATCCTGGAATGTGACAACTGTCTTGCCCAGAAAGCAGGACAGCCAACCTTGTCCTGTGCACTTTTCCTCAAAGGCGATGTCCAAGACCTCCACTGCTTTTTCCGATGTAAAAACGGTACGAAAATCGATGTGTTGAAAAATGCCACCGTCCTTACCAATGCAGAAGGAGAAGTAGTTGCCGGGGTAGAGACCTTGACGGACCTTAGTTCACTCACGGCCAAGGAAAAAACAATCACCGACCTTCGGAAACACCTGAACCAGGAGGATGGCTTTCACGGGCTCATCGGCAACAGCCTGGCCATGCGACAGGTCTATGAAGTGATCAGGAGTGCGGCACAATCAACTGCCCCAGTGATCATCTATGGAGAAAGCGGCACCGGCAAAGAGCTGGTTTCCAACGCCATTCATCGCTTAAGTGACAGAAAGAACGGACCATTCATTAAGGTAAACTGCGCGGCATTAAATGAAAATCTCCTGGAGAGTGAGCTATTTGGCCATGCCAAAGGCGCCTTTGCCGGAGCTGACAAAACCAGGATTGGCCGTTTCGAGGCCGCTGACCATGGAACCATTCTTCTTGACGAGATCGGAGATTTGCCGCTCTCAACCCAGACCAAATTATTACGAGTTCTACAGGAACACGAGATCGAACGAGTAGGAGATCACCAACCTGTTCCCATTGATGCACGCCTTATCTCGGCCACTAATCAAGACCTCAACAAGCTCATGGAGGACGGAAAATTTCGTAATGATTTTTATTACAGGATAGGCGTTATCCCCATCATTATCCCCCCTTTACGGCAAAGGCTGGAGGACCTCCCCCTGCTTATTAAAACTTTCCTCGAGCGGGGTCGCCTGAAAAGCAATAAAGAAATCAGTGCAATGAATTCAGAAGCACTCGACCTCCTCTTTTCTTATCACTGGCCTGGCAATATCCGTGAACTCATTAACGTAATCGATTACTGTTTTGTCATCTGTCCAAGGGGGGAGATTACTCCCGAGCACCTTCCTGCCAATTTCAGAAATACTTCAACCCAAAACAAAATAGACAGGCGTAAACAACATCCTGCTGACCGACGCCAACAATTACTGGATGCTCTGCATCAAAGTGGAGAAAATAAATCTGAAGCAGCTAGAATCTTGGGCATATCGCGAGTAACACTCTGGAAACAGTTAAAAAAACATAATATCACTGTGAATAAAGCCGCTCATTAGAAGTAAATTCTTTCTTAAGACGAATTCTTTAACATCATCCCGCCCCCTATCCAGTGGATAGTTACCTCAACATAAGCAATTGAATATTCATGACAATAATGCATATATTGATCACATCCTTCAGGAAAAGGAACCTGTGATATTTGCATGCTCTGTTGAGAGCTGTCCCTGCCTGCCCCTGAGTTCCACTCAACTCAAATAACAGCCGGTCAAAATAACAAATTTTGTTTACATATTTTCTCCTCTATTCACTTTCTCTATGTTTTAAATATGCATAATAACCAATCAACTAATAGCAGAAAAAAATAAATACAATTATAGAAATAAGTAAATTGTTGTTCCTTGACAGTTACGTTAATTTTCGCTAGGTTAACAATCCAATCGTGAATAACGGTTCCATGTTAACAAAGCTACATTGAATAACTATTCATAAAGGTTTTCATCATAGGAGCTATGGTTAGGATAAGATATAACTAATAACGACTTTATGACTTCAGCCTTCTGAATATTTTCTAAAATATATTTATAACCTCTCATACATTTTTTCTTTATATGTCAGAATCAAACTCATCTCAGGATATCGCCTCTCTTTATCGTTTCATGGCCCAATGTTTGCAATACCCAGACCCCGAATGGATGAATGATGATTTTTTCAATGTCTTCTACAATCTCTTGGGTACTTTTGGTGCGATAACGGAAGGAAAAGAAATACGAAACGCCCTGGAAAACTCTTCAGATTTTATCGAAGACCTGCAGATAGAATACACTCGGCTGTTCATAAATGGGGTTCCCCACGTGGTTGCCCCGCCCTTTGCCTCTGTTTACATGGACAAATCCATTCAGGGATCATTTGCCTTGAGAACCCTGAACTTTTACCGGGAAAAAGGATTTACAATGGAGGACCATGCGGACCTCCCTGATCATTTGGTTCACGAACTTGAATTCCTTTCACTCTTGGCTCAAGAGGAAGATTTTGCCGGAGAGGAAGAATTCTTAAGCAAGCTGTTTCGACCCTGGTACAAACAATTTTGCCCCCGAGTCGCAGAAGAAACCCGCCATCCTTATTATAGGATGGTTGTAACCCTAATTGATTCTTTTACAAAGGAGGAAGAGGAAGATGGCTTTCAACTTAACGAGGCGTAAGTTCCTTCAGACGGCATCCCTGGCAGCAGCCACGATACCGCTGTCCAAGGTCGTCTCCGCAGAAACAGGTGTTGCCAAGGCGTCCCTTGAACCAAAGGGCACCAGTGGCGATACAACTGTAGTCGGCGGACTGTGCGAAATGTGCTTCTGGCGCTGTCAGCTGGTGGGCAAAGTTCGCGATGGCCAGTTAATGAAACTTGAGGGTAACCCCAAGTCCATTGACAATGGTACTGCCATTTGCGCTCGCGGCAACGCCGGTGTCAAACTGCTCTACGATGTGGACCGCTTGAAATACCCCTTGAAAAACGTCGGAAAACGTGGTGAGCCTGTCTGGAAGCGTATTTCCTGGAAAGAGGCGCTCGACGAGTGCGGCTCAAAGCTCAAGGCAGTTGTTGATCAGCATGGCCCTCAGGGAATCTGCGTATTCCCCCATGGCGCCTCAGCAAAATACCCGATGCACTTTTTTGAGCGGATCGTGGGTACTCACAATGTAAGTGAGGCATCCTTCTTCCAGTGCCGCGGTATTCGCGACTCTGCCTATGTATCCACCATTAGCAAGGCCCCTGGTGAGATGGTTGATATGTCCAACACCAAGGTCATCTTCCTTATTGGTAGTCATCTGGGCGAAAACATCCATGTATCCCATATTAAGTCCTATATGAAAGGTCTGCAGGGCGGCGCAAAGCTGATTGTAGCCGATCCACGCTACTCAGCCTCTGCTGCTAAGTCCGACATCTGGGTACAGATTAAACCAGGTACCGATACCGCCTATCTCTTGGCAATCATGAACTATCTGGTTCAAAATAACAAATATGACAAAGAATTTGTGGCCAAGCATACTGCCGGCTTCGACAAATTCTCTGCGGCCATTTCCGAATGGACCCTGGACAAGGCTGCCAAAGAGTGTGATATTCCAGCCGCACAGATTAAGGAAGTAGCCGATCTGCTTGCTGCCAATGCCCCCAATGTGGCCATCCATCCAGGCCGTCACGTTTCCTGGTACGGCAATGACTTCCAGCGTGAACGTTCTCTCGCCTGTTTGACTGGTCTCCTTGGCGCCTATTATGTAAAAGGCGGCTGGGTTCCGTCCAAGAACCCCAAACTGGGTAAAACCAGCTGGGCCAAACATGAGCATGGAAATGAGCATAACCTCAACTTTAACAAGGACAAAAAGGTTTATCCTTTTAACCCTCCCGGTACGCCAACCGAATTAATCCGTGACTGCGCAATCAGTGGCAAGCCTTATCCGATCAAAGGTTGTGTTGTCTGGGGCCAGAACCCCATGCAGACCATCCCCAAACAGGAGAAGATGAAGCAGGTATTCAACGCCATGGATTTTGTCATGTGCGTCGATGTCATGCCTACCGATGTCACTATGTGGGCCGATATCCTCCTGCCTGAATCCTCCTATCTGGAGCGTCACGACCAGATCAAGGCCGGAGCCGGCAAAGTAAAGGCCGATGACAAGCTGCCAACTCAGTACATTGCAGCCCGTATGCCTCTGGTAGCTCCCATGTTCGAGCGTAAGGACCAGATTTATATCACCAATGAAATCGCCAAACGTATGGGCCACGAAAAAGATATTCCGGTCCAAAGCATTGAAGAGCTTGTGAATAAAGACTTAGCACCAGCTAATATCACTCTGGACTCTCTCAAGGCTGAGGGCGGTATTCATCTCCAACCTGGCCAGTCTCCTTATGGCGTGCCCGAAGACTTCATGGTTAATTTATTTAATGAAGATGTTGCCGCTGCTGGGTTCCCCGGCGCCCCGACCTACAAACCAGTGGAAGATGTGCCTGCCGGTTATGCTCGTCTGCTTTACGGACGTGCTCCGGTACACACCTTCAACCGAACTCAAAACAACGTCTGGCTGCATCATGAAATGCCAACCAATCCTGTATGGCTCAATGATGAAGTTGCAGCCAAACTTGGTTTGAAAGACGGTGACACTGTTGGTTTTATCAATAGCGAGGGAGTCAAATCCCGTACCACCACCATAGTCAAGGTGACACCAGGCATCAGAAAAGATTGTGTCTATATGTACCATGGTTTTGGAACTGCCAACCCACTGATGACCGTAGGTGTTGGCCAAGGTGTTGATGACCAGAGTCTGATCACCAAGCTTGCCATTGACCCGGAGACCGGTTGTCATGGTATGCGTAACAACTTTGTTAAACTGACCAAGGATGGTAAAGCCTTGGATATTCCAGCTTAACCAAAACCTTGAGCCTTTTTCAGGAGGATATTTTCGATGCAATACGGAATGATCATTGATCTAGAACGATGTGTAGGTTGTCATGCCTGCGCTATAGCCTGCAAGGCGGAATGGGAGGTCCCGGTTGAATTTGGCCGTAACTGGGTCCGCCGCCTCGGACCGACCAAGGTGGGGGATGAGCTTGCCTCCACCTATTATCCCGGTCTCTGTAACCACTGTGCAAAACCACCCTGTGTGGATGCATGCCCTGCCGACCCGGTAGATGTAGTCTTCAAAGATGCAAAAACTGGCAAGACTGTCACTAAATCAGTGGCAGCAACCTGGAAAGATCCCTTTAACGGAACTGTCCAGATTGACAAAAGCCGCTGTCTTGGCTGCGGAGCTTGTGCTGAGGCCTGTCCTTATGGTGCCCGTTATGTCAACCCTGCCCTGACCGATGATGTCTCATCTGATGGCAAGGCTGATAAATGCACTTACTGTATGCCCCGCGTTGAGGCCGGACTCATTCCTGCCTGTGTTCAAACCTGCCTTACCAATGCCCGTATCTTTGGTGACCTTGATGATCCAAAATCAGAGGTTGCTAAATATGTGGCAAAAGGGGCCAAAGGTCTTGAGCCTAAGGGTGCCAGCATTGGGCCGAATTCACGCTACTATGGTAAGAAGAAGGATATCACTCTTCTCTTCCAGGATGAAACCCCTGAGTTGGCCGATATGGGCAGTGTCAAACGCCGTGTGATGATGGCATCCATGGTTAAACCAGCAATGCGCAAGGCCAGAGATCTTGGTCTGCTTGGTCTGGCTGGCGCCATGCTTGTTAAAGGACTGTCTGAAAAGAAAAATGACGAATAAGTTCTTCGTCTGATCTGCAGTATTCAGTATCCTGAACCACAAAAGGGAGTGCTAACCGAGTCATTGGTTAGCACTCCCTTTTTTTTTAATCAGAGCAAGGAGACAAACAAAACTTTTTATATTTACAACTTCTCCCCTGCCTCACTTCTTTCAATTAAGAAAAAATAAAAACAAATTTGTCCTCATCGATACTGACCCGCAACCGCCCGTCATGATTTCGGCCATAGACCTCCCAACCCGGCTCGCCCTTGATCTCACATTGCAGACATTGGGGAGAGTGTATCCCTTTATCACGATCGCACCAGGACATCAAAGTAGCAAACTCGTTTCCCTTTTCAGCCACGATCCTGGCAACCGCTTTTGCCTGTTCAAAATCAATCGAACAACCAGTAAAACGACACTCAATCTTTTGCATTGTCCCACTCCAATCTAAAGATATAGTCAGTCAGTTAGCCGCCACTGTTCATCACACAGATTGTAAAGTTCTTCAGTCCTTAATGGTCCTATCCTTCCTGCTTCAAGCGCCAATTCAAGGCCTGCCGCGTGACTCCAAGCATCTGTGCGGCAATCGCCTGATTTCCCTGTGCTCTGTTTAATGCTTCCTGGACCAATAACCGCCCAGATTCTTTCAAGGTTGGCAAGCGATCAACAACAGCAAAGACAGTCTCAACCGGTTGTGATGCCGGAAGAAGTTCACAGCCGACAGAACATTTGTTAATATAGGCCTTGAATACATCCATGCTCAGGGTACGGCTTTGATGCTTAGAAACGGCATCAAAAACCATGGATTGAAATTCCCGCACGTTTCCTGGATAGTGATAGGTGCCCAGTAAGATCAACAGCTCACGGGGATATCCAGGCTTTTTCTTACCAAGTTTTTTGGCAGCATCTTCAAGAAAATAATCAAGAAGCAGCGGTAGATCATCCAGGCGCTCACGCAAAGGAGGGATATGGACATGATGGGTTCGTAGTCGAAAAAAGAGGTCCTGCCTGAACCTACCGGACTCCTGCAGGGAACCAAGGTCCTGATGTGTTGCAAAAATCATCCTGACATTAGTGCTGCGGGCGACATCTGAACCCAGAGGATAATATTCACGTTCCTGGAGCAATCGCAATAATTTTATCTGCGCTCCCTGGCTTAGATCTCCGATCTCGTCAAGAAAAAGGCTGCCGTCCGCGGCGGTGGCGATAAGCCCCTTTCTATTCAATTCCGCCCCGGAGTAAGCGCCTTTTCGATGACCAAACAGGGTGTCACTGAGCATGGTGTCATCAAGGCCGGCAATATTAATGGCCACAAACTCGCCGCTCTTTTGAGCGAGCCTATGCACGGCTTGGGCAACCAACTCTTTCCCCACTCCTGTTTCGCCAGTAATCAGGACCGGTTCACATGTTGTGGCAATGGCCTCAACATATTGAAAGATTGAATGCATACTTTTATTATGAGTCACGATGGCCGAAAAGGCCTCAGGATTCTTCAGCGTATCCGCAAAAAAATGTTCTTTCAGAGAACTATTTTCACGGCGTAGCATTCCCAGTTCGATGGCCCGACGCACTCCGGTAGTCAATCGATTTTGTTCAGCCACCTTGGTGAAAAAATCATAAGCTCCAAGCTTCATGCAGGAAACTGCTGTTTCCACCTGATCCAGTCCAGTGATAATAATAACAGGAATATCAGGGTAATCTTTAACCACCAGGGTCAACAGCTCATCACCTGCCAGATGCGGCATGGTCAAATCGAGAACCAGAACACTGACCTCCTGCACCCGTAGGATATCAAGCACTTTTCTTGAGTCATTACAAGTAATGACATTGGCAATCCCGACAGAACGAAGAGTAAGCCCAAAACTATTCAACCAGGCATCTTCATCATCAACCAACAGTACAGGTAATAATGGATAGAGATTTTTTGTCATAATTTTTTTTTTTTTTGGTTTATGGCCTGATAATTAAGAGACAAACAGTTACTTGTAGAGTCAGACTTTTCATTAACCCATAGGTTCACAAAGGGCCGGAAGACTCACAATCACCTCTGTTCCCTGGTTCAATATCGAATCAAAATGGATCATTCCATTATGTTCTTTTACAATACCGGCTGAAACGGACAGTCCCAGACCAGTTCCTCCCATATTACGCTTGGTGGTAAAAAAAGGATCTGTCACCTTGTTCAGCACATCCGGGGCGATACCAGCTCCCTCATCACGAATGACAATCTCAACCCCATCGCTCTCCCGGTTATATCTGGTGGCAACAGAAATGGCCAGCCCGCTCTCACCCAAAGCCTCGCAACTGTTCTGGATAAGATTGATGACAACCTGTACAAGACGCTGCCTGTTGCCCCGTACATTTGGCAAATTTTCCGCATAAGTAGCGCTAAAGCTCTTGGTGACTCGATAGATACTGTTCATGGTCAACCTTACTCCTGACTGAACAACATCGTTCATATCAACTTGAACCATCTGGCCGCTGGTCTCTGCCCTGGCATAATCTTTCAAGTCAACCACAATCTGCCTGATCCTGGCCGCGCTTTCTTCAAGTTCCGCACAGACCCTCGGCAACTGCTGACGCATAACTGTATAATCAACGCCAGCCACCGTAAAATCGCCAGTTTCATGATAAAAGTCATCAAGGATTGGCTTGACCGACTCCCACGCCCGAGCCAGGACGGGCAGATTTAGCAAGGCTATGGAATTAGGGTTATTGATCTCGTGGGCAACACCGGACACTAGCAGACCAAGGGAAATCATCTTGTCCGCATGCTGAAGCTGTTGCTGCTGTTTCCTGGCCTGCTCCTCACTCTTTTTTCGTTCCGTCACATCCCTGACGATCCAGATGGCATGCCATTTGTTTCTGATCCGGGTAGAAGAAAGAGACAATTCAATCAGCACCTCACTGCCATTCCTGTTTCTAGCCACCAGCTCAACGGTATGGGCAAAATCACCAACCAAACTTTCCCCTTCCAATCCCTGAACAATTTGGCTTTCTCCTTCACGGCGAGCATCAATTAATTGATGAATGGGACTTCCCAAGGCCTCGGCACTGGTAAAACCAAAAATTGTTGCCGCCGCCTCATTCCAATAAGCGATATTCCCTTCGTGATCCATGAGAATGATACCATCAAGGGCCGAGGCCGTAAGATTACGAAATTTATCTTCACTTTCCCTGAGTGCTGCTTCAGCCGCCATCCTGGCCTCACAGGTATCAGTATAACGACTGGCAAAGGAGGTAAGATCATCCCCCAAGGCTTTCAGTTCCGCGGGACCTTTCCAGTCAAAAACAACCTTTTTTTCATTATTGATAATATTATCGAGGCCGACCAGCAGATCTTTCTGAATCGCGTCGATCCTGACCGTAATCCAATTTGCCGTAAAATAGACCAGAAGCGACATCATACAGATAACCACTACCACATTGAGCATCAAACTGAACTTCCATGATTCAATGGCACTCTCGTCAACAACGGTTCCCACCCACATCACCGCCTGTTTTTCGGCATGAAAGATAAGCGGCATCCAAGCAATTTTATTACGACGCTTATCTTTAAGGATGAGCGGATCACCTTTCCATCCCTCACTCTTCAATCCGGGAAATTCTTCAAAGGCATTGCAATCGCCGATTTTGCCGATTCCTTCGTAGATTTTCCTCCCTTTCACATCGAGTTGACATCCTTTCAGATAGGTTCCATTTTCTGTTACCCATAAAGAATTTTTGAAATTTTCAAGAAAGGTTGACATGTCAATACGCATCATGAGTACCCCTGCTGATGGCATTCCAGCCTCTCTGACGGCAGAAAGGAGAATCAGGGTATATTCATCGCGACCTGTCAGACGTAAAGGATCATTTTTTTCATCCACCAGACCGACAAAGATCTCGTTTTCCTTTAGCCCCAAAGAATCTCGCAAAAATGAGCCAGCCAATCTTTCTCTCCTGGGTTCACGTACCGCAAGTCCTCCTTGCGATCTGAAAAAACCAAGCATTTCACGACCAGAGACATCGAAGAGAGAAAAACCACTGATTGGATCATTAAGGGCAAACCAGTTAACAAAGAGAGATGCCAACGCGTTTTTATCTCCCGTGTGATTGACAACTTCGAGAGTAGAGGGCAGCGTTGTCGAATGAAGAAGACTTTTTTTCAAACAACGAATTCTGGCATTTAATTTTGCAAAATCCACCTGCGATCTAGCTTGGGTCTCCAACTCAGCAGCATACTCCAAACGATCAATGGTCTTTGGAAGATTTAAGCCCACAAGAATAAATAGGGGGAAAAGACCCAAAACGATAACGGTCAAAAAAATAAAAGTACGGATTTTCATAAGTCCTTCTATCTGATAGAGATGCTCATCAAACTGTTCAGCGTACAGATTTTACAGGAACATAAAATAATCTTTACATGCACTACTCTCCTGCAATTTTTTTTGCTCGCTCCTCAAAATACGACATATTCAACCATAACCGCCACGATTTATCTGCACATTATCTCGACATTCCACACAAATAGACAGAGGCAAGAAACAGATATCATGTCTTTATTTGACAAGTTCAGCACCATATTTCTTTAGCGTACCTTTAATTTTTTTGCACCCGTTATATCAACTATTCTTACGACAAGTATCACAATAAAATTGTATAATCGGCACGTTACAAGGAATTCATCTTTGGCATATAAAATGCATTATCTTATTCAATATTAATAGTTCGTCCAGGTTACAATCATCTTATTTTTTCCGATTTAGCCGTAGCGAACCTAACTTATCTCATAAGCGCCTTGGAGGGCTGTATGAAAAAATCGTTGATCAAATTTATTCCTTTCCTGATCATGGCATCCTTTCTAACGACAGGATGTAGTCAGACAGGTACCACCCACGCCAAATTGATACCCCAGCATGGAACCAGCAGTGGTGACAGGAGTATACTCCTTGCAACAGTGCCGGTCTATATGGGAAATGTTGCAGATGTATCAAGAAAAGCAAAAGTCATTGCCATTGAAGTTGGTAAAGGCGAAGCCGCCAAAACCATCCTCGTAAAATTTGATGACAAAACCAAAGGAATTGAAAATGCAGTACCGGGCCATGCATCCATTATTAACTATGAGATGCGTGGAGGTGAACCCTGGGCCACAGTCATCAAACCCAAACTGGCAAAACTACCAGCAGGTGTTACAGAGATTAAAACGGCTGAGTTGAAGACCATGATGGATAAGGGAGAAAAGTTCACCCTCATTGATGCAAGACCGGCAAAGCGTTTTGCTGCATCAAATCTGCCGGGGGCCATTAACATTCCATCTGATGAATTTAAAAACCAATCCAACAAACTCCCTCAAAACAAGGATGAACTTCTTGTCTTCTACTGCGGAGGGCCCACGTGAGGCATGTCCACTTCTTCCGCCGGTCAGGCGAAAAAAATGGGCTACAAGAATATTCGTGTCTATCTCGACGGTGAACCTGGATGGGACAAAGCCGGCTATCCAACTTATGCCGCCAAGGGATTTATCAGCAAGGGAAATATAGTACTCATCGATCTGCGTTCCGCTGACAAAGCAGCAGCTGAACGTATTCCAAGATCAGTATCTATTCCTTACGCAACACTCAATGACAAGATTGGAAGTCTGCCCAAAAAAGCACCCTTTGTCCTTTACGGTGATAGTACGGATCAGGCTATGAGTGCACTGAAAGATATGCACGAAGCAGGACTGAAAAAAATCTCTCTAGTTCAAGGAAATATTGATGGCTGGATCAAATCCGGCGGTGAGACAACAAGCGGTCCTGTGATCACCACCATCAACTGGAAACGGAAAATGGAAAAAGGTGAGGTCTCCATGGCTGACTTCCTCAATGTCGCCAATGGTAATGCAACCGATGCCGTTATTCTCGATGTACGCACCAAGGATGAAAGCGCTGAAGGAAAGTACAAAAATGCTATTTCCATCCCTCTTGATCAAGTGGGAAGCCGTATGGGAGAATTGCCCAAAGACAAAAAGATCTATATTCACTGCACCACCGGAGCCAGAGCTGATATGGCTGCCAAAGAGTTGAACAATAATGGCTACAAGGCATTTTTCCTCGTTGGAGCTGTTAAATGTAAGGGCAATGACTGCACCATAACAGACTAAAAGTATAAAAAGTTTCACCTTTATATCAGCACAAGGAAGAGGCGTACTCTACGTATGCCTCTTCCTTTTTTTTTTATTCCAGAGTATTCTGTTTTATTTTTCAAGGATTCCTATTTTCTCCTCTTATTTCCATTTTCCTGACAGGTATGAGCATGAGTACAGATGACAAAAAGATTATCTATTCGATGATCAAGGTAAGCAAATATTACGATAGCAAACCCGTTCTCAAAGACATTTCTCTTTCCTATTTTTATGGGGCCAAGATCGGGGTTCTGGGACTGAACGGTTCCGGTAAGAGTACTCTGCTGCGCATTCTCGCCGGTATTGATACCGAATTTAACGGGGAAACCATTCTCTCTCCTGGGCTGACCATCGACTATCTGGATCAGGAACCCCAGCTTGATCCAGAAAAAACAGTCAGACAGATCGTCGAAGAAGGAGTGCAGGGTACCGTTGATCTGCTCCATGAATTTAACGTCATCAATGAAAAATTTGCCGAACCTATGAGCGATGACGAGATGCAGGCGCTCATTGACAGACAGGGCGAAGTACAGGACAAGTTGGACACTTTGAACGCCTGGGATCTCGACAGTAAACTGGAAATGGCCATGGATGCCCTGCGCTGTCCGGCTCCGGAAACCCTGTGTGCAATCCTCTCCGGTGGTGAGAAACGGAGGGTAGCCCTCTGTCGTATTCTCTTGAAACAGCCGGACATCCTCCTGCTGGACGAGCCTACTAATCACCTGGATGCAGAGTCTGTTTCCTGGCTTGAGCAACACCTGCAGCAATATGCCGGAACCATTATTGCCGTGACCCATGATCGCTATTTCCTGGACAATGTGGCCGGCTGGATTCTGGAACTTGACCGGGGTATTGGCATTCCCTGGAAGGGAAATTATTCCTCCTGGTTGGAACAGAAGGAGAGACGGCTGGCAACAGAAGAAAAATCAGAGAGTGACCGACAGCGTACCCTGCAACGTGAGCTGGAATGGATCAGGATGTCAGCCAAGGGCAGACATGCAAAATCCAAGGCCAGGATCAACTCCTATGAACAACTGCTGAGTCAGGAGACCGAAAAGATGGCTCAGGAGATGCAGATCTTTATTCCACCCGGACCACGTCTTGGCAAAGTGGTGATTGAAGCGGAACATGTACGGAAAAGTCTGGGCGATAAATTACTGGTTGAAGATCTGAATTTTAAACTCCCTGCCGGTGGCATCGTGGGAGTCATTGGACCCAACGGCGCCGGCAAATCTACTCTCTTCAAAATGATCACCGGTGAAGATACGCCGGATGCGGGCACCATCCGGCTGGGGGAGACCGTCAAGCTTGGTTATGTCGACCAGAACCGTGACTCCCTGAATCCGGAACAGACAATCTGGGAAGCGGTTTCCGAGGGGCAGGAAACCGTCTGGCTCGGCACCAAAGAGATTAATTCCCGGGCCTACGTGGCCAAATTCAACTTTTCCGGCTCTGCCCAGCAGAAGAAGGTGGGTCTGCTCTCAGGCGGCCAGCGCAACCGGGTCCATCTGGCCCGCATGCTCAAGGAAGGTGGCAACGTCCTGCTCCTCGACGAGCCCACCAATGATCTTGATATCAACACCATGCGAGCCCTGGAAGAGGCCTTGATCAATTTCGGCGGCTGCGCTGTGGTCATCAGCCATGACCGCTGGTTTCTCGACCGGATCGCCACCCACATCCTGGCCTTTGAAGGGGATTCACAGGTTGTCTGGTTTGAAGGGAACTACTCGGATTATGAAAAGGATCGTAAAGCGCGACTGGGAGCAGCGGCCGATCAGCCGCATCGCATTAAATACCGACAATTGACCAGACAATAATAAAACAACGTAAAAACTCAGGTGGATAGTCTGTAGTCTTTTGGACTGTTAGACTAAAGTTCTACAGGCTCTCCACCTCCAGCCTAAATACCCTCAAGGACACTCAGTAAAACCACTCAATCCTTAAAGCTCGCGCATCAGTGTCAATAACGTTTCCAGCTGTGGAATCTTTTCCTTGGCTACGGTCAATGACCCCTGCCGACAGTCTTGTTCGATGGCCATAGCCACATCCCTGATCGCTTCCAGACCAAGACTTGCCGCCGCGCCTTTGATGGAATGAGATGCGCCTCTGGCCTCAGCCGAGTCCCCATTTTCCACTGCCTGAGTTAGAATAGCCATATCGGAGGCCGAGGAATCTTTGAAGATCATTATCAATTCATGGAGCAACTCTTCATCATTATCCACCTGACCCATGGCAAATTCTTTGTTCCAACACAAATCAGTCATAACCTGTTTCTCCTGGCCATCAATCCATATTTTTTAAGGCGAAGGGGGCGAGAGTAAAGCCTTTCAAGCATCCGCCTTGGTTACCTGCAGCAAGGAAGAGAAATCAACAACCCCTGCTCTGATTAATTGCAACTTTCCCTTACACTCCCCAATCACTGTTGAGCTCATACCTCCGGACGTCTGCCCGCCATCAAGGATACAGTCCACGCCAGATCCAAAAGAGTGCCGCACCTCATCCGCCGTACGGGCAGCAGCCATACCAGAAAGATTGGCGCTGGTCGCAGTCATCGGCCTGCCCCACATCTGACCAAAGATTCTGGCGACCGGATGCGGCGAGATCCGCACACCAATGCCTCCACTCCCACCAGTCAACAGCAACGAGAGATGAGTGCCTGCTGGAAAAACCAACGTCAGAGGACCAGGCCAGAAAAGTTCCATGAGTGGCAGGAATACCTGCGGAATCGAACTTACCAACTCAGACAACTGATTTTTATCCTGAACAAGAACCAGAAAAGGCTTATGGAAGGGACGTTCCTTGAGCCTGAAAAGCTTTTCCAATGCCTTTTCATTAAAGGGATCAACGGCCAGACCATAAAAAGTCTCTGTGGGAAAAGCAACAACCCCACCCTGCCCAAGCACCGAAACAGCCCGTCGGAAATCCTCATCTGACGGGTCAGGGATCAGATTATCAGCAGAAGAATCAACCTTCAATATTTCTGGCCTTTTCCTCAACATCTCTGACCATTTCCAGCTTATACTCCTGCAATCTACTTGCAACTTCCTTATCTTCCAGGGCAAGAATCCGGGCAGCAAAGACCGCACCATTTTTAGCCCCTGGTTTTCCAATCGCCATGGTAGCGACAGGAATTCCCGGTGGCATCTGCACCGTGGCAAGCAGGGCGTCCAGCCCACGGAGCGGCGAGGCATCAAGGGGCACGCCGATGACAGGTAGTTCGGTATGGGCAGCCAGAACTCCAGCCAGATGAGCAGCCATCCCGGCACCAGCTATAATAATTTTCAATCCTCGTTCCTGGGCAGTACTCGCCCAACGAGCCGCCCTCTCCGGAGTTCTATGTGCTGATGCCACCGTCATTTCATACGGTATCAGCATCTTTTTCAGAAAATCAGCCGCCGCCTGCATGACCGGTAGATCTGAATCACTGCCCATAATAATACCGACCAGTGCCTTTGATTTCTGTTTTCCAGGGCGCCGTAACGCTTTAGCACCAATGTCACGTCGACTATAACATCCTGTCCACTGGATACAATCTACCGCTTTGTAAGCCTGTTCAATAGCCTTCTCAAGGGTCTTACCAACTGCTGTCACCCCCAAGACCCGACCACCAGCTGTGACCGTTCGTTCATTCTTCGTTGCTGTTCCTGCATGAAAGACCTGAACATCTGGCTCCTTGGTCGCCTTGCTCAGCCCTTTAATGACCTTACCCGTATCATATGCGCCCGGATATCCGCCAGAAGACATCACTACACAGACAGTTGGCCGTGGGTCAATCTTCATTTCAATCGTATCCAGAGTCCCATCAATCACTGCCTCAAAGATGTCGATCACGTCACTTTTCAGTCGCATCAATAAAGGTTGAGCCTCCGGGTCACCAAAACGACAATTGAACTCAAGAACCTTGACCTTATCCTCAGCAATCATCAAACCGGCATAGAGCATCCCTTTGAAAGGCCGCCCCTCTGCAGCCATCCCCTGAATAGTGGGCAGCATAACCTTATTCATGACATAATCCGCTATAGCCTCAGTTACCACCGGAGCTGGAGAATACGCTCCCATCCCGCCAGTATTCGGCCCTTTATCTCCATCATAGATGGCTTTATGATCCTGCGATGTAGGCAGGGGGAGCACAGTCTTGCCGTCGGTGAAGGCAATAAAAGAGGCCTCCTCACCCTGCAAACAAGCCTCGATCACCACTTTGTTGCCTGCCTCCCCAAAAGCCTTGTCCTGCATGATAAGCTCAACTGCATCCTTCGCTTCCTTGACAGTAGAGGCAACAATAACACCCTTACCAGCAGCGAGGCCATCTGCCTTAACAACAAGAGGAGCGCCAATCTGATCAATATATTTCTCAGCTTTTTTCAGGTTATCAAAGACCTTGAATGAAGCAGTGGGTATGGCATATTTTTCCATAAATTCTTTGGCAAAGACCTTACTCCCTTCAAGGAAGGCAGCGTTTTTACGCGGTCCGAAGATACGTAATCCCTCTTCCTCAAATCGATCAACGATTCCAGCAGCCAGTGATGATTCAGGACCAACAATGGTCAGATCAATCTTCTCATGAAGGGCAAATTGGAGCAGGGCCTCAATGTCAGTGGCCGCAAGGTCCACACACTCGGCCATACGCTTTATTCCGGCATTTCCCGGCGCACAATAGATCTTTTTGACTCTGGCGCTTTGAGATATTTTCCAAACCAATGCATGCTCACGACCACCAGAACCAACAACCAAAACTTTCATTCAATCACTCCTGTAATATTTAAATTCCTGCTGGACAAAATTTAATTTTGTCCTCAGTTAATTAATTTTTCTTTTTTGCCAAAACAACAAGACGAATTGCAGACAATCTTTTTTCCATAAATAATCAGGAAACAACTTCTCACCATTGACAATTCCTTCCTAATGACTAAAATGAATGAATAACCATTCAATTTTATTTACTCCTGATTTTCTTCCAAATTCATACATACTTTTTTTTACTTATTAATGAAAGCAGCAGACAAACATTCCAAAATAATTCATGCAGCCACAAAAGTCTTTGCCAAAAAAGGCTTCTTCAATGCAAGAATATCCGATATTGCCAAAGAAGCCAAGGTTGCAGACGGGACTATTTACCTTTACTTCAACAATAAATTCGACATCCTGATTTCTGTCTTTGAAGAAGAAATTGGCAGTTTGGTGGAACAAGTCACTAAATCACTGTCCGTAGAACCCGATCCCAGAAAAAAACTGGAAATTTTTGCCACTAAACATCTCACGATGATGAAAAAAAACAAAAACCTGGCAGAGGTAATCCAAATCGAATTACGCCAGAGCGCCAAACTGATAAAAGATTACAGAAACAACAAGTTCAGCGAATACATTGACATTATCTCCACCATCATCAAACAGGGACAGGAGCAGCATATCTACCGTGCAGATATCAAACCCGGGATTGCCAAACGCGCTTTTTTCGGAGCGCTTGATGAGATCTCACGAGTATGGAGTATCTCTCTGGAAACTGAATATAGCGTTGCCGACACCATCAATCAGATCATGATGATATTTCTTTCAGGAATACTCGACACCACCTCACAGAATAACTAAATCCCTCTCTATCTTTCATCACAAAACGATTTCAAACCCTACATGACAGACCTGCATTGACCACGCTTCTTTCGTATGGCCTCAACAAGCGTGGCCCCTTTCCTTGGTCCCTCTGACATCTAGAACCAAGAATTTGATGCGCCATCACCATCACTACTTTCGCCCCCTACTGCTTTGCCAATGACAAATAACCAGTCCAGCAAAAGAATCGGGCGGAAAAAGGAAAATGCGACAACGATCTAGAAAATGAACAAAACAGCGGGAGAATGAAAAGATAACAACAGAAAAAAATGTATTGCAGAGACTTAGGAACTGAGCATAATTCTTACCACCGGCATGATCAGGACAAGTAATACCATAAGAATGGATATCAGATATCTCTCACATATTCATTAAAAACCCTAGATCGATTGCTTAGACATCCCCTCGCTTTCCTCTTGTGTCAAAATTCATACGACTTCATACTTCCTGGAATTCAGGACATCGATCTTGTTAGATACAAAAAGAGGCTCATAACAAAAAAATCAGGCGAATGATGAGGACGTAATTTCAACTACCTCAAACTCACGGATTCCACCAGGCGTCTTCGCAGTCACCTCATCTCCTACCTCTTTTCCAAGAATACTTCTACCCAGAGGCGAAAACACGGAGATAGAGCCCTTCTTCACATCAGCCTCTTCCGTACCCAAAAGCTGATAACTGACCTGGGCATCCGTTTCAAGATCCAGCAAGGTCACCACCGTTCCAAAGACTGCCCGTTGGGTAGGCACATCCATACAATTAATCACCTCGGCACGACCCAGTTTATCCTTCAATTCCATAATACGCCCTTCGATATGCCCCTGTCGCTCCTTGGCAGCATGATACTCTGCATTCTCTTTCAGATCACCATGAGCACGGGCAACTTCAATCGCCTTGACCACATCAATACGTTCAAACTTCTCAAGACGCTGGAGCTCATCACGAAGTTTCTGATACCCCTGAGTCGACATCGGTACTCGTTCAACCATTATTTCCTCCTGTGAAAATAAAAAAAACCTGCAAATTATGGGCAAGCACCACACAATTTACAGGGATACAAATAGAATTACCAGCGATAGACCAGTGACAAAGCAACATCCTTACGGATCACAGGACCTCCCTGAATTATTTCGAAACTGCTACTTAATAAGAAATGACGGCTCATTTCAAGAAAAATATCACCGCCAAAGGTATGGCTATCATACCCTCCATTATCATAACCAAAAGAATAATCGAGGTTATAGTAACTGGGAGCACTACGGCCCAGCACATCTGCAGCCAGTTGATGCTCAAAATGGACTGAAACTAAATTCTGCCAATATTCCTTAGGACTCCAATAGGGATGATCACCAGGCATAAACCCATTTTCATAGGAAAAATCCCGGCCCATATTCACCTCGGCATTATGCTGGAACTCCTGGCCATAGGTAACCTGCAGCAGGGTCGGTTCACTATGAATGATATAAGTCGCCCAGACATGATAACGATTTTGATGGTTAGCGTCACTATACTCTCTGAACAGATATTCCCCACCACAAAAGAGGCGCGGCAGGATATCCATCCTGACACCACCTTCGACATCCCGCCTGCTGATTCCCTGTTCAAGGGCTTGGACAGTATCATCCACTACATCCTGATCCAGACGGACAAAAGCATGCAGATCATCCCCTATACGGCCACGCATCTCCAGATGAATCAGTGGAATAATATCATAATGCGGTTGATTATACTCATTCACAGGTTTATCCATACCAACCCGAGTTATAAAATCAACATTATAGTGAGGATAAAAAGAATATGCAGCCAGCAATCTGTTCCGCCACAAGGCCTGATCCGTATCCGCGGAAATGGCATGAATGGTGCTCCAACTGACATCCATCTCCTGACGAAGAGTTGGCAGCATCCAGACACTGGCTCCCCCCCGTGTCTGTTGCCTATCGAAATATCCATCGCGACCGCTGAGTGAAGAATATCCCGAGTCAATCATCCCCCGTGGTTTTCTCTTCAGACTGTTACGCTGCACAGACTCAGCAAGCTCAGGGTAGCCGGGGTTCTCTCTTTCAATCTCTTCATAAAGCAGGGCTTCTTTCCCCAAAAACCCAAGACGGCTGTAGATCCCAGCAAGATCGAAGAGAGACTCTGGAGAAGAGTTCTTCTCAACCACTTCCTGATACTCTTTCATGGCCTGATAATATTCGCCCTGCGCCAACGCCCGCCGGGCAGAGAGTTCCCTGGCCACTAATTGCTGCCAGCGATAGTCGGCATAGAGATCCGCACCGATTCTACCAACAGGCATGCCACGCTGGGTCATGACAAATGTGGGATCCATTACTACAGTCAGGCGATCCGGTTCTGCCGGATGAGTAAAGGTAATTACATTCAAGAAACTTTGCTTCGGAGGGGGTAAATCAAGCTGGATATGTTGTTTCTCTATCCTTTCCGTAAAAAGCCTCTCCACAGAGGGCTGCAACACAGCATCATACACAGCCACCGCTGCAACCCATTGCCGATCAGCCCACAGGGACCTGGCAAGGATTAATTTCTGCCACACTAACAAATGACTGCTGTCAGGAAAGGTCATAATTCCTTTCGCCAGGCCGAGCTGTTGAGCAGGAGCCAGATCTTTTATAATTTTTTGAAATGATGCTTGCTTAAACTCAAGTTCCAGTAATTTACGCGTAAAACTAAGCTCTGAAGGATAGTCAACAATAAGGCTCTGCAAGATAGAAAAAGATGTCTCCAAACGTCCCTCTTTCTCACAAATATCAGCATGGAGAGCCCTCGCCGCTATTGAGTCTGGAACCTCCTTTAAGGCCATTAACACATGTTTATTGGCCGCTTCAAGGTCTCCATATGTTCTTTCTAACTGTGCGGCCTGCATCAGACTCTGGAATCTGTTGCTATAATCTTTACTGAGAACATCATCAACCCTATCCTTCTGTGCCTTACCTGATAAGCCAGCAGCAAGTTGCTGTCCAATAATTAAAGGTTCCAGGTCCAGTGGATGCTCCTTGAGAAGTCTCGTTATCAGTTCCTGACCTTTGTCATATTGTTTATCCTGCAAATAAAGATAAGAGAGAAAAAGATCCGCTTGATATCTCATCCCGTCACTTTGTGGGCAATGCTGAGCAAGAAGTTCCTTATATTCCAGGACGCTCGTGACAGCCTTACCAAATTTTCCACTAGCGGCCAGCACCCTTGCCCGAAGTAAGTCAAAATCATCTTCGTTGCCCCTGCAGTTTGCAGGAATGACAGGATATCCTGGTTGCTCAGACAATAAGGTAAGCCACGTCTTGGCCAAATCAGGTTCATTACTCTCTATAGAGAATTCAACCAATTTACGAAGGACAGATCGCATTGCCACACCATCCACCAACATCTGCCTCAAGACTTGTTCTGCTTCAAAAATATTTCCTTCCCTGTAGAAGGCATCAGCCAAGGCAAGACGTATCTCGGCAATGCGTCCAGGTTCCCCCTGCCCTGCCTCAATCAATTTTTGATAGACTTTTTTGGCCTCGGTTGCCAGCCCGTTTTCCAGCAAGACTCCGGCGTACCGCATATCTATGTTTAACCGCTCCAGATCAGACTTAGCCTCCCGACGCAACACGTGATAGAAATCCTGATACTGACTAATCAAACCGAGCTGTGCCGCCAAATCCATACAACGCAGGCGAATGTCCTCATCACCTGGCCTCGTCTGCAGATACCGCTTATACCAGCCCAATGCCTGTCCGGAAAGTCCACGCAGATCAGCAAGTCGCCCACTGGTCAGCAAAAATCTTGGTTCTACAGGCACAGCTCCCTCTATTCCGCGCTCTACCGGCATTGAGCCTTCATCCGAGGCCATTACTTCCTGAGGCAATAGCGACAGAAAATGATCAACCTGGCCCATATCCTTCTGCTCAAGAAAGAGCTCAGCAAGACGAAGGATTACTTCCTTGTTCCCCGGAGCATGCTGGTGAATAATGGCAAGCACCTCACGCAATTCTTTGCTGTTACCATGTTTTTCAAGGAGCTTAGCCAGGGATGAATAAATGGCCAGCGGGTTGGAAGTAATTTGTACAAGTTCCTTCCACAACGGCAAGGCACCGTCATGTTCTATCCTGGACAATAAATTATGGGCAAGCAGGGCCTGTATTTTTACAATTTCCTGACCAATCGTTTGATTTCCAGGATGACGCTGAAAGTACTCCTCGTAAAAAGAGAGTGCTTTGTCAGGTTTTCCCAAATCAGAGAGATAAATGGCACCGATCTCCAGGAGACGGTCATCACGTTGATTATCCTGATCTAATAACATCAGGAGATGGGGCAATGCCGCCTCTTTCTCTCCCCGGGCAATAAAATAATTAGCAATCTTTTCCTGAAACGGTCGGTAATTTGGATACCGCTGTAAATATTTTTCCCAACAAGATACCGCTCTGGTTTTCTCACCAAATTCTTCAAAGACTTTAGCCGCCTCCAACAGGACCTGATCCTCCACATTAGCCTGAGAAACAAGGTTTGTATAATAGACCAAGGCCTTTTCCCGCCGACCTGACTTGACTGCCTGGATCGCCAGTTGATGAAGCAGCAGACTATCTTCAGGCCGATACTGAAGGAGTTGTTCCATATACGGATAGGCCGCCTCATTCTTTCCCTGTCCGTGCAATGCAGAGACAAGCCCCGTCAGTGCCTCTATTACCTGACTTTCCTCAAGAGTAGCTTTTTTCTTGTACACAAGGCCATAATAGGTGGAGGCTCTGGCATACTCTTTCTTCTTCAGGGCCACCAGACCAGCACTCAGCAGATACTCTGTGCGCTGTGGATCTCCTTCTAGAAGATCTGCCACAACGACTGAAGCATGATCCCAATCGGAGAGAGCAATCAGAACCAGACAATATTCCCATGAGGCCTCCTCAATATTCTTTTTCAAGGAAAGAAGATGAGAGTAAGCCCGGGCAGCCTCAACATATTGCTCTTGTCGTGTCAGTTCTCGAGCCTCATCCCAAAGAAGTTTCCACTCAGGTTCCTTACTGGTATCACTGATAATGATATCACGTTCAGGAGTAATAGCTGCAGGCGTAGCAAAGACGAACGAAGGGAGAAATAGAAAAATGGAAAAAATGAGGATAATCTTCCAGGAAAAGATGCCCACTTGCTGACTAGCCACTTGTTGGGATACAAAAGCTATCAGACGATTCTGCCAAGAACCCTTCACCATCCAAGAACCTCCATGGCAAAGACATTTCTTATTCCAGAGCACATTAGAAAAGGGAAAAATCACGAAATCAATAGGTTTACTGCCGATAAAATTCGACTATTTTGTCAACAACATACTCCTGCATCTCCGCAGTCAATTCCGGGTAAATTGGCAGAGCAATGGTCTCAAGGGCAGCCTTCTCCGCCTGGGGAAACGACTGTCCCGCGAAACTTGCACCCAAACATTTCTGCTGATGCAAGGCCACCGGATAATAGACTTCACAGCCGATATCCTGGGAGCGTAACCAGTCAAGCAAAGCATCACGGCGGTTGACCCGCAGGACATACTGATTATAGATATGAAAATTTTCTCCAGCACCATTCATGCTACCTGCACGTTCTTTCCTACGATAAACAGCCTGTGGCAGAACCAGAAAATTGTTGTGAACGAGATCGTTTTCAGTAAACATCCTATTGTAACGATCGGCATTTTCTCGTCTGGCCCGATGCCACTGACCCAAATAGGTCAATTTTATTCGCAGCACTGAAGCCTGTATGGGGTCAAGACGAAAATTGCCCCCCACCTGTCCATGATAATATTTCGGAGAGGCCCCATGATTAAGTAAGATTCTAATTTTATCAGCAAAAGCACCATCATGGGTCACAACCATCCCACCATCGCCGATACCCCCAAGATTTTTACTGGGAAAGAAAGAAAAACATCCGGCCAGCCCTATGGATCCGGCCTTCTTCCATTCAGCATTCACCCCATCATCCGTATCTCCATTCATCGGACATTCAGCACCAATGGCTTGAGCCGCATCTTCAATAACAGGCAGGTTATATTGATGTGCCAACTTCATGATCGCCTCCATATCCGCACATTGTCCGTAGAGATGGACCGGCAGGAGGGCCTTGATTTTTCTTTCATGGTCACGAGAAAGGACCTCTTCCATGGCAGCGGGATCAATATTAAAAGAGACAGGATCAATGTCTACAAAAACAGGAATGGCCCCCAACCGGAGGACAACTCCCATGGTGGCAAAAAAGGAATAAGGTGTAGTCAACACCTGATCGCCAGGTCCTACCCCCAAGGCCATCAAGGAAACTAACAGGGCATCGGTGCCACTTGAGACCCCCACCCCATTTTCTACGTCACAATATGCGGCAATTTCCTGCTCCAGCAAAGAAACTTCAGGACCCTGAATATATGTCGTTGAATCAATAACCCTGGTAACCGCCTCCAGAATGTCTTTCCGAAGATAGTTCAATTGTTGTTTAAGGTCGAGCAAAGGTACTTTCATTATTCAGATTTTGATCCTAATCAAACTTTGTATTTTAGAAAAAGGAAGATCCGCTATCAAATATAAGCTGTTATTTGTCAGAACTTCCTTTAATCACTATGGTTTCTCCATCGAAGAAATCCTTGATATCCGGCATTTCTATTTCAAAAAACTTCTTCATTTTTTTCAGGAGATTCACCTCAATCTGCCTGACCCTTTCCCGGGAGATATCAAACTTATCAGCAATATTCTGGAGAGTAAGGGGCTCATCGGTGAGCAATCGCTCCTCCAGAATCATCGTCTCTTTGGGATTAAGGCTTTCTTTTAAGGTCAGAATCATATCGGCAAGCTTGGCCTTCATCTGACTGCTGGCCACCATTTCCTCAACTCCTGGCCCCTCACTAGGCAAAAAGTTTTTCTGTTCATCTTCTGAGTCAGCCCGAACCGGGCTTTCAAGAGAGACATCCCCGCCTCCCATGCGCTGACTCATCTCGATAACTTCACTTTCTTTAACATTCAGACGTTGAGCCAGTAATTTTGTTTCAGGCTGAAACCCTTGAGATTCAAGAAGTTTCTTCTCCTTGTTCAGGCTAAAAAAAAGCTTCCGCTGGGCCTGAGTGGTGCCGATCTTGACCAAGCGCCAATTATCCATGATAAACTTCAGGATATAAGCCCGAATCCAGTAAGCGGCATAATAGGAGAACTTAACCCCACGATAGGGATCAAATTTTTTAGTGGCCTGCACCAGCCCCACATTTCCCTCTTGAATGAGATCCATAAAATTCTGCATCCAATATTTCTGGAAATCCATGGCCACCTTGACGACCAGACGTAAATTAGAAGAGACAAGCCTGTAAGCGGCATCTTGATCGCCATTTTCCCTGAATCTAACCGCCAGTTCATCCGCTTCTTCCCGTGTCAAAAGCTCATACTGACTGATCTCCTGCAGATAACGATGTAAAGCAGGATTACTTAAAGCAGGCAGGTGCTCCTCATTGGACAGGGAGACAAGGGGATGCTCGTACTGATCGGTATCCTCCCGTCCAGAATCAGGCACATCCAGCAAATCAGAAGAATCTGATGTATCTATTATATTTTTTTTTGAAGTCATAGAGGGCTCTGTTTGCCAAAAAATATCAATTATAGAAACTTTTTATTATTACCCCAGTTCCATCAAAGTGCAATCATTATATCTCTCAAGCAAAACACCACACAGCACAGGAAACTCTCCTTCCAGGCCACTTATCCATAGGAAATAAAGGAGAATTCTATTTTCTTCTTTATCCATTTATGCTAAAAGGGAGTCTTGAAAAATCAGAGTTTTCATTCATGGTACAGATTGACAACCTCCTGAACGAAAAAAATGATTTCTTAAGATTCCCTTAAATGCTCTTCCTTCAAGCATATTGAATTATTCTCTTCTTCAGCATTTCATAAAATTCCCCTGAAAGCAATGAAACACATACGAAATTTCTCCATTATCGCCCATATTGACCATGGCAAGTCGACCCTTGCCGATCGCATGATCCAGCTGTGCAATCAGGTCTCTGTTCGTGAATTCAAAGACCAGATGCTTGACAATATGGACATCGAGCGTGAACGTGGCATTACCATCAAAAGCCAGACCATCTGCCTGCCCTATACTGCTCAGGACGGGATAACATACGAACTGAACCTGGTGGACACACCCGGCCATGTTGACTTCAGCTACGAGGTCTCACGCGCCCTCAGTTCTTGTGAAGGCGCCCTGCTCCTTATTGACGCCGCTCAGGGGGTTCAGGCCCAGACCCTGGCCAACCTGTACCTTGCTATGGAAAACAATCTGGAGATCATCCCGGTTATCAACAAAATCGATCTCCAATCAGCAGAACCGGAAAAAGTAGCTGAACAGATCGAGGACGACCTGGGACTGGACGGAGATCACATCCAGCTCTGCTCGGCAAAAACAGGACAGGGTGTCAAAGACATCCTTGAGGCCATCGTCAAATTCCTCCCCCCCCCTAAAGGCGAGCCTGCCAGTGAGCTCCAAGCCCTCATTTTTGACGCCCATTACGATGCATTCAGGGGCACCATCATTTCCTGCCGAATTATCAATGGTACCATCAAGGCTGGAGAGATGATCAAGTTCATGTCCAACAACGCCACATACAAGGTCGAAGAGGTCGGTCTGTTCAGAGGAGTCAGCAAGGAGCCACAAAAGCAACTTTCTGCCGGACAGATTGGTTATATCCTAGCCGGTATAAAAACCATCAGTGATACCCGGCCTGGCGATACCATCACCCATAAAGATCGCCCTTGCGCCCAGGCTCTGGCCGGTTTCAAAATGGTCCAGCAGGTAGTCTTCTCTTCCATCTACCCTATATCCACCGACGACTATGAGAATCTGGCCACTGCCATTGAAAAGCTACAGCTCAATGATGCAGCCCTGACCTTTCAAAAAGACTCATCAGTAGCCCTTGGTTTCGGCTTTCGCTGTGGTTTTCTTGGACTTCTGCACCTGGAAGTCGTTCAGGAGCGACTGGAACGCGAATTTGACATTTCTCTTATTCTGACCGTCCCTTCCGTCAAATACAACTTCTATCTCAACGATGACAGTATGGTGGAAGTTGACAACCCTGCCCATTTCCCTGATCCCTCCAAGGTCAGCCGGGTGGAAGAACCATACATCAAAGCCACCATCCTCATGCCTGAGAGATATATGGGGGTGGTGATGGCGCTATGCATGGAACGGCGTGGTGAGAACACCCACTACCATTACCCAATGCCTGGCAGGATAGAGCTCACATGCGAACTGCCACTGGCGGAAGTGATCTATGACTTTTACGATAAATTAAAATCCGCCACCCAGGGATATGGTTCTTTTGATTACGAACTCTATGATTATCGCAAAAGCGATCTGGTCAAACTGGACATCCTGGTCAACGGTGAACTAGTGGACGCCCTCTCCCAGCTGGTTCATCGTGCCAATTCCAGGGCCCGCGGCCTGCATGCCTGCGAACAGCTCCAGCGCGAGATTCCCAGACAGATGTTCAAGATTGCCATTCAGGCCGCTATCGGCGGATCAATTGTCGCCCGAACCACCATCTCGGCACTAAGAAAAGATGTCATAGCAAAATGCTATGGTGGTGATATATCAAGAAAAAGAAAACTTCTAGAAAAACAAAAGGCGGGCAAAAAAAGGATGAAGACCGTGGGCAATGTCGAAATACCCCAAAAGGCCTTTTTAGCGGTGCTCAAGTCTGAGCAATAAATGGCCTCTACCATATTGTGCACAAAAAAAGGGGATAAATCAAGCTCACCCCAGCCTGATTCATCCCCTTTTTCATCTCTATCGAGACGTAAATGACATTCTATTTTTCTTCAATGTCCTTAAATTGAGGACAAGTACATGTATTACGATCCAAGACATTAATTCCCTTCTGAACCATGATACTAAGAATTTCTTCCTTGCTGAACTTACAATCCTTCTGCCGACTCACATAGACCAGACAATCTTTACAGATATTAAAAGAACATGTGTTCCTTTCCTGAACAATCTCCCAACACAATTTGGCAGACGGTTCTTTTGCAGGACACTTTTTGCCCTCATCACACTTCATAATTTCCCAGCATGGCCATTCAGAGCGAAGTGACATGATGCTTTACCCCCGACAACTATCTATATTGTTTATCTGATGTTCAACGAAACGAATTTCCCTTCACACGAAGAGACACAAGATTATTATTTGACTGAAGCTGGGAGCATCTACATCTGTGGCGACGTTCCACGACATTAAGTCCCTTCTGGGCCATGATACTGAGGATATCTTCCTTGTTAAATCCGCTGTCCTTCTGCCGACTCACATAGACCAGACAGTCTTTACATATATCAAAAGATCGGGCATCCATCTCCTGAGTAATTTCCCAGCACATTTTATCAGACTGTTCCCTCGCTGGACACTTATTGCCCTCATCACACTTCATGATCTCCCAACATGACCATTCAGAACGTAATGACATAGTGTTTATCTCCCAAGACCTATCTGGAATTATATCATCTGATGGTCAATAAAAAAACTCCATCGGACAAAGAGAATATACGTATTTCTACCCACCAATTAAAAAGTTAATCTACTTTAGAAAAAGAAGCAAGAGCCCTTTCAAGCTCCTCCTTTCCCTGCCCGGTCACCGCAGAAAACAGGATCCGCTGCCCAGGGTCAATAGCATGGCCGACATCAAGAATTCTGGCATTCTTTACCCTCTCATTCCCTGACAATTTATCCATCTTGGTATAAACTGGCAGAAATGGAATATTTTTCTGCCGCAGCCAGTTAATAAGCTGAGTATCGTATTCCTTCGCTTCATGCCGCAGGTCAATAATAACCACAACACAACAGAGTGTCTTCCGACTCTCTAAATAAGAAGTGATAAGGGTCTGCCAATTATCCTGCATTCCCTTGGCAACCTTGGCATAGCCGTATCCGGGCAAATCCACAAGGTAAACTTTACCTGCCACTTCAAAAAAGTTGAGTCCCTGGGTCTTTCCGGGACGGCCACTTACCTTCACCAGACTTTTCCTGCCCACAAGGGTATTCATCAAACTTGATTTTCCCACATTAGAACGCCCGGCAAAGGCAATTTCCGGCAGTGAGGGCTCAGGCAACTGGGACAAACTATGGACGCTTAAAAGAAACTGGATATCAACAAAGTTCATACGATGTGTCCCTTCACCGGCTTAGACAATAAGCAGAAGACAATACCAGCCAAAAAACACTTCGGCCTTAATTCCCACTGAGAAAAAATCAAATCACCTTGTTCAGGGCATATTCGATAATACCTTCTGCGCCATTCTTCTTTAATTTTGGAATAAGATCTCGAACCGCATCCTCTGAAACAACGGTTTCCACTGAATACCAGTCCTGCTGATAAAGATTCGCCACCGTTGGCGCGTTAAGACTGGGAAGCAAGTTGATGATCTGATCGAGAAGCGCATGAGAAACATTCATCTTCAGGCCAACAATCCGATCAGCATTCAGGGCGCCCTGCAGGAGCATGGCGACATTTTCGATCTTCTCCCGCTTCCATGGGTCGGCCCAGGCCTCTTTATTGGCAATAAACTGGGTATTAGACTCCATCAACTCATGAATAATGCGCAAGCCATGGGCTCTGATTGTACTCTCGGTTTCAGTCACCTCAACAATCGCATCCGCAAGCCCGGAAACTACTTTGGCCTCTGTGGCTCCCCAGGAAAACTCGATATTGACGTTGATCTTCCTCTGCTCAAAAAACTCTCTGGTCACATTCACCAGTTCCGTGGCAATCTTCTTTCCTTCCAGATCTTCAACAGTATGGATCTCAGAATCACCGGCGACAGCTATCACCCAGCGTGTCGGCTTCCTGCTCACCTTTGAATAGACAAGGTCACAGACGATCACCGCCTCTGACTTGTTCTCCATCGTCCAATCCTTACCCGTAATCCCGGCATCAAGCATCCCACTTTCAACATATCTGGACATTTCCTGGGGCCTACAGATGGAACAAGCCAGTTCATGATCATCAATTTCAGGAAAATAATTACGGGACCTTGGTTTGATCAACCACCCTGCCTTTTCAAACAACTCTATAGTTGCCTTCTCCAGACTTCCCTTAGGAAGTCCCAATTTAAGTTGTTGCATCGTCTCCATCACCACTTCTCCGCTCATTCTATTTTAGTACCGCTCAGATTATTAAGACTGCAGCTATCAGGAAGGCACAATAAACAAATCAAGGACTGCCCTCTCCACTGCAACGCCCACAGGCTCATTTTCCAAATAGTCAG
>JAQVER010000038.1 GCA_028697885.1 Desulfocapsaceae bacterium
CATTTAGATCTGGATAATTATTTGATAGGTCAAGATCTTGATTCATCAAAGAACTATTTCAGGTCAACTGAATGTGGTTACAAGAAGTAGAGATTTCTGTTCCTGCTGTCCATCACTGATTCGGCTCCATGGGGCAGGGTCATGTTCTCTGGCCCATGGCCAACAGGAAATCCACCCCAGACAGGGATCTGGGTATCAGCGGTGAGCTGCAGCACCCGGTACCAGATCGTTTCATGAAGACGGATTTTCTCATTTGTCTCCATGTCATTATTATATGAGAAATCGCCAAGGATGATTCCCGCAATCTGCTGCAGCTTTCCGGCCAGCCACAGCTGGGTCAGCAGGCGGTCAATCCGATAGAGCGGTTCGCCCACATCTTCCAGAAAAAGAATTTTTCCTTTAAAATGAGGCTCAAAGGGGGTGCCCAGCAGGGTGAGCAGGGTGCTCAGGTTGCCGCCGAGCAATTGGCCTCTGGCCTCGTCATCACCTCTCAGGACCTCAACCCCTCTCAGCTGCAGGGGGACACGCCAGTTTCCGCTCAGGCATTGATGAAAACGCTCAAGGGTGTCTTTGCTGCTCTTTGCCAGAGAGCAAAGGGTCGGCCCATGCAGGGAGATAAGGCTGGTTTGTTGACTGAAGAAGTTGTGCAGTACGGTGATATCGGAAAACCCGATCAGCATCTTCGGCTTTTTGCGTACCTGCTCCAGATCGATCATTCCCGCCATGCGCAGGCAGCCATAACCGCCCCGCAAGGCCAAAAGTCCAGAGATCTCATCGTCAGCCCACATCCTGTTCAATTCGTCAGCCCTGTTGGCATCGGTGTCGGCCAGATATCCGGTTCCTGGCCAGAGTTCACGGGGAAATCTCGGTTCGAATCCCATCTCTGTGAGCAGTCTGATGCCGGTGTTGAACTCATTCTGGTCACGAAGTTGTCCGGCAGGCGCAATAATACCGATAATGGCACCAGGTTTGAGTGGGGCAGGGGCGTGTTGTTCAATCATTTTTCTGTTGCTGGCTGTGGAGAAAATGGAGACCATTCAGGGTGAGCAGGGGCTCAAGCTCGTCGATGGATTGGGCATAAGGGGCGATGAGATGAGCCATACCGCCGGTGGCGATGACCTTCAGCTCACCATCAGAGCCGCCCATTTCCAGACTAATTTTTTGGGTCATTCCATCCACAAGAGAGCCATAGCCATGGAGAATACCGCTTTTCATGGCCTGGACGGTATTGGTGCCGATGACCTTTTCCGGTCCGACACTGACATCAATACGCGGTAACTTGGCGGTACGAGAGGAAAGAGCATCGAGTGCGATAGCAACCCCGGGGAGAATGGCGCCGCCAAGATATTCGCCTTCAGCCGAGACACAGTCGAAGGTGATCGCCGTACCAAAATCAATAATCACCAGATTGCAGCGATATTTTTGCCAGGCGGCAATGGCATTGACCAAGCGATCCGCGCCTACTTCATCAGGATTGTCTGTTTTGATGTGGATACTTTTCTTTATATTTTCTGCTGATATCAGAAGGGGAGGGCTCTCCAGATTGGCTGACAGATACTTCCGGCAATAAGAGCTCCATGATGTTTCCAGGCTAGGGACCACACTGGCGATAATGATCCCGTTAATCGCACTTGTATCGACTCCTATCATGGAGAAGAGGCCATAACAGTGGATGGCCAGTTCGTCGTCGGTGCGCTCCCTGTCTGACTTGAAGCGCCATTGGCCGATAAGCTGATCGTCTTTGAAGAGTCCAATGACTGTATGTGAGTTTCCAATATCAATTGCCAGAAGCATCATTTTCCCTTGGCCTGCCATTTGTTTTTCTTGTCCTTTCTTTGTATTGCCTGCTAGATTAAATTATTCTACTATCGGAAAAAAAGAAAGCGATCATACGGGATGAAGATTAAAAAATTTTGGGGTTATTCTATGTCTATTCCGCTGCTGATTACCACGACCTTTGAGAGTCGTGTCGATGCTGAAAAGATGGCCACCATGCTTCTTGAAAAAAGGCTTATTGCCTGTGCCCAGATTTCAAACTCTGTCAGCAGTCATTATTGGTGGCAGGGTAACATCGTCTCATCACAAGAATACGTTCTGGTGATGAAGAGTGACAAATCCCTGTATATGAATCTGGAGCAGGTCATCCGGGAATTTCATCCCTATGAAACGCCGGAGATTATTGCTACGACCATTACTCATTTGAGTGCGGAGTACCGGCAATGGCTGGAAAAGGAACTGCGGATATGAGCGAAAAAAAGAGTGAAGGATCTGGCTACCGGAAGAGAAAACTTGGCGAATATCAATGCCATTGCTGCAAAGAGAATAAGCCTTATTGTCTGAGCTGTCCCTGTGGATTTATGATCTGCGAGGCCTGTTTTCAGGAAAATTTATGGGGAATCAGCAATGGACCGACCTGGATATGCCCTGATTGTGAGCGCATCCGCATGACATGATATATTTATCATGCATGTTAATCGTCGGTTGTTAACGTATCAGGTCAATACCAAGTTCTTCTGATTTGAGTGTTAACTCCTGCAAGTGGGTCCGTTGAATCGTTGCCACAAGGGTTTCGATACTGGCGGCCAGTGCCCTGGTTGTCAGTTCAAACTCCACCCCGCAGCGGAACTCAGTCCCTCCTTTTCCTCGTATTTTTGAGACATGCCGGACAATTCCAGTGACCGTGGTATATGAAATTTCATCAAGGACAAATTGCAAGGACCGAGACTCTCCATTAGTAAAAAACTGCTGTTCCTCTTTCTTGATCAGAAAAGACATGCCATCTGCACTTACTTCAACTGCCCTGCAATACATTTCAGGTGTTTTCGTTTTTCCGGCAACTATAACGAGAAGATTAAGTGTGTTTGGCACCTTGGCCCTGAATGCCCGGACCCCAGGAACCATTCTGCCAATCACCGGATATGAAATCCGTAAAACCGGCAGCTCGCGAACGAAAATCATTTCTTCAAAATAGGCTCCCAGTTCCAGGGCATATTTACTGGTAAAAAGACGTAGAAGTACCTTCTCGCTGTTGCGGATATGCATGTTGCCCATGCCGGGTTCCAGCGGCAGTGAGATAACACGGGTCATCTCTTTCAAGTAATCGCCGCTTTTATAGTCAGGCTCTTTCACGACTAGCTCGCCATCCTCCTCCACCTCCTCAAGGTCCGGGGTATGATCGTGAATTCGGCTGAAATATACTCTAGGAATTCCATTCAGTTCAACTTCCACTATCTTGTCATCAAAAAAAGCTGTTTGAAGATAAGGCAGGACATCTTCGCCCTTGACGAGTATCTCTCTCATGTCCAGACCTTCTTCTACAGATTGCAAAGTGTAATTAGGGGAGTGATGCGGAAAAAAAAGTGCAAGTTTGTTCAGAATATTCTGCAGATATGCTTTCTTCTGTTCATTGTCATTCATGTTTTTTGTTCATCAAAAAGATAGATGCAATGGAGGTTGGGATTATATGTTAATTTGCGCAGCACCAAATAAATCCATCCCATCCCTTGTGGGTGGAGGATTGCGTGTAGAATTATCAACAAAGAGTATCTCTTTTTTCTCATTATCGAAGAGATGCTTGTATTTTACCTCAGCTAACGCTAAACGAACCAAAAATATTACAAGACCCAACAGGAGAGTGGGGAATATCAATTCATTATCAGCTCTGTTATTAATGATTTTCTAAAAAAATATGTTTATCATTTAATTACCTGTTTTAAGAAATCAGGTCAATGTTAATAAAGCTAAAAACAATTGTTGAACACATTGATCCTATCTGCTTCGGTTTAAGAGGATATTGGAATTGATTTTCTGTCTTTTTTCTCAGGAGATGTGTAGTAATTATAGCGCAAAGCAAAAAAGCTGGAGAAACTCATGTGAGTCTTCCAGCTTTTTTGCTTTGTGAAAACTTCTCTTTTTATTTTATTTCAATCTGGGCGACCTTTTTTGCGGCTTTTTTTGATTTAGGAAGAGTAAGGGTCAGCACCCCATCCTTAAAATTTGCCTCAATTTTATCATTCTCTACGTCTACCGGCAATCTTAACGCCCGATAAAAGGAACCACTCCGACGTTCGATGGAGTGGTAATGCTTGTCTTTTGATTCCTTTACCTCTTTTTTCTCACCTTTGATGGTCAGAAGATCACCATCCAGCGAGACATTAATATCTTTTTTGTCCATGCCCGGCAGGTCAGCCACAACCTCAAGGGCCTTGTCAGTCTCACTGACATCAAGACGGGGACTCCATTTCAGATCGACATTCTCACCCAGATTGTGGAAAGGGAAGTCGTACCACATCTTTTGGAGCATATCGTCCATCTCTGAAAAAACACTTGGCACTTCAGTGCGACGCTTAAATGGCAATAAATCAAACATGGTATATACCTCCTGATAAAGATGAATATTAAAGTATAACTGAACAGGCAGTTATACTGTTGAGCCACTTTTCATGGCTTTCGTCCAATATCGTTTGAGTTTTTGCTCATTTACATCAATAAAAGCAACATTTGAATGGTCTGTGAAGTGGACGGCCACGATAACTTAGCGGAGGCTCATGCAGTCGTCACGCCAGCAGCAATCCAGTTGGAGGCAAGAGCCAGAGGCCTCTTGTTGAAAGCAAGGGGAGTTTCCTTCCTTGGCCTGAATGGCCCATATCAGTTCGCTTTTTTTCATCTTGCCGGCCTTGATCCCCATTGCCGTTGCCAATTTCTTGACTTCCTGTATCTTCATCAAATCCGCTCCCTTTGTTTATAGATTTGGAATAGAATTACAGGTCTCGGCCATGCCTTGATCCTGTGCGCTTGGTGACTCTGGTAAAAACTGTTTAACTGGACGATACGAGCAAGCCTGTAACAGGATGCAAAACTAAGGTAAGAAGAGGCATCAATATAAATCAGCACTCCCCACTTGGATTTATTTTTTTTACCTTTGCAACCCTCTGAATGCTGAATTCCAACCTTCGCCGTAATGACATTGTAAAATCATGCCATCACGCATCATCTCTTAGTGTTAGTCTATTATTAAATTACAAGTGAATGCAAGTACGCATAAGGGGGGGGGATTGCAGATATCAGCATCTGCAAATATAGCAGATCTGCTTGTTTTGACGATATTTTTTTTCGTTTATTTCGCTGCAATTTTTTATGATTTTTTTTATCCGAAGAACATTGCGTTGATACCTATAGAAAGCTGGTAATCTTGTTGGAACTCTTTTGCTGGTTAGCGCTGATTGTTCAGGGTCGGTGATCAATCCCTGGCTCGAGCTTTCTTCCTACAGAGGCCGCGTACAAGATGGACTCTTCTTCACCGTCAATCTGGAGAAGTTGATTGAGCTCGCTATCATAAAAGGCTCCTACGGGGCAGCCTCCGCAGGCCACGGCCTCGGCAGCTATCATAACACTCTGGCAAATTTGGCCGGCATCAAGGAGAATATAACGCATACCGCGGTCCCCATACTTACTCATAGCCCTTCTGAAGACTCCGGTCCAGAGAAAGACTACTGCAGCCTGGGATATGAATTTCTGATTCAGGCAGGCCTGAGCTACCTCTTCTGCTTTATCTTGGTCCGTTAACCTGTCGAGTGCGAAATGCTCCACATCAAAATGATAGAGACCGGCAGCAAGTCCCTCGATAGAATGGGCACTGAGGTAGGTTTCAACAGGATAGAGGGCGCCGGCAGATGGCGTGGCACGAAAAAAATAGTTCCCGGCCTGGCCGGTAATCCCCTGTGAGGCCCAAAGCATAAAGGCAAGGTGTTCCAGGTTGAGTGGTTCCTTACTATATTTCCTTAAAGATCGACGGTTTTGCAGGAGCAGGGTGATCCGTTCCTCGTCAAGACTCCAGGTCCGGGGCAATGGTATACTGGTGATAGGTGAATAGCGTTTGAATGTCTCGACTCGGGCAATGGCTGGTCTTTGCAGATTCTGAATAGAAGTGCGGTCAAAACGGCTGTTCTCCAGATATTGAAAACCTCTAGTTTCCTTCAATTCAGGCATTTTATTCTCCTTTCTGTCTACGGGCCGTTATGAAAGAACGAACGACATATTGGACTTATGGGACATTGTATAGAAATTCATTATACCATTATTGCCCTGCCAGTACAGAGGTCGTTTGCTCCTGCTGCTTTCTTTCTTCTTTTTTGGCCAGTTGCCCGCAGGCGGCCGAGATATCCGTGCCCCGGCTGTTTCTGATAAAGACCGAGTAGTTGGCATCCATGAGGATCTTCTGGAAAGAAAGGATCCGGGGCATGGGGGTGCTCTTATAAGGGATTCCCGGAGACTCGTTGTAAGGAAGAAGGTTGATCTTGCAGGGGATGTCCCGTAATTTTCTGGCAAGTTCATGGGCGGCCGCGTCAGAGTCATTGATCCCCTTGAGCAGGATATATTCGAACATGATCCGTTTTCGTTTGGGCATGGGAAAATCGCGGCAGGCGGCGAGCAGTTCATCGAGCGGATAACGCTCATTAATCGGCATGAGTCTGCTGCGGGTGACGTCATCAATGGCATGGAGCGAGATGGCCAGATTGGCGTCGGAGTTTTCACCCAGAAGTCGCATTTTGGGGACGATTCCGCAGGTGGAGACCGTGATCCGACGGTTAGTGAGATCCAATCCCCGTTGTTCTGTGAGGATGGAAAGGGCCTTGAGCAGATTCTCCAGATTGTTCAGCGGTTCACCCATGCCCATGAAGACCACATTCGTTACCTTGTCCGGGCCGATGCGTTCTGCTTCCGGCTGGGCCCGCAGGAAATCGCCCACCGCGCAGACCTGCCCCACGATCTCGGAGGGGGTCAGGTTGCGGATAAATCCCATGGTGGCCGTGAGGCAGAAGGAACAGTTCATGGCGCAGCCAACCTGAGAGGAGACACAGAGGGTGTTGCGGTCCGGTTCCGGGATAAGGACCGTTTCGATCATTTGTCCGTCGTCGAGGGTAAAGCCGAACTTGACGCAGCCATCGCTCGAACGCTCGAGGATGGGGTCTTCAAGATGGGAGATACGGGCGTTTTCTGTCAGCAAGTTACGGAACTCCTTGGCCAGATCCGTCATCTCGGAAAACTGTGAGATCCCGGGACGGTATAGCCAGGACATGATCTGACGGCCGCGGAATGCCGGCTGGCCCAGGGACTCCACATAGGCTACTATTTCATCCTGGGTCAGATTCCGCAGGTCGGTTTTGATTTTCATTCTCTTCTTACGTTTATAAAGCTCTGTAAAATTCCGGGGTCAGGGCAATCTTGCCGCCCATGGCCTGATCAATGGTCGTCAGGATTGCATCCTTGTCACGTCCCAATCTTCCGGAGATGGGTAGATAGTTTGAGGCATGATTGGCCATGAACTGCACCTTGTCACAATTTATAAAATTAACCATCTCTTTCAGTTCTTTCAACATGGAGAGGGCGTCGGGAAGTAAAAATGTACCGTTTTCAACCTGATTACCCAGCCTGGTGCCGGCCAAGGGCATAAGGGTCAAGGCTGCAATCTGGCGCGGGGCCATTTTCGACAAAACCCTTCCGCTCTGGCGCGCATGCTGCAGGCTTAGCTCTCTGCCCCCAAGACCGAGCAGTACCGTCACTGATAGAAAGATGCCGGCCTGTGCCACTTTTTGAGCGGCGCTGATCATGGAGGCCGCTGTTTCACCTTTTCTAACCCGGGTCAACACCTCATCGTCACCGCTTTCAAGTCCCATGTAGATGCGATCCAGTCCCAGATCTTTTAGTTCCTGAAGTTGTTCCAGGCTCTTGGAGCGGATGGCCTTGGCGTTACCATAGAGAGAAATACGCCGAACTTGGGGAAGTTCTGTCCTGATCTGGTGGAAAAGAGAAGTCAGCCGCTTCTGAGAAAGGATCAGGGCATCACCGTCCGCCAGAAAAACCTTCCGCTGACGGGTGCAGTAACGAGTGGCAAAGGAGATATTCTCGGCAATTTCTTCGTCCGAGCGGATGCGGAACTGCTTGTCTTTGTAGGCGCCACAGAAGGTACAATGGTTATGGGAACAGCCAACCGTCACCTGGAGAATGATTGAATCTGCCTCACTGGGCGGACGAATGATATTTCCATCGTAGTTCATAATGGCGTCGCCAAAAAGTCCAAATCCATCCTTGTCCAGCACTCTTCGTCACTGCGGCGTACCCAAAGGTACGCCGCGTTCCTCAGTATTGATGTGCTTCGTCTTTGGGCCTTTTGACTTAGCCATTTCCTAAGTGATTGTTCAGGCTGGATTATTTTTCTCAAACTCCTGCATGAATGCTACCAGTTTTACTACACCTTCACGGGGAAAGGCATTGTAAATGGAGGCCCGGCAGCCACCAATCGAGCGGTGTCCCTTCAGGCCGCTCAAGCCAGCCTTGGTCGCCTCTCCAACAAACTTTGCTTCAAGTTCCGGGGTTGGCAGGTTAAAAGAGATATTCATCAGCGAACGGGAGGCAGGCTCGGCATGACCGCGATAGTAATCCGTGGCATCGATGGCAGCATAGAGCAGGGCAGCCTTTTCCTTGTTGATTTTTTCCATGGCGGCGACTCCACCCTGTTTCTTCAGCCATTTCAAGACTTCACCAACCACATAAATGGAAAAGCAGGGAGGGGTGTTGAACATGGAATCATTGTCGGCATGGGTCTTGTAACAAAGCATGGTCGGGGTTTTTTCCGGGGTCCGGTCAAGAAGATCTTCCCGGATGATCACCACGGTAACACCGGCTGGCCCCATATTTTTCTGGGCTCCGGCAAAGATCAGACCGAACTTGCTGACATCCAGTTTGCGGGAAAGGATGTCGGAAGACATGTCACAGACCAGCATCTTGTCGGTGGTGGGGAAGGTAGGGAACTGGGTGCCGTAAATGGTGTTATTGGATACCAGATACAGATATTCAGAGTCTTCAGCTACTGAGTATTCAGTTTCAGTGGGCACCCGGTTAAATTTCACTTCCTCGCTGGTGTAGGCAACATCGATATCACCAAACAGTTTGGCCTCCTTGATGGCCTTTTTTGCCCATACTCCGGTATTGAGGTAGGTGGCTTTTTTCCCGGCACCAAGCAGATTCATGGGAATCATGAAAAATTGGCTGGAGGCACCACCCTGCAGAAATAACACCTTGTAGTTCTCCGGGATCTCCATGAGCTCTCGCAGTAATTGTTCGGCGCCAGCGGCAACGGCCATAAACTCTTTGGAGCGATGGCTCATCTCGATAAGCCCCATGCCAGTATCCTGAAAATTGACCACATCTTTTGCGGCCTGCTCAAGGACTTCATAAGGAAGAGTTCCCGGTCCGGCACTGAAGTTATAAACGCGTTTAGACATTTCCGATATCTCCTTGGAATAGTGTTGTAATAATATAATATCAATAAAAAAAAGGGAGTAGCAATTTTTAATTGCCGACAAGATACCTCTTTATAAAAGAACAAGGAACAGAAAAGTCGCAAGAATCAGGGGTAAATTACTAAGTCGGGACAAAACAGTAGGGATGCCACCGTTCAAACCACGAATTCCAAGGCAGTATTTTCTATGTACTGTTCTGTCGCAGGGCCTCGTACAGTACTATACCGGCAGTCATGGCCAGATTAAGGCTGCGGATGTTGGGGTTGGGCATGGGGAGGGTATAGCAGCGCTCATGATAGAGTTGGAGAATCTCTTTCGGCAGTCCTTTTGTCTCTTTACCAAAGATAAGAAAATCTCCAGGTTGAAAGCTGGCCTCGGTGTAAGATGCCGCAACCTTGGTGGTAAAGAAAAATAGCCGGGTTTCTGCCTGCTCTGCCAGGAACTGATCAAGGCTATCCCAGTATCTGATATCGACAAAACGCCAGTAATCAAGGCCGGCTCGCTTCAGATGCTTGTCGTCAGTGGAAAACCCCAGGGGCCTGATCAGATGCAAGACGGTTTCGGTTGCCCCGCATAACCGGGCGATTGAGCCTGTATTGGGCGGGATTTCAGGCTCAACAAGGACGATATTGAAGGGAAGGTGCAAGGAGATCTGGTTATTCATGAGTTACTATTTGAGTAAAAGTATATCCGGATTCCAGGTGAATATTGGAATCCGGATATACTTTATTGCATTCACAGGCAGCAAGGTTGAACAAGCTACATGAAAACTTTATTTAATCTCAGGCAAGCCATCCACAAATGAATTCATATTTGCCTTTAATTGCGCATATTCCTCTTCGCTAAGCCCGGCACCAAGGGCTACCATTCGTGCCATGTCAGCAGTGAGGAAATCTCCCGGAGTATGGGCATCGGCATTGACAACGAGTCTGGCACCAGCCCTTAACGCCACCTTCGCCACATGACCATTAGTCAGCGAATGTCCCTTTCTTCCTGAAAGCTCAAGGAAAACACCATTTTTAGCCGCCAGAAGCGCTTCTGCTTCACTTAGGAAACCGGGATGTGACAAAATATCGACCCCAGCCTCAATGGCTGCCATATTCGTGCCTCCGGCAACAGGTTCAACAATGGTCTCACCATGCACCACTACCACCTGCGCTCCTAACTCACGAGCCTTGCGGGTCAAAGGCCCGATAAGGGCAGGCGGAACGTGGGTCAGTTCAATACCTGGAAGAAGCCTGGTTCTGGAAAAGGGATTGAGGTCCCTTGCCGCCTGAATCATACGGGGGATAATGAAATCCATATTGGAACTGTCGGCGTGATCGGTAATGGCAACTGCTTTGTAGCCAAGCACCTCAACGCGGCGCAGATGTTCGGCAGGAACGAGGACACCGTCACTGAAAAAAGTATGGGTGTGGAGATCAATCATGATGATTCACCTGTTGTGTGTTGATGGACCCTATCGTAAGAGGGTACCGTTGAGTGAATGCTGGCCTGCGTGATTAATGGTGACAGTCACAATATCTCCTGGAACGCAGACAATTTTTTCTTCAACATGGACAATATGGTTAGTGTCTGTACGGCCCACCAGACCTTTTTCAGTGAGCTTTTCTATCATTATCGGCAGGTTCTTGCCCACATAGAGACTATTCTGTTCCAGGCAGATTGCATCCTGCCGCCCCTGAAACCTGCTCAAGCGCGACGATTTTACCTGTTCATCCACCTTGTCATCAAAATCCGCAGACCTGGTGCCGGGACGATCCGAATATTTGAAGGAGAAGGAGCTGTGGAAACGAACCTCCTCCAGAAGATCCATGGTCTGCTCAAAGTCATCATCAGACTCCCCGGGAAATCCGACAATCACGTCGGTGCTCAGGGCTATATCAGCACGAACAGCGCGGAGTTCAGCAACCTGCTGCAGATAGAGTTCTCTGGTGTATTTCCGGTTCATTCTGGCAAGAACCGCATTGGATCCGGATTGAACAGGGAGATGAAACTGCGGGCACAGGATTTCTATCTCGCCAAAGCAGCGCATGAGTTCCGCTGAGAGGTCCTTAGGATTGGAGGTGGTGAATCGTAAGCGCTTCAATCCTTCAATGGCGGCGACCTCTCGCAGGAGCTGTGAAAAAGAAAAGTCTCCCCCTGCCTCTGTGACTTGATTGGTGCGTCCGTATGAGTTCACGTTCTGCCCAAGCAGGGTGATCTCCCGCACCCCGGCATCAACAAGAGCATGAGCTTCGTCCAGTATATCGCTGACCTTTCGTGATATCTCCCTACCTCTCGTGTAAGGGACTACACAGTAGGTGCAGTAGTTATTGCACCCCTGCATAATGGTGAGAAATTTTCTAAAAAGCGGAGCAGGGGAGTCCGGTTGCAGTTTTACCTGCGGAAGCAAACGGGGCAGGGCAGGGATAAAAGCGGGGATCTCATAGGAATCAGACATGCCGATTGCTACTCTGGGTCTCCCGTCAAGGGTGTCCAGCAGACCGGCCAGTTCATAAAGATTCTGGGGCCCGATCACCAGATCCACATGAGGCATGCGCTCACAGATCGCTTGACCTTCCTGCTGGGCAACACATCCGGCAATACAAATTTTCATGGATGGACGTCTTTTCTTAACTTTTCTCAGCACCCCGAGAAGACTCATAGCCTTCTGTTCGGCCTTGGCCCGGATGGAACAGGTGTTGAGAATGACGACATCGGCATTATCCATATCCATGGATTCGACATAGCCTTTTTCAGATAGCAACTGACCCATGATCTCAGAATCACGTTCGTTCATCTGACAACCAAAGGTCTTAATCATAAAGGAAAACTGTTTCATCGTATTGTGATAATATCAAAAAACAAAAGGGCCAAATTGGCTATAATCAACATTCATATTCATGCGTATCTATTTAACCCAGGGGCAAGATCCGATAAAAGCTCAAAAAGCAGGGGCTCAGATTCAGAAGGATAACGAAGACGCACGGTTCCTTTCTTACCGTCAACGCTTGACAGGATTGCCAGGCCATCATAGCCTTCCAGCACTGACTTAAAAAAATGAAACCTGGATGGAGCTATGGAGAGATAGAGCTCTTTAAAATGCAGCGCTTCAACTAGCATACACACATCAAACCGAAAGAGAGGAGTCGATTTCCGCCATCTGATCCTTGCGTGCAGCAAGCAGGGGGGCGACAATCTCTTCAATATACTCACTGGTCTGGGCAGAGGCGCGGCCGGTGAACTGGGTGTAATCGCCAACCAGCCCCTGTAGGTCTCTCATACTGAAAGGCATCCGCGGGTCATTTGCCAGGCGCTGCAGGAGATCGTTGTCTCCGCCTTCCTATTTCACGACCCTGCCAGCAGCAAGGGAGTGCTCTTTGATCACTTCATGCATCTCCTGGCGGCTTTCACCTTTCTCCACGGCCTCCATGAGGATTTTTTCAGTGGACATAAAGGGAAGCTCCATCCGTAAATGGCGCTCTATCTGCTTCGGAAAAACAACCATTTGTGATGTTATATTAATGTATAGCTTAAGGATAGCATCCGTCAACAAAAAGGCCTGAGGGATATCCATTCTCCTGATAGCGGAATCATCAAGGGTCCGCTCAAACCACTGATTGGCAAAGGTGGCCGCAAAATCAGCAGGCAGGCCCATAAGTTTACGAGCAAGACCGGTCATCCGCTCCGAGCGCATGGGATTGCGCTTGTAGGCCATGGCTGAAGAGCCAGTCTGGTGCTTGGCAAAAGGTTCTTCCTGTACCTTAAGGTTGGAAAGTAACCTCAGGTCAACTGCGAACTTATGCGCAGAACTACCTATACCAGCGAGGGTTTCGGCAAGCTTCGTATCCAGCTTCCGGGGATAGGTCTGACCGGTCACCGCAAAGACCTCAGAGAATCCGAGCTTTTTCGCAACCAGCATATCCAGATCTCTGACCTTCTGATTGTCCCCCTTGAAGAGTTCAACAAAGGTCGCCTGGGTCCCCACAGTACCCTTGGCACCTCTGGCCTTAATCTGACCCAGAAACGAATCAATATACTCAAGATCCATAACAAGATCTTGAATATACAGGGTATTCCTTTTACCAACTGTGGTGGGTTGAGCAGGTTGATAATGGGTAAACCCAAGGGTTGGCAGATCCTTATGCTTGAGGGCAAAGTCAGCAAGGTTACGGATAACCTGAAGCAGGGCCGACCGTATCAGAGCAAAGGCCTTTTTTTGAATAATCAGGTCGGTATTGCAAACCACAAATTGAGAGGTCGCACCCAGATGAATAATGCCTTCAGCGAGAGGACATTTCGTCCCGAATTCATAGACATGGGCCATAACATCATGACGGATCTCTTTCTCTTTGGCCGCCGCCAGATCATAATCTATATTGTCAACATTGGCCTTCATCTGGGCAATCATCTCAGGCTTGACAATATCGGTCAAGCCAAGTTCGAACTGGGCCTCAGCCAAGGCAACCCAGCATTTACGCCAGGTAGTAAACTTGGTTTTCTCGGAAAACAGCTCCTGCATATCTCGACTGGTGTAACGGCTCACCAGAGGTTCCTGATAAATTTCTCGCGACATAAAATACTCCCACATGAGCAACCATGCACATCACGCATGGCAGAAAAAAACATCTCCATCCCGCAGGCAATTGAAATAACAGAGGGACAGGGAAAAATAGAGTTTCACCAAAGACAGACTTTTACCACGAATCGGGCAAAAGAGAAAGAGCAAGTGGTTCCAGGATCGAACCGTTCACGTCACATCTCACAACAAAGCAAAAGAAGCCATTCTCAAGGCTCAAAAATCAAGCATCCATTCCTCACCGTTAAAAATGGGACAAAAAATCGATATTTAAGTAATGTCGCATAATGTATATTATGTTTAGTAATATATTAATTCGACAAAATAACATCTTAATAAAACATGTTATTGTTAATTCTATATACTGACTTTTTGAATATGTTGATTTTGCGGAAGCTGGATCCCCACCACCCTTACTTCCCAAGTATGGATTCCACGGTAACGATTGACCATGGGAGTATAAGCAATTGCAGGATTATTATTTTGACGGAGTTCCGGTAGATAGGAGCCAAATCCAAAACCAACTCCCTTTTGAATAGCATTGCTGGTCTGAAATGAAATTTTCAGGTGCGCCCCCTCAGCACCAATAACCCTGGTTTCGACCAACTCGGGATTTCGTGTGCAGAAAACCGGACTTCTGTTCCCTGGCCCGAACGGTTCCAGCAGTTGCATCTGCCTGCTGCAATCAGCAGAAAAAACCTCATCAATTTCTGCCTCAAGATCTATAATCAGGGGTGCAACAAGATCTATATCTTTTATCTGCCTGTTGATTTCCTCGTTCATTCTCCTACTAAATTGCTCAAAAAGCTCCTCAGAAACCGACATTCCTGCCGCCATGGCGTGGCCGCCATAACGGATCATGGTCTCCGAGCAACCTTCAAGTGCCGCATGAAGGTTTATTCCCGGCACGGATCGTCCCGAGCCTTTGTACACCATCCTGCCCTGACTATCCTTTTCTTGACCAAAAACGATGGTCGGAAGATGAAACTTTTCCACCAGCCTTGAAGCAACAATTCCGATTACTCCATGGTGAAAATCCCCTTTTAATATCAAGCACTTATCATTATAACTTTTTTGCAGTTCTTTTAAAGTAACGGCTCTCGCGTAAACGTCCTGGCCAATTTTTTTTCTTTCATTATTCAACAACAGCAGCTCACTGGCCAGCTCTTTGGCCTGACCCCGGTCTCGATTCAGCAACAGCTGAACTGCCAGGGCAGCCTCAGCCAGCCGGCCGGCCGCATTGATCATGGGGGCGAGAAGAAAACCTATATCCCCTGAGCCGATGGCACTGATTGTTTTTTTCTGACTGTTGAGCAAGCCCGCCACTTCAAGCATCGCACTTATTCCAGCTCTTTTTTGTTGCTCAATCCTCTGCATTCCTTCTTTTACCAGGATCCTGTTGACCTTTCCCAGGGGTACCATATCAGCAATTGTTCCAAGGGCCACTAAATCTAGAAGATCCCGGACGTCGGGCTCACTCCTTCCTTCGTCGAAATAACCCTTTTCCCGCAGGTATTGCCGGATCCCGCAGGCAAGATAAAAGGCAACCCCGACACCTGCAAGCTCCTCTGTGGGAAAGGTACAGGCGGATTGTTTTGGGTTCAGTATGGCATCGGCTGCGAAAATCCCTTCCGGAACCTCATGATGATCGGTAACAAGAACCCTGAATCCCATTTTTTGAGCAGCAAGGATTTCTTCGTTTGCCGATATGCCGCAGTCTACTGTTATAAGAAGTGTCTTATGGTCGGGATTGACGGGAGCCAGGGAGCGCAGGAGATCAACATGCAGACCGTAACCATGCGTTATCCTGTTAGGAATGGTGTATGTTGCCGCGCCCCCAAGCTCGCGAAAGAATGAGACCAGAAGCGCAGTTCCCGTGGTCCCGTCCACATCATAGTCGCCCCAGACCAGAATGGGTTCTCCCGCCAGCACTGCCCTGCCTGCCAGTGAAACCGCCTCCTTCATTCCTCCCATTTCCAAAGGACTGGGAAGGGATGCCAAGCTTGGTTGTAAAAACTCCTCCACCTTCTTCTGTTCCTGCATTCCACGCTGTGCCAGGAGCTTTACGATGACCGGATGAAGCTTCAGCCTTGTTGCCAACTGCTGCAGTTCAACACTTGGCATTACCTGCGGCTCCACTCTCCACTGTACAGTTCTTTCCGTCTGCTTTTTTACTAGAATCGACATGAGCTTATAATGCTATGTAGTCAGAACAATGTATCTTTATGTATTTACTTCGCTTGCTCATCGTAGTTTTTTTTAATTCTTCCATAATGTTTTTTTTAATCCTGCGCCCCGCAGCATTCCATTATCTCCACAGCACAACTGCTTCGCTCGGCAATCAACCTCTATACAGCATGAGATTCTTCTTGCATCTATTTATAGTAACGCAGTTTTGTATTTGAGAATTATTTATTTACGTTATCCATTTTTTAATTCTCTCTATAATCTTTGTCTGATCCCCCACCTCAAACCATTCCAGCTCCGGGATTGCGGCAAACCAGGTGTATTGGCGTTTAGCATATCGTCTGGTGTCCCTGGCAAGCAGTCGCTCAGTTTCCTCCATATTCCAGATACCTTCCAGGTAATTATTCATATGACGATAGCCGATCGCCTGCATGGTTTTTAATTGAGGGCTGTATCCTCTGGCAATCAGCCCCCTCACCTCATCTTCCAGCCCGTTTTTGAGCATCAGAGCGGTCCGCTGGTTAATACGCCGATACAGTTGATCGCGTTCACAGGTCAATCCGATCTGCAGGATATTGGAGAACCGAGGTGTTTTTTGCTTCTGGTGCTCAAGGATATGTTCCGACCATGGTTTGCCCGTTGCCTGGTAAATTTCCAGGGCTCTCAGCAGACGATGCGTATCGTTCTCGTGAATCCTTTCTGCGGAATATCGGTCATATTTGCCAAGTTCTTCATGTAAAACATGAGCACCATCCAGGGCCAAGCGTTGCTGCAACTGCTCCCGTATCTCCGGAAACTGTCCTATCCCGGAAGAGAGCCCATCAATCAGAGCCCGTAAATAAAGGCCTGTCCCGCCGGTGAGCAAAGGCACCCTCCCCCGGTCATGAATCTGCTCAATGGCTCCGAGGGCATCATGAACAAAAGAGGCTGCGTCATATTCCACGTCCGGATCAACCACATCAATGATGTGATGCGGAATCTGCGCTCGCTCGTCAAGGCTGACCTTGGCGGTGCCGATATCCATATACTTGTAGACCTGCATGGAATCAACACTGACAATTTCACAGCCAAAACGTTCAGCCAACAGCAGCGACAGATCTGTCTTGCCGATTGCAGTGGGGCCAATCAGCACCAAGACCGGATCATGAATGGATCGACTTGTATTCACTCGGTTACACTAAAAGAAAATTGGGGAGCAAACTGCTTCATCCGGGAAAGTCCGATACCAGGGACACTCAGCAGGTCCTGCGGTCCAGTAAAGAGACCATTGGTCTTTCGTCTCATGACGATCCGGTCGGCCAGTTCGGGTCCTATACCAGATATGGTTGACAAGAGTTGCGGACCAGCAAAATTGATGGGCATGGATTGAAACAGAAAAGGAGTCACTCCAGCGGAAACAGCCTTGTTTTTTTCGTTCTTCCCTGAAACAACAACCTCTCCCGCTACCCTCCGCAGCACCTTCCCGTCCCAATGTAAAGATAGAACAGTGCCTGGATGCGCTGAGCGTCTTTCCTGAAAAAATATTCCCAGCAGCAGGCACAAAAAGACAATGCCCAGGAAGAGAAGAATCTCCACCCGGGCATCATTTTGAATATGCGATGTTACTGGCAATCCCGGGCTACTTTGCCTGTCTCTGCTCATCACGCATCAGTTTAAAATTCATGGAATCAACAATGGCCTGCCAGGATGCCTCAATGATATTCAAAGAGACCCCTACCGTTCCCCATTGCTCATATTGATCTCTGGACTCAATAAGAACGCGCACTTTGGCCCCGGTACCATGTTCTCCCGAAAGGACGCGAACCTTATAATCCACAAGTTCCACTTCCTGCAGGCTGGGATAAAAATGAATGAGCGCCTTACGTAGCGCCCTATCCAAGGCATTAACCGGGCCATTACCCATGGCGGCGGTATGCACCTCTTCCCCCCCAACCTCGAGGCGGATGGTTGCCTCGGTTTCGGGCGGCTGATCCATGGCACGTTTACTGTTGATGGCCCGGAAGCCTTTGAGTTGAAAATAATTTCTCTGGGTGCCAAGGGCGCGGCGCATGAGCAACTCGAATGAGGCCTCGGCTCCCTCATATTGAAACCCCTGGTTCTCAAGCTCTTTCAATTCCCGGACAATGGCGGAGACGATCGGGCTGTCATCCTCGAGATTAATCCCGAATATGTTGGCTTTGTGCAAGACATTGCTCTTCCCGGACTGATCAGAGATGAGGATGCGCCGAATATTACCCACTTTCTCAGGTTCGATATGTTCATAGGTCAACGGGTTGCGTTTTACCGCTGAGACATGAATGCCGCCCTTGTGGGCAAAGGCGGAACGGCCCACATAGGGCTGATATTTGTTCGATGGAAGATTGGCCAGCTCATCAACCAGCCGGGATGTTTCCGTGAGCGTTCCGACCCTTCTGACAGCCTCACAGTCGCAGTCCATCTTGAGGGCCAGGGCGGGAATAATAGAGGTTAGATTAGCATTTCCGCACCTTTCTCCATAGCCGTTCATGGTTCCCTGCACCTGACGTACCCCAAGGCTAACTGCCAGAAGAGAATTGGCGACCGCCGTTTCTGAGTCGTTATGGGCATGGATGCCAAGCTCCACCTTGGCCCCCCGCTCCCTTATAAATTGCTGGACGCGCTCGACGATGGGCTGAACCTCCTGGGGCAGCATGCCGCCGTTGGTATCACAGAGGATCAGGCGTTCCGCGCCGCCGTCAATGGCCTTGCCAAGGGTGGCCAGGGCATATTCGGCATTTTTTTTGAAGCCGTCAAAAAAATGCTCGGCATCATAAAAAAGGCTTGCCACATGGGGCCGTAGATAGCGTAATGACTCCTCGATGATGAGCAGGTTATCTTCAAGCTTGATGCGCAGGGCATCAAAGACATGAATGTCCCACGATTTGCCGAAGATGGTAATGACGGGAGTTTTGGCAGCAATCAAGGCCTGAAGATTGGCGTCTTTGTCTGCCGGATTGGCGAACATCCGGGTAGAACCAAAGGCCGACAGCCGGGCATGTTTCATAATATGCCCATGCATGGTCTGAAAAAACTCCACTGCCTGAGGGTTGGAACCAGGCCAGCCGCCTTCGATGAAATCGACACCAAGTTCATCGAGCTGATGGCTGATCCGGACCTTGTCGTTCACCGACAGGTTGAAGTTCTCGGCCTGGGTGCCATCACGCAAGGTGGTATCATAGATCTCTACTAGTTGTTTGGACATACCATGGTTTCCTGGGTTACAGGTTAACGAACTGAATTGAACACCTGAAGCAACACCTCAACAAAACGACGCTTTAAAAAAAAGATCATTGTTCTTCAACGGGAACATTGCTCTTGTCCAGCTCAAAGGCGTCATGCAGTGCTCTGACCGCAAGCTCGGTGTACTTCTCTTCAATAACGCAGGAGACCTTGATTTCCGAGGTGGAGATCATGGAGATATTGATCCCTTCCTTGGCCAGAACGCTGAACATGGTGGAGGCAATGCCGGAATGATTGCGCATCCCGACGCCGACAATGGATATCTTGGTGATATTGGTATCACCTTGTACGTCTTCGGCCCCGATCTTTTTGATCAACTCCTGCAGCAGCTTGAGGGTGCGCTCATAATCGGTGCGGATAACCGTAAAGGTCATATCGGCCTTACCCCGGCCTGCATCCTGATTCTGGATGATCATATCGACAATAATATTCGCATCAGAAATCGGGGTAAAGATCTTGGCCGCAATACCCGGCTGATTCGGCACCCCTGAGACCGTGATTCTGGCCTCGTTTTTATTATAGGTAACACCAGAGACGATCAATCCTTCCATTTGTTTATCCTCCTCAATAACCCAGGTGCCTTCAGTCTCAGTGAACGTGGAGCGAACATGGATTGGAACTTTATAACGTTTGGCTAAAGTCACAGACCGGATATCAAGGACCTTGGCCCCCAGACTGGCAAGCTCCAGCATTTCATCGTAGGAGATCCGGTCAATTTTTCTGGCCTTGGCGCAGATATTCGGATCTGTGGTATAGACACCCTCAACATCGGTATAAATCTCGCAGGAATCAGCCTTCAAGGCAGCGGCCAAGGCGACGGCGGTGGTATCGGAGCCGCCGCGACCAAGCGTGGTGATATCGCCCTTGTCATTGACCCCCTGGAAGCCGGCAATGACTACCACCCTGCCCTGATTGAGCTCGGCCAGGATCTTTTCCGAATCAATGGACTCGATCCTGGCCTTTGTGTGCACCGAATCGGTGTTGATCTTCACCTGATCACCCAGAAAAGAGACGGCATCGTCCCCGGCCTGTTTCACGGCCATGGCAAACAGGGCAATGGTCACCTGCTCGCCGGTGGACAGCAGCATGTCCATCTCCCGGGTATCAGGCAGCTCCTGCATCTGCGAGGCCAGATCGACCAGACGATTGGTCTCACCCGACATGGCTGACAAAACCACCACCATCTGATTGCCCTGGCGTTTACTTCTGAGCACCCGCTCGGCAACTGCTTTTATCTTTGCAGGACTCCCCACGGAGGTCCCGCCAAATTTTTGAACGATTAAGGCCATTATTTTTTTCGACTCCCACGTATAGGTAGAACCAACGGAACAACTGCAAACAACTCAAAAAACAAAAACGGCAGACCCACATCCTTGCCTGCCGTCGGAATAAACCTTTGCCTGGCAGAGTACCCACCAGACTTGACCGCAAAAGTCAAAGGTTAAGAAGAAAATATTTTATACGCAAAAAGGAAAAATGCAACATCTTTATAGGGAGCTTCTCATTCCTCTTCCTGGTAGCTGGATTTTATGCAGGCAGATTTGCCAATCATTTCCGAGCGGAAAATTTGCTGTAAATAAATATTCCGTTATGAGATAATAATTATTATCTCTTTATTTTTTTTCACCTCAAAAGAAGGAGTAGAATGATGCTTGCTAAAAAACTACAGGATGCTTTTAACGAACAGATGAAAAACGAATTTTATTCCGCCTATCTCTACATGGCCATGGCTGGTTATTTCCAGTCGGAAGACCTCCCTGGATTCGCAAGCTGGATGCGTGTCCAGGCTCTTGAGGAAATGACCCATGGCGAAAAATTTTTCAATTTCACCTGTGAGACCGGCGGGCGCACCAATCTTTTACCCATTGACGGACCGCAGAACAACTTTGCTGACCCCGCCGAGGCCTTTGAAGTCGGCCTGCAACACGAAAAATTTGTCACCAGCAGCATCAATAATCTAATGAATATGGCGGGCAAGGACAAGAACTACGCCGCTCAGATCTTTCTGCAATGGTTTGTCACCGAGCAAATCGAGGAAGAATCCAGTTTTTCCCTGATTCTAAAAAAATTACAACGGATCGCTGGGGATTCACGTGGCCTTATGATGCTCGATCAGGAACTGGGGCAGCGAGTTTTTACTCCCCTACCGGCTGGGAACACTAATACAGTGCCCGCTTGATGGGAAATCCGTACGGAAGTTTTGAGCATTAAACAGAGAATGAAATCTTATTTCGTCGTCCGGACAAAAACCGGATGACGAAATAAAGTTCCAGGAACCGCCCTCTGAACTCCCCCGAAAATCTGCCAGCCCTGACGATCGTCGTGGACAATGTCATAATGGATTATTCTTGCCTACGCTCCTTTGCATCGATTATTAAGGTATAAGTAAAATCTTATCAAAAGGACGACTGTTTATAAAAGGAAGTAAAATATTCATGGGCGGAACACGATTCATTGTAGCAGGACGTTTCATCGACGGCAGCGGCGCCGGGGTGCGCAAGAATGTCTTTCTGAAAGTTACGGACACCATTATTACCGCAATCGGTCCTGCCGCCGACCTTCCCTGGCATGACGGGTCCGTAATCGATGACTTCTCGCACTGCGTCATTTTACCGGCGTTGGTTGACTGCAGCGTTTCCCTGACGCGCTCGCCTTCCGTGGACTGGCAGGTCCGCTTAGACGCCGACGAGGCCGACACTGCGGAAAAGACAGCCATGCTGGAGCGGCATATCAGCTACTGCCATGCCTACGGGGTGCTGGGAGTGGCCGCAAGTGATGATCTGAGCGCTCTGTTGGCACAGGATCAAGAGGGGCTGGCACCGGGGTCCATCATTGACATCCGCAGCTCCGGCGGTCTCTGCCGAAGCAGGCAGGATTATGGTGCCGGAAATCCTCCGGATGGTGATTTTCTGAAGATCGATTATTCGGGCAATATCGAAGACGAGGAAGCTCCCTATCTCCGCCTAGACCCGGAAGACCTGGGCCGTATCCTGCAGCACAGAGGTGGAAGAAAGGCGATAGTAGTGGCCAATGGCCGGCAACAGGTAGCGGAGGCACTTGCGGCGGGATGTGATGCCATCGAGCAGGGATACGGGATGGGCGAGGACAATCTTCGGAAGATGGCGGAAAAGGATGTGCTGTGGATTCCCAGCGTCCTGCGGGCAAAGAATGGTGTGGACGGTGCAGGTTCCAGCGGAGATGTGTGCTGCCGTTTTTCTCAGCGTTATGTGGCCCCGGGCAAGCCCAACCCCGGCGCGGAGGCCTTCTGGAAAAAAATGCTTGCCGAGCAACTGATACAACTGCGCCGGGCCAGAGAACTGGGGGTGAAAACGGCAGTCGGAACCGGTGCCGGCAGTGTCGGCATCCTCCATGGCGAGTCGATGGGCGAGGAGATGAAGTTGTTCATCAAGGCCGGCTATTCACTGGCGGAGACCATCCTCTGCGCCAGTGAAAATGGAGCCCGATTCTTTGGCATGGAGAAGCTGGGAGCGCTAACTGTCGGCCGCAAAGCAACATTCCTGATTACCAGAGGTACGGTGCAACAGCTGCCAAGAAAACTCTCCTACCTGGAAGGTATCTATGTTGACGGCGCACCCAGCGTCACCTATCGCAAGAATCCGGTTAAGGTGGTGTAACAGGAGCGCTTGCCACCACCTGTACAAGATAACCGGCCTTGGAACTATTCTTTAATTATGGTGTGAAACAGTTAGATATCAATTAAATTTACTCAGAGACAAAATTTATCCCCTGCATGTTCACCTGTTACGGTGTGTTTCTGCCAGTAAAGAGAGGATTGAATAATATCCAGGGGAAATCTGTATGTTCTTTTGTAAATGAAGCTGTCACCGTACAGTCGCCATTGATGATACCTGTGGTATAAGGGTTGCTGCCTGTCCATGTGCCGTCACAACCGCTGACTGTGTCGATGGTATAGCCAATTTCGGCATTGATATCAAATGTGGTTGTATCGCCGCTGTTGACTGTTCGCGATGTAGGGGTAAAGCTGCCCTGACCAACAGGTGCTGAAGTGCTTACCGTAAAACATGATGCACAAATTTTGGCAACAAATGCATCCCTACTTCCTGCGTACGGGGTTATTGGTACTCCCCAGGTGGCTTCACTGTCTCCGGCTATGTAAACATTGCCGGCCAGACCCACGGCAATAGCTCTACCTTCATCTACAGATGTCGATCCCATGAAAGTATTCCATTGCAGTGAGCCGACGCTGTTCAACTTAGCGGCATAAGCATCTGATCCCCCTGTGAAGGCATTTATTGGTGTGCCCCAGGAGGCATTACTATAACCGGCCAGATGAATATTACCGGTGTTGTCTAAGGCGATGGCCTTTCCCCAGACGTTAACGTCTGTTGCTCCGATGAATGTCTGCCACACTCTCGCGCCAAGAGTACTGAGTTTGACGACGAATGCGTTCACACCTCCTGTGGAAAAGGGGTTTATTGGTGTGCCCCAGTCAGCATAGCTGGTGCCGGTTACATAGGCATTTCCAGCGGAGTCCACGGTGATGGCACCGCCATTATCTGTACTGACTGACCCCATGAAGGTATTCCATTGAAGGACTCCGCTGTTATCCAGCTTTGCTGCGAATACGCTACTCCAATTGCCGTCACTAGGATGGGGGACAATCGGAGTTCCCCAGCTCTGATTGCCTTCACCGACGACATAGACATTATTGGAGCCATCCAGAGCAATTCCAAGGCCTTTGCCTCCCATCAATGTGTTCCACAGCAAAGAGCCATTTGTATTCATTTTTGCAGCGAATGCCTGCCCGGCATCAGTGCCGACAAAATAGATATTGGCAGTGCTGTCTACGACAATGCCGTTGCCCTCATCAGACCCTGTTGATCCGAAAAAAGTGTTCCATACTAAACTTCCGGAGCTGGTAAGTTTGGCGACAAATGCATCTCCTCCTCCCCCCAAATGGGCAACTATTGGCGATCCCCAGGTGGCAGAGCTGGTACCAGCAACATAGACATTGCTGTCGCTGTCCACTGCAACACTGGTACCTTTATCATAATTGCCTTCTGAACTTGAACCAAGAAAGGCGTGCCATTGCAATGCACCAGCCGAATTCAGTTTGGCGACGAATGCACTTCCATATCCGCTTACTCCGGGGTAAGCTATTACCGGTGATCCCCAGGTGGCAGTGCTGATACCCGTCAAATAAACATTATCGGAATCGTCAAGGGTCATCGCATAGCATTCATCCCACTCTGACGATCCCATAAAGGTATTCCACTCCAAAACTGGATCAATCAGCAGCGGGTGGGCAGGATTGTATCGACCCAGGTTGAAACCGACATCAGCGTCACCATTTGATGTTTCAATGATGTTGAAAGCTATCTGCACAGGAATGCGGCGGCCATCTATCTGCTGCCAGGCAACTGGCGCTGATTCGCGCATCCAACCGGTCGCATAGCTGATCTTCAGGTTGCCGTTGGAGTCAATTTCAACCGGGGCATTATAGTGCAGGCGGATCTGTTCGGGAGTGCTTCCCGGTGCAATCTGCCAAGTGCTTTCAACAATGCCGTTGGCTGTTGCCTTATAGACGAGATTGACTCCAGGCCAGAGATCGTTGTAGGTTACATAACTGAGCGCCCGTGTATCAGAGCCGACCTCTGCCTTTTTGTTTGCAAGAGGATATCCCCCGGACGTTCCGCGAAATTCAACTTTCAGCATGTGATCGCCACCGGCAATATAGACGCCGTCATTCTTGAATCCAAGCATATGCCTGCCGGAATCAAACTGTAATAACCCGTTCCGGGATTCCGGAAGTGACGCTTGAACACTTTGCAATGGTGCCAGCATTACGAGTAAAAACAGAATAATTAAAACGAAACGATATCCAGTAACTCGAAAGTTTCTGTTAAGTAACTGTTGATCCACAATGTTTTCCTCCCTGGATTTAAGTGACAAGGGCATCCGCCGTAAGTTTTTTATCTCAATTTCCATAACTTATTTAAATACTTCCTATGGCGTACTAAACCCAAAAGAAAATCCCTTGTCGGCTATTGAGATTGTAAACACACCTCAATTACTAACCGAAACAAGAATTGATTGTAACCGGTTCCTTCCGCTCTTATTTTGCTGCAAGCTGTGTCTTAAGCGTCTCTATTTCCGCTTTGAGCAGCTCGATTTCGCTCTTCATCTCCGCCATCTCCGCCTTCATTGTGCTCGTTCGTTTCTCAAGCGCCTGCACCCCGGCCATATTGACACCGTCGATACTGATAGAGTTGATGCCGGCCTCGTCATCGCCGTTCAGGTGGAAGGCTTCCCGAAACTCCTCGGCAACAGGGCCGATGTACTTGTTCTCCGGAGTCGCCTTGTAGTTCCATTCGGTGATAGACATATCCCGGATCTTGCCGAGAAGTTCTTCGCCGTCAAGTTCCCGGAAGTTCTCTTTAAACCTCCGGCTGCTATAGTTTGACCAGCCGCTGCCGTGTGATGTCATGTACACTCCGGCCGTACAGTCGGGATAGGATGACCATAAGCGGTACGAAGCACTGCCTGTGCCGCAATTGTCTTGCGTCCAACTGGCGCCGTTACCACCCGTAAAACGCATCGTGAGCTGGTTGTCGCTGTTGGCATAGGCAGTCTGGAAATAGGTGTCGTCACCAATGACCATGGCGCCGTCATGGCCGTTAGTGTCGGCGCCGCTCCCCAAGGCTATTGAATAGATGCCGGTTGCGTAAGCCTGTGTGCCTATTGCAACAGAGTGCGACGCGGTTGCATGACTGTATGAGCCGAGTGAAAGGCTGTAATCTCCTGTAGCCTGATTGTAAGCGCCAATGGCGGTGGAAGCAACTCCCGTTGCCCGCGGCTGGTAGCCCATTCCTATGGAGTAGAGCGCAAGTTTCGGATAGGTAGTGCCGTCATCATCCCAGTAGCTGGTTTCGGCCATACCGACTCGGAACGCCCCTTTTCTCGGATACCACTGCATTCTCACTCCGGCTCCCAATGCCTGGACTGTACCGCTGTTGGCTGACCCTGTAACCACCAGACCGTCCGTACCGCCAACCTCCAGTTGGCCACGCGGGCTTGAAGTGCCGATCCCCACCTTGCCGTTATCATAGATCGTCCCCTTGGACAAGGCGGAGCCGTCCCATTTCGGAATATACCTGATCACATTTTCCCCAACTTGGGGATCAGTTTCACTGGTTAACCCAACATCGTCACCATCATCCAACCCGGCAGGTCGATCGGCAATTTCCGTCCAGCTTATACCATCTTTAATGTCAGCTGGAACTGTCGGATCGGTTTCACTGGTTAACCCTACATTGTCTCCATCATCCAACCCGGCAGGCCGATCGGCAATTTCCGTCCAGCTTATACCATCTTTAATGTCAGCTGGAACTGTCGGATCGGTTTCACTGGTAACAACACCTGTCAAGCTGCTTCCGTCACCGATAAAACTGTTCGACTTAATATTTCCATTCACATCAAGTGATTCCGAAGGAGTTATGTTCCCAATCCCAACCCCACCACTAGCCTTGTCATAGTATATTTCCGCTCCGGCAGTTTTACCGTTATCATTATACTGTACCTGCCCATTTGTCCCTTTAGCACTTAATGTTCCTAAAGGAATCCAGCCAATCTTCGGCGTGCAATCTTCGGCTTGTACAAAAACCGACATACAACATATCCCGATACTCAAAACCCCTGAAAGCAATAAAATCTTTTTCATCACATTCCCTCTTTCTCTAGTATTACTTTTTGACATTGCTCAATCTAAATGTGCCGCTAAAAAAATTTTGATATCCAATAGATGCCTCAGACAGTACAGGTTTCCCTCTTCTGACTACACTGCAAAATCTAACTAGAGCTTGTTTGGACGATGCGGGTTGAAGCTGATAGGTATGTTTTCGATAGTGGTTTCTGCGGAGAATACCAAGTGTTCCGAAGTCATAATTTACTGCTCTATGGACATGGATACAACATTCCACCAAGACCAAGAGTATTAGAGAGAGACGAATAAAAAAAAATCTGCAATCCATGCCTGGGGAATCATCCAAATGGTTACAATCTTCAGTCAACCCTCTCTAAATTTAACAGATTATCCTTGAATCTTTCCACTAATCTAAAAATGAATACTCATTCATTTAATCACAAATGCACTATACTTACCAGCAATTTTGGAAAAATTTTTGAGAGGAAATCCGTGACAAGATTGTGTGTCAATTGAGAACAATCTCAGGAAAATGGCAAAGAAGTTTGTGGTGTGGATGAAGAAAATGATAGTTTTTTATAATAGGTCCTTGAAGGTATAGAGAAAGTCGATCTTGGGAGTGGTATGCATCTGAGACCACTCTCAAGATCTCACCAAACAGGAATAAATGGGAAATTTCTCATGAAGTTTGGGAGTATGCAGAAACGCGGGACATGGCGAGGGGGAAATCGTGGTCAGAGGGCTGAAGAAAAGAGAAGAAGAATTTTCTCAGTCCGACTGTAAAATCTATCGGAAGTGTGAGGTTTGGCACACCTCTTTTCAGCTCGTTTGCGAGGGTAATGGGGCGGGTTGGCAATAAGCCTATTTTTTGATCAGTTTTTCGGAGCCGGGATTATCGTTTTTCTCGGTTAAAATCCAGGGAACTTGTGATGGTGTAGCACTTGGACTTCTTCTGTAAAATAAGGAAAACGCCCACAATGGTCACAAACGGACTTGCCCCCTTTTCTTCTGGTACTTTCCTGACGAAGAAGGAATCATTATTACTTTGTTATGGCTGGCAGGAACATTGTCCATGGAAATCTGTTCAAATCACAAACATCACCTATACCATCCCCATCAGCATCAGCTTGATCTGGATTTGCTACGTCAGGGCAGTTATCCGTATCATCTGAAATTCCATCATTATCACTATCAACACCTATAACACAGAACCCTGATGAACAAAATTGTCCTTCAGGACAATCGGTATTATCGTAGCAGGTATCACTAACACTAAAGGCAGTGCTGGGAAGTAGTAATAATATACTAAGGAATAAAATCTGTAGAATTACGTTCTCATTTTTCATGTTTTACAATCCCCTGAAACAAAAGACGCCTGCGTAATAGCTTCTGCAAGATCCACGCCTCACAAATTTGATAATCACACAAACATAACAACACTACTTACTGTGGCCACTTCTTAAGACGAATACATAATTATATTTAATAAATCAAGAGCATTATCTGAATAATAAATAATTCATTCCCGGAGGAGGTGGTACTGAGTATCAATCGATGACAATTTCGGAAAAATGGCAGAGAAGGATATGCTATGGAATCCCTGCATTTTGCTGGCCGGGAAATTTTGTGGATGATGCTGGCTCCAGCTGGGATGTGTGTTGCCGTTTTTGGTTGAACAGGCAGCATAGAATCAAGCAGAAATTTCACTTAAAAAACGTGTAATACTGTTCAAACGATCGGAGCCACTTCTCTTGGCACATGATGAGTACCACGGACAGCTTGGTTGGATCTTGACCTTGAATTTTCAAATCAATTTCCCTGAGAAGGGTTTTTTTGACCCTCAAAAGGGATTTCAAGGGCGAAAACTGGCCTTTTTATGGGTTTTCTGCAATGATGACGGGATGTTGACTTGGTCCGACCCGGTGTTGTTAAGCGTTCCTGTGTTAAGTAAAAAGCTTAGCATGAATTACCAGCCGAAGGCAAGGACGTTACGGCGAGATAGGGTCTGAAGAAAGCCGGAGTGCAAACTTGTGAGCTGACGGATAGAAACGTCATATAAAGCCGAGTCCCTGGGTAAGGTAGCACAACATGTCAACGCCCATGGAACAGAAACAAAATTCTGGGACCCAATACCTTGTTAAATTTTAAATAGGTATTGGGTCCCTCAGAATTGTTTCTCATATTTTAGTTATTTCCTTCAGAATGATCACTTGATTTAAAAGTATTTATTTTTATCGAGCCGCCTTCTTCTTTTAGAGAAGAGATGAAATCTTTTGTTTTTAAAAGCATGGCAAATGCAAAATTTATTTCATTATTATTAAGTTTTGGGCGTTTTCCATATGAAGATATTTCGCTAAAAGGCTCAGGAAAATCAGCAAGAACCGCCATAGTCTTTTTCTCATCCCAAATTGAAAGGCACTTCGTAAGAAGCTGAATCGAATCCTCGATTGTCTGAGCATTAATAATTGCTGACGACAAAACAGTATCGTCAAATTTTGAACAATCTATTTCATTCGATGCAAGTAATCTTGCGATAAGACGAGATAGTTTCTTTCTCTCTATAGCACCTGTCGGTGTAACATCAGAGCATACAATGATTTTATTTTCATCACTCATTTCACTTGAAAGCAGCAATTCACGAACATCATCATTGATAGGATATTTCTCTTTTTCATCTATATAACTGTTAAAATCTTTACTGATCAATGTTGCGACAAGTTTGTTATCATTACCAGCAGAACTAAAGGACTTTTCAGTAAGTGTTACCTTTCTTTCCATGGCTAGACATTTAATCTTTTCTTCTGAGATTCCTGCCGGAAAATCCTGGAAAGAATATGGAAGGCACTTTATCAGTTTACAATAGTCAGCGTTGTTTATTTCATTGTTATTGATGACAAACCTAGATAATGACAGGATGTCATCTTCGCCGAGATCCGTTTCCGAAATGTTTAGATTTGAAAGGGAGCCTACAATATTTTGGCGGCCTAAAATCTTAGTCGCAACCGCCTTATCATTACCTTCATAACTTAGATAGACTGAGATGTTTTGCCAGGAGATGACGACTTTCTCTTCCAACAGCAAGTGTGACCAGAGATTCTCTGGAATCTCTGCAAATGTCTCAAATACGTAGTTTTGCTTTAAGATAATTTTTTCTTTCAGGTTATCCTCAATCATCTCATTATTGATGAGTATTTTAATTGCAGTTTCACTCTCCTCTGTATTATCCGGGAGAGTTAGAAATACCTTTTCAATGTAATCTGGTAAATTCTCTTCAATATATTTTTTCAAGTATTCACTTCCAGCAGCTAGAATCGATGTATAATTAGCCTTTTCAGGTTTTATAGTATCGACACTTTGTGGATCTGCAAACGTTTGGAGCACATAATTCACATTTTTTGAAGTAATAGTATAAAGGCACTCTTCGTGTGCAAACTTAACTAAGGCCTTATTTCTTTCTAATGCAACCAAATCATGGAAGCGTACAGCCAACCTTTTAAGAATATCATAGTCATCAGGTAACTGAAGATTGGAAGCAAGGACAAGATGCCCCTGCTCAGCAAGGTACGCTGTAAGCAGATTCATTTTATTCATATTCTTGCTTACATATTCAGCATCAACGAATTTAAGGATATATGAAATCTGCTCTGCTCCATGTTCTGAGGATATTGCCGCCAACGCTAACCCTGGCCATTCTCGACTCAAATAACGGGTAAACTTTTCAAGATGATTGCCAGCAATAAAATAAGCCGTAAGAAACTCTTCGGACTGTTCGAAGTTTTGCGATATATAATACATTGTCGACTTGATGCGTTCTGAACTTATATCATTACTTTCAAGTAGATAGTCGACAAGAGTTACGTTCAATACATATTTATGCCCGAAATCTTCCTCGCGCATGTTTGCGCAAACCTCTTTTGGTGTATCTATCCTTTGATTTGGATCAGGCTGATTAAAATTACGGATAGTGAGAAGGTAGTCACGGTCATTTTTGGTTAAACGACCTTCATGAAAGTTTGATATGTAAAGATGGTAATTATCATCCAAGTACCCATTTCTGACTAAATATACGAGAAGTCTACCGTCAGTGATTTCGTATCCATTAATCAATTTATCGAGTTCAATATCACTACTTTGCAACAGTTGAAAAAGCTGTAATTGCGAAAGTTCAGTAAGATCCTTGTCAACTCGCTTAATTTTTTGTTGCAATTCGATTTTCTTGGGAATCGAATTGTTTTCGATATTTTCTTTCCTGCTCAAGAACGTCTCGCCAGGATTAATCTCTTCTTCAATTTGTGAAAATGATTTATTAATGGGGAATTTGTAACCTACGTGAATATCAGTGGCAATTTGAATATTTTTTTCAGAAAGCATAGGTTCAAATTGTTCAAATGTTTTAAACCGTGAAAACGCAATATGCTGGTTGTTACAAACAATACCATAAGCTGATTTGCTAGCATACATGACAATATGCCCAACATATGTATCTATAAGCTCTCGAAGACTCCGCGATTTCTCGGTATTTGCCAATTCAAGTGACGCTCGAAATTTTTCCTGTTTCTCCTTCAATTGATTTTTGGATTTCAATAAATAATCAGATCTTTTTCGGCAAATTTCAAAAAGAGCACCTGTGCCATGATGAAGATTCTCAAAATCATCGGGGTATACATTTTTATAAATCATCATTGCAAGAAGCTTTGTTACATCCAAACTCTCACTCTTAAGTCGTTCATAGTAGATTACAAATTCGTTAAAGATATTGTGAATAAGCCGCAAGTCATCAATATAAAGTGAAACCTCACGCAGAAATTGAGTATTTATACTTTTTGCAAAATCATATTCTTTCAAACGCTCTTGCATCTTATCCAATGAATTTGAACTATTAATAATAGGAACCACTGGGATGATGAAATCAAAGAACTTTGTACGATTTTCATGGACAAACATGTCATCTTTAAGAGCATACAGAAATTTTATTTGACCACTAGTCTTCTCGTTATCATTTATGAGTTTGTTAATTTCGCGAAGTTTTACAAAGATTTCTGGGTCTCCGAACCTATCAAGATCTTCTATGACGACCACATCATAATCTGTCACTTGGAAGAAGTAGATGATTTCATCAAGATGGCGATTCAAGATTGAATTTTCAGAAAGTTCGCTAGTCTCAACTTCTCCATTTTTAAAAGAAAATTTTTTTAACGAAAGTCCAACAGAGGATTTATAGATATCTGAGATAATGACTACAGGGAGGGAAATTACAAAAGCAAAAAGCGAAATCCCGCCAAACCAAAGCAAAGAAAAAGATTCAAGATCAAGCAACTTATTGTGACTATAATATAGTGAAATAGTGATTATAGGCCATAAGACCAGGAGTAGTGATTTGAACAATGGTTGTTCAGCTGTGGAAATTCGCTTGAAGCGAGAATATGGCAATTTATTAGCATCTGCTCCATATAACATCTGCTGAAGGATACTTCTTTCAATTGATTTGATATCAACAGTATTACTCTTATCTTCTTGGAATGATGCTAACGAGATGTTTAAGAAATTGTAATCGTTATTCTTTTCATAGGTCCTGATGATACTACTTTTTCCGGATCCATATGGTCCGCTAAGTGCAAAGTTTTTTATGCGGGAATTTTCAAGTGCAAAAGAAAGTGCCTTTGAATAAGTCCCATCTTGATCTGCATTATCAACTGGGGTTAGATCGGTGAAAGGAGAATTTTCTGTAACAACAAAAATCTTCGTTACCTTTTTAAGGAGCCTATTAGTAAATCGATACAATTTCATCATTCTTCCTTAGCAAGGACAATCGGGAAAAGACCACGTTTAAAATAACTTAAATCATCTTTGTTCTATTCTGTACACCCAGTTTTCTATCAGTAGCCCTTTCACCCGCGCAAACTCTTTTTCATTATTGGTCACTAAAATCATTCCGGTTGCTCTTGCAACATAATGGGCACGCTGCGCTTTGCCCATCAACTAAGAACCAAGTTTGGAGATTATTTTTTACCTAAAACCGATTTCTTTCTCAGCCAGTGATAACGAATACCGCGCATCCATGCAAAAGTATAAAGGAAACTCAAGGCAAAAATGCCCCATTGTTCTGCGATCCATGTCGAGTAAAACCAGAATGGCTGTCCGCACAAACCAAAAATACAGGCCCACTTCCGCCATTCTGATCGTTCATCCTGGCTCAACCAAATAGCCGTAGCACCAGTTAAAGCAATCGCAATCTGATCCACCATATTCACATCCTTCTATGCTACAAATTTGGGGTCGGGCCACACTAACTAAGAAGGATACCTGAACAACGCCTAAAGCAACTTCCCAAGTACATACCCGATGATGATGCCAACAATGAGGGCAACAGTCAGCCCGCGATAAGTCAACACATCCTTCGAGTAGCCTCGCCGAATAGCCATTAATGCCACCAAGTAACCTACGGCGTTGAGCAACCAGATGAGGCCATAAGAAAGGACTTTGACGATCAGCGGTCCCACAAAAGGTATAATCGCGATGATGCCAAGCAACCAGGCAAAAGCGTTGGATAGCAGGCCAATCAAGAATACAATGCCGGCGATAACCTCAGTATCTATCTTGAAAAAAACACCAGCCCAGATAACAACAACAATTAACACCCAAATCAGAAGCATAATCTTCCAATTTTTCCACCAGGGCGATTCTGCTGAAGCCAAGTCTGGATCTTCTTCTGATTTTGAAATAGGAGTTTTATCTTTATTCATCTCTTTCCCAAAAAGCTTAATTTTTTATGCAAAAAAAAGGCTATTAAATATATCAGAGATCAGGAAAGGCCCTGTAAATAGTTAAAGGTGAAGGTGTCCGGCAGAGGCTGATCTGAGGCCAGGGTTGCCAGGATTTTCTGCCCTTTGGATGAACCTGTGCTGCACTGGCTCAAATCAACGATTATGTGAGCACATCCCATTTCTTTTATCTCCTGCAAATAGCCCAGCAGGGAAAAATCCCGACCATGCATGACCTCGGTAAGGCCGGTATCAGTGAAGATGCGGTATGTCTCATCGCTGTCGGAATGGAGTACATTGCCGGAACGCAACCCCTTGATCGGGATTCGGGACAGGAGCAAGGTGACAGGGCTGTACACTGTCAGGGCCAGGGGGATAGTCAGGGGTCGATGGAAGAGGTTGCTGATATTTGTGCGTTCATCTTCCAGGCTCAGGGTAAGCTCGGCCAGCCCCAGCTCCTGCCAGGCCAGCGCCGCCTGACTGTTCAGGGTGTAACAGCGGAAGCCTCCAAGCAGGACAACATCAGCAAGCCCGGCAAACAGGGGGATATGGCCCAGATTGTTAATCCTGAATTGCCGGTACCCCAGCCCGTAGAGCATCTGCACAGCGTGCCGGTATTCGATCCAATCGGGACCAAAGAGCATGGCCGGGATCTCCCAGATCAGCCGTTCTTTTTTTGGTTTTAATAGGTGCTGGGCTCCCTGGAGGTCAGCAATATTTCTGGGGTTCAATGGCAGCTCCAGTCGGGCCACCTGCGGCAAATCATCCAGCAGGCCTATATCTCTTAAATCACGGCCTCGAACCGTGAGTTCTTGTATCATGGTTGTTTCCGGCGCAATTTCCGGTAACAGGCTGGCTAAGGCCTTGCTGAAGGAGGAGTCTGGCTGTTTTTTCTCTTGGGCATCGGTTTCTGGTGCTGCCAGCACCTTGGCCAGACGCTCCTGACATGCATCCGGGCTCAGGGTGAAGAGCGGCCTGCCGCCCACCTTGAGCACCGCATCCCCTACCCGGAAAAATTTCTTTTCCGGGATCTTGACCTGGACAAAATCACCGGCCTTGACCACCTTCACCTTTTTCTTTTCGCAGAACAGTTCCCGCACCGTAAAGCTGGTACCGGTCTGATCATTCTGCGGCTGGACACGGATGCGGTCGCCCACATGCAGCCGTTCCTTGGCTGTAAAACCGATCATGCCGCCTCGCAACGATACGATATCACCAAGAGGACGCCCCAAACCCCCATGCTGGGCCGAATCGGCAATACCGGTGGGCACGAATCCGGTGAGAAAACCCTTGGTGGCCTGACGGCCAAAAGACAGTTCCAGATGTTCGGCAGCCTCCTGGAGGGCGTTCTTGCGCCGGCTCTCTGGGGCATCGAGCATCAGGCGGTAGGCCGCCACCACCCGGGCCACATACTCGGCGCTCTTCATCCGTCCCTCGATCTTGAAGCTCATGACCCCTGCCTTGAGCAGTTGGGGCAGAAGCTCGATGGCGCTGAGATCGCTGGTGGAGAAATGGTAGCCCGGCTTTTTGCGGTTATGCAGACGGCGGCGGCAGGGTTGGGCGCAGCGGCCGCGGTTGCCGCTGGTGCCGGTCAGGGCCGAGGAGAATAAACACTGGCCGGAGATGGAAAAGCAGAGGGCCCCATGAATAAAATGTTCCAGCTCGATGGTGGTCTGACTGCGGACCTCGGCTATCTCGGCCAGGGACAGCTCACGGGCCAGCACCGCCCGCGTAAAGCCCATCTGTTCCAGCATCTTGACTCCGGCCGCATTATGGACGGTCATCTGGGTGGAGGCATGGAGGGGGAGCTGGGGAAAATGGTCACGGGCCAGCCGCCAGACCCCGAGGTCCTGGATAATCAGGCCATCGACAGGGATCGCGGCCAGGGAGGCGAGGATATCCACCAGTCGGGGCAGCTCGGCCTCTTTGATCAGGGTGTTGAGGGTGACATAGAGGTGCTTCTTCTGGCTGTGGGCGTAAGTCGTCATCCGTTCCACATCGGCCAGGGTGAAATTGCGGGCCTTGGCCCGGGCGGAGAATTCCTTGAGCCCGCAGTAGACCGCGTCGGCGCCATGATCGAGGGCGGCAAAAAAGGCCTCAATACTGCCGGCCGGGGCCAGCAGCTCAGATTTGACTGATTTTGCAGGGGCAGAAAAGTTCTTTGGTAACACTTCGCCACGTTTTGTCTTCATATGACATACTTTAAATGCATTCTTTGAAAGAAAAACAGGCTTAAGGAAGTGCCATTCGGCTCCGTCCCCATTTTTTACGCCATTTTTTACAACAGGTGGCGCTTCACCGGAATAGGTTTGTTGAAAGTGATAACGTTCTTAAAAAGAACCTCGTAGCTCCATTCCGATATACTGTCCTTTCGCAGAGGAGTTCGTGACCACAGGTGATAAGATATAACGATCCGTCACCCAGGCACCAATCGCTGAACCAATCATGTGTGAGGTAGCATCGAGCAGTTGTCCCCACGCATTGCCATGGAGTGCGCATTCTACACCTTGCTCAGCGAAGATGGCAACAGTGCTGACTCCAAAGCCGATCATGCCTCTATTCTCCCGATATTCTGGATAATAACGATCGACTGCCCACGTAATACCACCGGCCATTACGACCCCACCTATTGCATGACTCATCTCACTTTGTACGCTGTTATTAGCATGGCCATCGGTGGTAACTAAAGTGACGATGGCGATGAAGGTGCAGAAAAGAGTTATTGTGATTTTCATTTTTACTCCAATAAAAAATAGATTCGTCTTCTTTGAAACTGGACTCGCTAAAAACGCTCACTCCGACAATGTAAAATATTTATCGCACACTTGGGGAAGAATGAGAATGGGACCTGATATTGATATGCCGTTCGACAGTTCTCTTCTCAGGCGCACCACCACTCTTATTCGCCAGATATATCAAAAACATCAACAATAGTCATCACTTTGTTGACCTTCCGTTTACCTTGGTCGTCCCGGCGTTTAGAGTCGAACAAATCTTGTCAGCACAGCTTCAAGTTCGTCCTTAAACCGCTTGCTGCCTGGTACGGTACTCCTTTTCAGTGCATCGCGGATCGCTTTTATGGAAACATCATCTGCGACAGGATTAAATCAGTCTCAGACGTCACTGAAAAGATTGTGTTGTTAACGGAACTTTGCCCGGACCCTATCGACAATCTCGGTCAGTTCGGGCAATTTCAGCCAGTGCAGCACCACGGTATAGAGAGACGCTGCCAGAAAAACCAACAGAAGAACGGCAACAAGCTGCTGAATCAGATTCCCGGTCAGAAAGCCAGCCAGCTTCATCTTGACCAAAAAGAGGAGCAGGCTCATACAGATGGTGGCGATGAAAATCTTGGATACCCCCCGGAAAAGTACACGCAACGGATAGCCATCCATCTTCCGATAGAGCACCGCACTTAAAAAAAGAAAATTGAGAAACATGGTACAGGAGGTGGAAAGGGCAATGGCCTTATGTTGAAAGAAAGTAATGGTCAGATTGATGATCACGATATTGGCAAGCACGGCGAGGAAACTGGCCATCACCGGATAACGGGTATCATCGAGGGCGTAGAAGACCGGCACCAGGATCTTGTTGGCCGAATAGGCGAAAAGCCCGATTGCGTAGAGGGTCAGGGTCTGGGCGGTGGCCACGGTGTCGAAGGCGGTGAAGGCCCCCCGTTCAAAGA
>JAQVER010000001.1 GCA_028697885.1 Desulfocapsaceae bacterium
AGGGAGATGGCCCAGGATAACAAAACCATCGGTCGTTTCGAGCTGTCCGACATCCCTATGGCCCCTCGTGGTGTTCCACAGATTGAGGTCTCTTTCGACCTTGATGCCAACGGTATCCTCCATGTTGCGGCAAAAGATCTGGGGACCGGCAAGGAACAGTCCATCCGTATTACCGCCTCTTCCGGTCTTTCCAAAGAAGATATTGAGAAGATGACCCGGGACGCTGAGATGCATGCTGAGGAGGATCATAAGCGGCGGGAACTGGTTGATACCCGAAATAATGCTGATGCCATGATTCACGCGACCCAGAAGAGTCTCAAGGATCTTGGTGACAAGGTGGATGCTGACACCAAGTCCAATGTCGAAAAAGAGATTGAGAAGGTAAAGGCTGCTGCTGCTGGTGATGATATCGAAGCGTTGAAGAGTGCAGTTGAGGCGCTGACCACGGCCTCGCATAAGTTGGCTGAGCTCATGTATGCGCAGGCCTCTCAGCAAGGGGCCGATGCAGGTCATACAGAGGGTGGTGCTTCTGGCTCTGCTCCCAAGGATGACGATGTGGTTGATGCCGATTTTGAAGAGGTTAAAGACGATAAGAAGTAAAAGATGGCTGTTTTTTTCAGCCGGATCGACGTTGTGTCAAAGTCTGAAAAATGGAAGGGGAGTGAGGAAAGAGGATTTTCTCACTCCCCTTTTTTTTGATTTTACTGTATTGTCTTACGTTCAATGTCCCTGTAGTTGCTGTATTAATCCTCTTTCCCCATCGTTATTGTTATGAAAATTTTATCTGGAATCCAACCATCCGGTCAGCTCCATATCGGAAATTACTTTGGTATGATGAAGTCCATGATTGCTCAGATGGAGAGTTCTGAGCTCTATGTCTTCATTGTTGATCTGCACGCCATGACCTCTGTCCATGATCGTGATCGTCTTGCCACCGGTACCCTTGAGGCTGCCGCCGATTTTCTGGCCTTGGGGCTTGATCCCGAAAAATGTATCTTCTGGGTGCAGTCGGATGTGCCGGAGGTGTGTGAACTGACTTGGGTGCTCTCCACTATCGCTCCCATGGGTCTTATTGAGCGCTGTCATTCCTATAAGGATAAAGTTGCCAATGGTATCGAACCCAGTCATGGGCTTTTTTCCTATCCCGTGCTCATGGCTGCTGATATCCTGCTTTATCAGGCGGACCAGGTTCCTGTCGGCCAGGACCAGAAACAGCATCTGGAAGTGGCCCGTGATCTAGCCCAAAAGTTTAATAAAACATTTGGCGAGACCTTTGTCGTTCCTGAACCGGCTATCAGTAAGGAAACGGCCATCGTTCCCGGTCTCGATGGCCGCAAGATGTCCAAATCCTATGGCAATACCATTCCGATTTTTCTCGAGGGAAAGGCTCTGAAGAAAAGGGTTATGGCCATTGAGACTGATGCCACGCCGGTGGAAGATCCGAAGGATCCCGATAAATGTAACCTTTTTGCCATGCTTAAACTCTTTGCCACACCTGAGCGTCTGCAGGAGGTACGTGATCTCTACCTGGGCGGGGGAGCGGCCTATGGTTATTTAAAACTGGAGCTGTTTGATCTGATCAGTGATCATTTTGCAGCAGCCAGGAGGAAAAAGGCGGAATATCTTGCCGATCCTGCTATGTTGCGGGAGATCCTGAGAAAAGGTGCTGATAAGGCGCGTGCCAAGGCCATCGTGACACTTGATTTGGTGCGGGACAGGGTGGGATTGAAATACTGACAAGGCAGATAGGTAAAAAGGCCAGCAAGGATAAATTTGGGGGTTGAGACAAAAAGCACAAAGGCTTTATCCGTTGTCGGATAAAGCCTTTGTGCTTTTGTTATTTGTGAAGGTCGGTAGGTTGGATTTCAACCCGATCGATCAACGTGGCTAATAATCAACCAACTCTACTTCAAAGATCATGGTGGCGTTGGGAGGAATCGGACCACGTCCTGATGGACCATAACCAAGATCTGCAGGGATGATGAGGACCCGCTTCTCGCCTTTGGTCATGCTTAAAAAAGCCTCGTCCCATCCTTTGATCACCCGGCCCTGGCCAACAGGAAAGCTGATTGGTTCACCGCGATCAAGGGAACTGTCAAATTTGGTGCCATCCAGAAGCTTGCCGGTATAATGGGCCTTGACCATGGTGCCGACAGATGGGGTGTCGCTATCAACACCTTTCTGGGTAACTACATATTGGAGTCCGGAAGGAGTGGTGATGGCATTGGGCCACTGTTGCTTGATCTGCTTGACGCTGGCCTCCATGGCTGCCAGTTCTTTTTCTCTGGCTCGTTTGTCCATGCTGTCAAGCAGGGCGTCAAAAGCACCCTGGTCACTTTTGAATGCTTGAGCTTTCGCACCTACTCGAATAATCTCCACTGATTTCAGCTTGTCATTGCCTTGGATTTTATCGACAATGTCCTGACCTTCAATCACATGGCCGAAAACCGTATGTTTGCCGTCCAGCCATGGAGTGGCTATATGGGTAATGAAAAACTGGCTGCCATTGGTTCCTGGTCCGGCATTGGCCATGGAGAGGATGCCTGGGCCACTGTGTTTCAGGGTGGGGTCAAATTCGTCGGGGAAGGTGTAGCCGGGGCCGCCGGTTCCGGTACCCAAAGGGCAGCCGCCTTGAATCATGAAATCGGGGATGACCCGATGGAAGGTCAGATCATCATAAAATCTGGCTCCTCCTTTGCCGGCACCGCCACCGAGTTCTTTGGTCCCCTCGGCCAGCCCGACAAAGTTGGCCACGGTAAGGGGAGTTTTCTCAAATTCCAGGGCACAGATGATATCGCCCTTTGCGGTGATAAATTTGGCGTACAGGCCATCTTTCAGTTGCGTCTCTGCCATGAGTGTTTCTCCAGATAAAATGAATAAAAGAGTAAATGTGTAGAACCATAAGAGGTTAATCTTGCGCATGGTTTCTACTGTTTGTAAGGCTAATCCAATGTTATTAAATGCCTGTAGCCTTGTACCGAGCGTGACCGTACTAAGACAACGAAGGGAAGGACGATAACCCACTATTTATCATTCAATAATCGCTAAGTACAAGGATTAAAGATAAATAATCAGGAGGGCTTGACTTGTCAATCATAAATCAGGATGCCTGTGGCTGGGGAGAGGGTGTTTCCTGGTTCTTCGTCCCGATTCTGATTGACTTGAAGTGGTATTCCGGGTTAAATATTCTGGTTTTGTCTTTTTGACTTGCGTTTTTTGGAAAAGATGAGGTCCTGCAAGTTTTTATAGAATAACGAGCATTCAAGGATAATATAATTCTCTCCCCTTGGGAGAAGGATAGGAAAAGATATGAAAGCATTGATAGCCCTGGAAGATGGGACCATTTTTGAAGGTGAGTCCTTTACCGGAAGAGGTGAGGCCATCGGCGAGATGGTCTTCAACACCTCCATGAGCGGATATCAGGAGATCCTTACTGATCCTTCCTATACTGGTCAGATTGTGACCATGACGTACCCTCTCATTGGAAATTATGGAGTGAACAGTGAGGATATGGAGTCGGCTGCTGTGCATCCCAAGGCCTTTCTGGTGAAGGAGTATAATGCCATACCGTCCAATTTCCGCTCCGAGCAGACTCTTGCCCAGTTTCTTGACCGTTATGGTGTCCTTGGGATAGAGGGGTTTGACACCAGGGCGTTGGTGCGGCATATCCGCACGGTTGGAGCTCTGAAGGCCATTGTCTCCACCGAGGATCTGGATAAGGAGTCTCTGGTTGCACGGGCTAAGGCCTGGGTCGGTTTGGTCGGTCAGAATATGGTCCGCAAGGTGACCTGTGATCAGCCCTATGGCTGGGCAGATAACAGACCGGTGCCCGGCACCGGTTTTTCCACCGTCCAATCTGGAATGAATAATCCCCTGAAGGTTGTTGCCCTTGATTGCGGGATCAAATACAATCAGCTCCGCATCATGACCGAGAAGGGATGTCAGGTTCAGGTGGTTCCGGCCACAACCGATGCTCAGGCCATTCTGGCCATGGAGCCGGATGGCGTTTTTCTATCAAACGGCCCCGGGGACCCTGATGGTATTGAGGGGGTGGTGGAGACGGTGCAAGCCCTTCTGGGGAAGACGCCTATTTTCGGAATATGTCTTGGACATCAGATTCTTGGACTTGCTTACGGCGGGTCTACGTACAAAGTGAAATTCGGCCATCGCGGCGGAAACCAACCTGTTAAAGATTTGGCCACAGGGCACGTGGAAATCACCTCGCAGAATCATGGTTTCTCTGTGGATCCTGACAGTTTGGACAAAGAGGTCATTGAAGTGACCCATATTAATTTGAACGACGGTAGCCTTGAAGGAATGCGTCATCGGCTTTATCCTGCATTCTCCGTTCAGTATCATCCCGAACATGCCCCGGGACCTCATGACTCATTGTATCTTTTTGACCGCTTTATCGAGATGATGCGGAGTGAAAAAGCTTAGGATCCGTTACGAAATCACGAGACCATTTCAACTTATTTCGTTACAGCTCCTTATGCCATTGATGATATTTAGATGGCCATGTTATTTTGGTAAGCGGCTATAAACTATAGTGATTAGTTGCATAACCCTTTTATTTAAATAATATTTTAAGGCCTCAATCCATAAAACCTAATATTTTCTTGATGATCCCATGCCAAAACGAACCGATATTCACAAGATCCTCATCATTGGCTCTGGTCCCATTATTATTAGTCAGGCCTGTGAGTTTGATTATTCGGGTGCCCAGGCAGTCAAGGCACTGAAGGAAGAGGGATATGAGGTTGTTCTTATCAACTCCAATCCTGCCACCATTATGACCGATCCGGAGCTTGCCGATCGTACCTATATTGAGCCCATTACCCCGGAGATGGTGACCAAGGTAATTGAAAAGGAACGGCCTGATGCCCTTCTGCCCACCCTTGGCGGGCAGACTGCACTGAATACTGCCATTAAACTGGCTGAGTCTGGTGTCCTTGATAAATACAATGTGGAAATGTTGGCTGCTAAGGTTGATGTTATCAGAAAGGCGGAGGGACGTGAAGAGTTCCGGGCAGCCATGCGCGCCATTGGGCTCAAGGTGCCTGAGTCGGCCATTGTTCATACTCTCGAAGATGCCATGGCTGCCGGTGATGCCATTGGCTTCCCGGTTATTGTCCGTCCCAGTTTCACCCTTGGCGGAACCGGCGGCGGTGTAGCATATAACCGTCAGGAGTTGGAGACCATGTCTTCATGTGGTCTGGATCTGTCGATGACCACCGAGATCATGGTCGAACGCAGTCTTCTTGGTTGGAAAGAGTTTGAGCTTGAGGTGATGCGCGACTGCAAGGATAATGTGGTTATCATCTGCTCCATTGAAAATATGGACGCCATGGGGGTCCATACCGGTGACTCCATCACCGTGGCCCCAGCCCAGACCCTGACCGATCGTGAATATCAGGAGATGCGGGATGCGGCCATTGCCATTATCAGAGAGATCGGGGTTGAGACCGGTGGGTCCAATGTGCAGTTTGCCGTTAATCCACAAGACGGCGAGTTGATGATCATTGAGATGAACCCCAGAGTTTCCCGGAGTTCGGCCCTGGCCTCCAAGGCCACCGGTTTTCCCATTGCCAAGATTGCTGCCAAGCTGGCCGTGGGATTTACCCTTGATGAGATCAAAAACGATATTACCCGGGAAACCTATGCCTCTTTTGAGCCGACCATAGATTACTGTGTGGTTAAGATTCCCCGCTTTACCTTTGAAAAATTTCCCGAGGCCGAGGATGTACTGAGCACCGCCATGAAATCCGTGGGTGAGACCATGGCCATTGGCCGGACCTTCAAGGAGGCTTTTCAGAAGGCCATGCGTTCGCTGGAGACCGGCCGGGCCGGTTTTGGGGCTGACGGCAAGAAGAGTCTTGATCATCTCGAACTCTTTGAGCTGGAGACGGGCCTGAGGGTTCCAAGCTCCAAACGGGTTTCCTATCTTCATGAGGCGCTCAGGCGGGGCATGACTGTCGAACATATCCATAATCTGACTCAGATTGACCCCTGGTTCCTCCGCAACCTTGAGCAGATCGTGGCCTTGGAGCAGGAGATCCGGCAGCAGGATCTGCGGGGAATGGGACGTGATTTCCTGAAAAAATGTAAACAATACGGATTTTCGGATACTCAGCTTGCCTTTCTCACCGGTACCTCCGTCAATGACGTTCGCATGTTGCGGAAGCAACTGGGGATCGTTCCGGTCTATAAACTGGTTGATACCTGTGCCGCAGAGTTTGAATCCTATACACCTTATTATTATTCCACCTACGAGCAGGAGAATGAGGCGAGCAGGTCGGAGCGGAAAAAGGTTATGATCCTTGGCGGCGGGCCTAACAGGATCGGTCAGGGTATAGAATTTGATTATTGTTGTGTCCATGCGGCCTTTGCTTTGGCTGAGATCGGTGTCGAGTCGATCATGGTCAATTCCAATCCCGAGACCGTTTCTACCGACTATGACACCTCGGACAAGCTCTATTTTGAGCCGTTGACCCTGGAAGATGTGATGAACATTATTGATCTGGAGAAGCCGGACGGGGTGATCGTCCAGTTTGGCGGTCAGACCCCGTTGAATCTGGCCGTGGCCTTGGCAGAGGCCGGGGTGCCGATCATTGGAACCTCCCCTGATTCCATTGATCGGGCGGAAGATCGCAAACGTTTCCAGGAGTTTCTGCAGAAACTGCACCTGCGTCAGCCCAATAATGATACGGTTTATACCTTGGCTGAGGCTCTCAGTGCCGCAGCACAGATTGGCTATCCTGTGGTGGTCCGGCCCTCTTATGTTCTGGGTGGCCGTGATATGCGGATTGTCTATAGTGAACAAGGGATTCGCGAATTTATGGCTAAGCCGGGCATGGCAGACAACAAGCATCCTGTTTTGATCGATAAATTTTTGGAGGATGCCATCGAGGTGGATGTTGATGCTATCTGTGATGGGAGAAAAACCATTATCGGTGGGATTATGGAGCATATTGAGGAGGCTGGAATCCACTCTGGTGACTCTTCCTGTGTTCTGCCGCCGCATACCCTGTCTCCACAGCTTATTGAAGAGATCAAGCAGGCAACTCGGGCCATGGCCGAAGAGCTTGGAGTGATCGGCCTGATGAATGTGCAATACGCGGTTAAAGATGAGGATCTCTATATCCTGGAGGTTAACCCCCGTGCATCCCGAACGGTTCCCTTTGTCAGCAAGGCCACCGGAGTGCCTCTGGCCAAAATGGCTACCAAGGTGATGATGGGCATGACCCTTGAGCAGCTGGGATTGAGCACCGAGGTAACGATCAAGCATTGGGCGGTCAAGGAGGCGGTCTTTCCTTTTGACCGATTCAAAAACGTGGATACCCTGCTTGGTCCCGAGATGAAATCCACCGGTGAGGTGATGGGGATCGATGATAATCTTGGGTTGGCTCTTGCCAAGGCGCAGCTTGCTGCCGGAGTGACATTGCCTGTTTCGGGGGCGGTATTTCTCAGTGTGCGTGATGGAGACAAAAAAGGAATTCTTGAAGCGGCGAGACAACTGGTGGAGATGAAATTTACACTTCTCGCTACTAAGGGAACGGCAAGCTATCTTGCGCAACATGATGTCCCCTGTGACCAGGTGAATAAAATTTCTGAAGGACGGCCCCATATCCTCGACAAACTGCAGGATAAACAGGTTGCCTGGGTGGTGAACACCTCTTTGGGAAGACGGACTACCGAGGATTCCTATCGGATTCGTCGGGCAGCACTTGAGCTCCGCATCCCCTATACGACAACGAGCAGTGGGGCTGTGTCGGTGGTCCTGGCGATGCAGGCGTTACGCAAAAGTTCCCTTGGGGTTCAGCCCATTCAATATTTCATATGAGAAAAAGGTCTGTTTGTCGAAAAAGAACAATCGTCTCTCGACAATGTCCTGTTATGACTTACTGTGATAAGGCATAACAAAAAACAGAAATAATTTTTTATCGTATCCACGATAGAGATGTCAATAAGAACAATATAAGGAGCCACCGGAGGTTTCGTTGAATACTTTTTATAAAAATTTATCCATGTGGCTGGTGATTGGTCTGACCATGATCCTGCTCTTTAATCTTTTCAACAAACCTCAGACCGGTATGAATACACTGACCTACAGTGATTTCATGTCTCAGGTGGAGAGTAAGGCTATTACCAAGGTCTCTATTGATGGTGATACCATGTCAGGTGTCCTTCAGGATGGAAAACCCTTTAAGACTATCTATCCTGCCAATGATAATGAGCTGATCTCCATTTTGCGAAAAAATGGAGTGGATATAACAGTTAAGGAAGTGCAGAAAGATTCCTGGTTTATGACGATCTTTGTCTCCTGGTTCCCCATGCTCCTTCTCATTGGGGTCTGGGTCTTCTTCATGCGCCAGATGCAGATGGGCGGTAAAGGAGGAGCTATGTCCTTTGGGAAAAACAAGGCCAAGCTGAAGGAAAAAGGAGATAATAAGGTTACCTTTGCCGATGTTGCCGGTATTGATGAGGCCAAAGAAGAGCTGGAAGAGATCATCGATTTCCTGCGGGATCCACAGAAATTCACCAAGCTTGGTGGCCGCATCCCCAAAGGGGTGTTGCTGGCCGGTGCGCCAGGCACCGGAAAGACTTTACTCGCCAAGGCCATTGCCGGTGAGGCCGACGTTCCATTTTTCACCATCTCCGGCTCAGATTTTGTAGAGATGTTTGTGGGAGTTGGCGCTTCACGGGTGCGGGATTTGTTCGAGCAGGGAAAAAAGAATGCCCCCTGTATCATCTTCATCGATGAGATCGATGCTGTGGGCAGGCATCGTGGCGCCGGCCTGGGTGGCGGCCATGATGAACGTGAACAGACTTTGAATCAATTGCTGGTGGAGATGGACGGCTTTGATAAAAATGAAGGCGTGATCATCGTTGCTGCAACGAACAGACCTGATGTTCTTGATCCTGCCCTGCTCCGTCCCGGTCGCTTTGACCGCCAGGTGGTGGTACCGCTGCCAGATGTAAAGGGTAGGCAGAAGATCCTTGAGATTTACGGCAACAAGACAAAGAGCATGGATGAAAATGTCGATATGGCAGTTATTGCCAGGGGAACCCCTGGTTTCTCCGGTGCCGATCTGGAAAATCTTATCAATGAAGCAGCCCTTATGGCGGCTCGGGATGGTGCCAACAAGATCGATAAGGATATGTTGGATCGCGCCAAAGATAAGATTATGATGGGTGCGGAACGCCGTTCCATGGTCATTACCGATAAGGAAAAAGAGGTTACGGCCTACCATGAGGCAGGACATGCTCTGGTTGCAAGACTGCTCCCTGATACCGATCCGATTCATAAGGTAACGATTATTCCCCGCGGGCGTGCTCTTGGCCTGACCATGCAGTTGCCTACCGAAGAGAGGTTTACCCATTCGAAGAGTTTTCTTGAACATACCCTCTGTATCCTCTTTGGTGGACGGATTGCGGAAAAGCTTGTTTTTAATGAGATTACTACCGGTGCCGGTAACGATCTGCAGCGGGCTACGGATATGGCTCGGCGAATGGTCTGTGAATGGGGAATGAGTGATGATTTGGGGCCACTTACCTATGGCAAGAAGGAAGAGCAGATCTTCCTTGGTCGGGAGATTGCCCAACATCGTGATTTCAGCGAAGATACCGCCCGCAAGATTGATACGGCGGTAAAGCATATTATTGATGAGGCCACAACCCAGACGGTTTCTCTTCTCACTGAGAATCGTGATGTCCTTACGCGGATGGCAGAAGAGTTGCTGGAGAAAGAGACCATTGTTCTTGATGATATCGAGCGGATTCTGGCTGAACTGCGCCCTGGACAATATGAGCCGGTGGTTGTGGAGCCTGTCAAACCGGTAAAAAAGGAGAAAACAATAGAGTCTGCCACTGACGAGGGGGCTGGAAGTGAACCTGCCGGGGATAAACCAAGCAGCGTGGAAACTCCAGGTCTGGTCGAGGGTAAGGAGTAATTCTGTTGGCTGCAGTACGGATTATGGGGATCATCAATGTGACCCCTGATTCATTTTCTGATGGTGGTTGTTATCAAGACGAGGTTAGCGTTGTGGCTCAAGCTGATGCCTTGGTTGCGGCTGGTGCTGATCTTCTTGATGTGGGTGGTGAGTCCACCCGCCCTTTTGCCCAGCCCGTTTCAGAAATAGAAGAGCTCCGCCGGGTCATCCCGGCCATTCAGGCTATTCGCAGGAGATATTCCCTGCCCATTTCCATTGATACCCGCAAAGCTGAGGTAGCGCGTCAGGCCCTTATGGCCGGGGCCGATATGATCAACGATGTCTCGGCCTTGCGTCATGATCCGGCCATGATTGATCTGCTGCGCACCACAGAGGTTCCGGTTGTCATCATGCATATGCAGGGGACGCCTGGTGATATGCAGGTAGAACCTGTGTATCAGGATGTGGTAGGTGAAATACTTGATTTCTTCAGGGAACGTCTTGACTGGTTACAAGGCCAGGGGATTGATCTCCGCCGTATTGTCCTTGATCCCGGAATTGGTTTTGGTAAAACCCTTGTCCATAATCTGCTCATACTCAAAAATCTGTCTGTCTTCTCCACATTGGGTCAACCCATCCTGCTCGGTCATTCTCGTAAGAGATTCCTGGGGGAGATCACTAACAGGCAGGTGGAGGAGCGTGATCTGGCAACTGCAGTTGTTTCAGCCCTGGCGGTGGCGCAGGGAGTTTCCATTGTCCGGGTTCACGATGTCGCCTCCACTCGGCAGGCAATCCAGATAGCTGAGGCCATTGGCGCAGTATAAGAGAAATATTCAGCCTGTCAATCTCACCCCGCGCGCATTCTACAGCAGTGACGGCTTACGCCTCCCGGATTTGCAAGTGATGAGACCGATTAGCCAGCCGATAACGAGTACTCCGCCTCCTGCCAGGAACCATTGAATCCTTTCATCTTTCCGCAGTGCCTGGTTTTCCAGTGTTACTTCTGCCAACTTTTCTCTGAGTTCCCTGATCTCATTTTCTCGGTCTTTCTGCGATTGTCTGATTTGCTGGAGGATTGTATTGTAAGCTTGTGGTAACGGGATCTCTTCCGGGAGAACATTTGTTTCAGCGTTGGGAGCGGACAACTGTTGTTCGGTTGGTGGGTTACTCTCCTCGGTTTGCATGTCTGACTGATTGCTGTTGGTTGGAAGGGAAGAGGCATCATCAACAACGGAAGGTGTGCTGCTCAGATATCGTTTCAGCATCCAACCTTCACGGCCCGTTGCGGTACGAATCTTGATCCAGTAGCCGTTTTCCTCCAGGGAAAGAACTGTATCTCCATTTTGCAGGAGGGAGACGATTTTATACTCAGTCCCCTGGCCACTTCTGACAGGTACCTCTGAATCATTGACGACAGAGTAGGTGTCAGTTATCTCAGCTATCGCTGTTGGTGCATAGGCCAGAAAAACCAGTAGAAAGATAATAAGAAGGAAGAAAGAAGAGAATTCTGTGAGAGTGGTTGAGAGCTCGTTCTTCTGGATGGTAAACATTTGTCTGCTGTCTCCTCACTATGGGGATATGAAATATAAAGTGGTATAAAATGGAATCTATGGCAGTGGGAATGCACAAAGCTTATTCTAATATTGTATAAATATACTTTACTAAGATAAATTGTGCATGTGCTTTTCATGTTGAAGGTGCAGTGGCAGTAAAAGAATAATTCGTTAAAAGGCATGAGCAAAATGACTGTTATGCAAATGGATGGTTTTGATTTTGTGTTTGATCCCCGTGTCTGTGAAACATGTCCTGGCCACTGTTGTTGTGGAGCATCTGGAAATGTCTGGGTGAATTTGCAAGAGATCAATAGTATCTGTTTGTTTCTGCAGATACACTTTATTGATTTTGTGGATGCTTATCTCTGTCGTGTCGGAAACAGATTTTCCTGTAAAGAGCGTGTCACCGAACAAGGTATGGAATGTATTTTTTTCCAGGGGGCTGAGAGAAAATGTTCCATTTATGCGGTGCGACCATCTGGATGTCGATCTTATCCCTTCTGGGATCATTTTAAAACCCATACAGAACAGCTTGTCATAGAGTGTCCTGCTATCAAGAAGAAATAAAATAGGGTATTTCATGAAAGCAACGAATATGAACATGAATAATTATTTTTGGTTAGTTGTTTGACTTTTGTAATTGTCTGTTGAATACTTAATAAAAACAATTTGTTTTTTTTGCGATTATGCAAAAGACAAAAATAAAACATTTCAGCGACGGGGTGTCAGGATGGTTGTTAAAGAAATCAGAAAGATTGCAAAGGAAATGGGGATTAATGGTGCCAAGATGTTAAAGGTAGATTTGATCCGGGCTATTCAGGTTAAAGAAGGCAATACACCCTGTTTCCAAAGTGGAGTTACTGCCTGTCCACAGACTGGATGTTGTTGGTGGGGTGATTGTCAGAAGTAGGACAGCTATCGAAAAATCATGGGTGTGATTTGGGCATTTCCAGATTGGAAAGTTCCAGTTCTACCTCTTTCTCCTCGGTTTGTTGCCCATCTTGACGCTGGATGCGTACTTTGACATGCTCTCCTGCTTGCTTATCCATGAGAATAATACGTACATCCTCCATTGAGCTGATAGTGGTGTTGTTTATAGCAATCAGGATGTCATTTTTTAGTACTCCTGCTTGACTGGCCTTGCCCAAAGGGCTGATATCATTTATCTTCAGCCCTTTCTTTCCACCTTCTTGCATCTCAGCCAGCATCAGACCCATCTTGCCCACTGGTTCAAGGTCAACAGGGGCTGCCAGAAAGAAGAAGTCTGTGGTCTGATGAAGGTCTTCCCCTGTATCCCCGGCGCTGAGATTTACTACCGATGCCTGTCTTACCTCTATCCTGCTTGCCACCCGTGGTGGAATTCCCGAATCTTTGCGGGTGTGCTGAGCCCCTGCCAGGATCACCATTCGGGTGGTGGGATGATCTGTCAAAAACGTGGCTGTTCTCTCGGCCATAGTTTCGTCCCATATGGCCTGGGCCTGGATAAAACCGGCCAGCATTCCCTTTCCTTCCTGTTGATTCTGGCTATGCAGTCCATGCACTACATCCAAGCGCTCTGTGTATCCTGGGAGGTCCAGGTTACGATCTTCGGGCAGTGCCATTTTTTGCTCCGCGTTCAGGGAGTCGGTGTTACCATCTGCGAAGACCTTGCTGACAATTTTTCTTTCCAGATTAAGTCCGATCACCGGCAGTTTGTATATACGGGCATAATTGATGATGTCGCGAAAGTAACGCCAATCATAGCTCCATACCTCGAAATAGCGTGAGGCTCGAAGAAATTCCCGTTCACTTATGGTGTCATCATTGATATAGGCATCAAGGGCAACTTGGCTACTTTGGGGGAACATCTCCATGCCAATGGCGAGATCGGGATTCTTCTGGTGCAGAGCCTGGATGATCCTGAACTGGAGCCGATGGTCTGCCATTGAGGTATGGTTTTCTCCCACGTAGATAACTCGGCGCTGGCTCAATTGGTCGATGATGGTGTCAAAAGAACTTAAAAGGGAAACCGGGCTGCCTGATGGTAACTCCTCCAGAATGAAATGGATGCCGGACTCACTGGCCTTGATGGTTTTCTCTTGAATCTGTCCTTGTCGGAAATGGAGCCAGGAATATTTTCCGTAGTGGGAGAGTTTTGGTAGGGCGGCTGAGGTTTCGGCAGCACTGCTGCTGCTCATGAGAACGGTTACTTGAGTCTGATTCAGGGGATTGGTGCGTACGTCCACGGTGAATCCCTGTTGTGGATGATCAGGCCTGGCAAAGAGTGAGCGGCTGGCTGAACCGTTGACGCCCAGAAAGAGGGTGCTTCCTTTGCTCAGATCCTGATTGCGCACCTGGTCTGCGGCCATGATTTTCCAGGATGGCTTAGCAAGGTCCTGCAGCAGTGGTGCAAAGATTGTGGCTGCCGCCTTAGATTCAAGCACGATAGTCTTTTCAGGGGCGCCAAGAAAGCGGGACCAGACAGGGGGGAGTTCTTTTGGGGTTAACACTCGCAGCAGATCATAGTCGGGATCGATGATCAGTTCTGTGGGAGGACCGTCCACCGGCAGTTTAATGGTGCTTTCTGTTTGTGAGAGCGTGCGAGAAAAGCGCTGTTCACCCTGCGGAGTCTTGACCAGTATGGGCAGGATGAGGGTGAATGGTTTTTTGCTCTGTTGTCGCAGGGTAAAAGTGAGCATGGTCTGCGGTTTTCGGTTGTCAACCTTGATATTGGAAACGGTAAGATCGGGAATATCGGGAGATTCAAGTCTCTCTTGGAAGAATGCGTGCAAATCCTGCTTTGCAACCTGCTCAAAACTTTCCCTGATCTCGTCCCATGAGACCGCTTGGCCACGGTACTTCTGGTAGAATTGTCGTACTCCCTCCCTAAAGAGTTCCGGACCCAACAGCCCTTTCAACTCGTGAAAAAACATTGCCCCTCTGTTGTAGCCAACGGCACGTATAGCCTGGGCCATAGGCTGATTGTGGTCTGCGGAGACGAAATCACCTAGAGAAATCGCTGTCTTCGGCGATACGTAACTCAGATAGTTAATGATGGCTTCTTTCCGGTGGGCTACACCATGTCCTTGCTCTTCATCATAGGCGTAGTCGGCAAGATAGCTGGTTAACCCCTCACACCAGTTGCCTGAGTCCGGACGAACCTCGATGCTGTTGCCAAACCAGGAATGCAGGATCTCGTGCCCCAGTGAGGTGTCCTTGATAAAGGGCAGGCGGAGAACCTGCTGGCCCAGAAGAGTAAAAGTTGGCATCCCCCAACCGCTTGGCAGGCGGTTGGCAATAATGGCATAGTGATGGTAGGGAAATGTCCCTATCTCCTGTTCGTATCGCCTGATGTATTTAGCGGCAGCTTCCAGATATTCGTGGCTTAAGGATGCATCCTCTTTGAAGAACCAGGTGGAGACCAGGAGATCCTTCCGTATCTTGAGCGTTTTTATGCTGTAGGGACCAGCGGCAAAATGAATGGATTGTACCGGTTGTGAAAATGAAAAAGAATGTTCTTTGTCCCTGGCTGTATAGCCAAGGTCATCTGATTCTGCTATTGCCTTGAACCCTTTGGGAACCATGGCCCTGAGTCTGAACCGCATGTTTCGGTCGGGGATGGGATGCCACATGCTGGAGAGAATGATACCCTGGTCACTGATCATATTGTCTGAGTCGTTATCGGGGATCTGCTTGCAATAAGAGATGAAAACTTCCAGTGGTTTATTTGTGGCAGGGAAATGGAGATGGCCATCGTTCGGGATGGGCACGGGGATTGTCTCCTGCCCCATCGTGTTGATCATGATAGCGGAAGCTGATATCCCCTCGAGGCCCAGGGAGAGTTCCTGACCGGCCGGCACCGAGATATGGGCGGTGCCGCTCATCATCTGCTTCTCAGGCTGAAAGGAGATGGCAAGTTCGTAGGAGGAGATGCTGGCTGCGGCGGGAGATGCCAGGAGCAGGAAAAAAAGTGGCAGGGACGTGAGTAGAAAAAGAGAAAGAGAAGGTGGTGAAGTGTTAAATGACGAGGACAAGGCTTTCTCCTGAGTGTTGCTTATGGTTCTGTTTCCTGTTAAAAATGATCACTTATCTTATGCATACTATCATAGTAGAGAAACAACCTTCAACCTTTAAGAAAGAGTCTAATGCAGATCAAAATTGTGGCTCTCAATGCCCGTTTTACCCATTCCTGTCTCGCCTTGTTCCATGTTCGGAATGAGTTGGAGAAGAACTGTCCGGGGATGGAGACAGAGTTGTGTCAGCTAACTATCAATGACTCCTATTATGAAACGCTGCCGCGTCTAAGCCAAGGAGAGCCGGATTACATCTTTTTTTCAGCAGCTGTCTGGAATTCCGATCGGGTGGAACAGTTGATTCACGATCTGAAGGGGTGTCTTCCTGATTGTGGTGTAGTGGTAGGCGGCCCCCAGGCTGCGGTTATTGGCCGCAGTCTTTCTCCTGCGTTATGTACAGTGGTCAGTGGTGATATGGAGGCCGTGAGCGAGACTTTTTATCGGGATCTGGAAACAAAAAACCTGCAACCTCTGTATGGAGGCTCCTTTCTCCAGATGCAGGATCGTGTCCTCTTGTCGCCGTATCGTGAAGAGGACTTCAGCTTACACTTGAGAAACAGAAATATCTATTATGAGAGTTCCAGAGGCTGTCCGTTCTCTTGCAGCTACTGCCTTTCTTCGGCGGAAAAAGGAGTGTATCATAAGGAGCTTGGCCAGGTTCAGCAGGAGCTTGTCCAGATATTGCGTCATAGGCCGGCGACGCTGCGTTTTGTGGATCGAACCTTTAATGACAGGCCGGAACGAGCATTGGCCATCTGGCAGTTTCTTATAGGGATTGAAAGCGAAACCTTGTTTCATTTTGAGATAACTCCTGATCGTTTTACTGAAGAGATGTTTGCTTTTCTCCAGAGCGTGCCGGTGGGGCGTTTTCAGTTTGAGATCGGGGTTCAGTCCACCCACCATCACACCCTGCAGGCCGTTGGTCGCATGGTCGATCTGGCAAGCGCCTTGCAGAATATCAAAAGACTTGTGCTCCTTGGCTCCATCCATCTCCATGTGGATCTGATTCTTGGTCTGCCTTATGAGACCAAGGAGAAGTTTTGTCGCTCATTTGCAGAGCTTTTTGCCACCGGTGCGCATTATCTGCAGATGGGTTTGTTGAAGTTGCTTCCCGGTACGGGGATCAGTAGAGATGCGGAAAGCTGCTCATACGTGAGTTGTAAACAGCCGCCTTATGCAGTGTTGGCCAATCAGTGGCTGGATCATGCGGTATTGCAGGAACTTTACTGGTTCTGCGAGTGTGTGGAAAAATTTGTCAATAACCGCTATTTCCCTTCACTCTGGGAGTATCTGCGGAGGACAGGAGAGGATGTGGCCTCATTTTTCCAGGAACTGCTACGGATCTGCCAGGAAGAGAATTTCTTTGCTCTGGCGGCCACCCAGGAATTTATGGGACAATTGCTCAGTCGGTTGATTCAGGGGAGGGAGGATGGCCCTTTGCTCCTGGAAATCCTGCGCTATGACTGGTTGCGTTGCGGGCATCGTTTCCTGCCTTCATATCTGCAGGTCGAGCGCGAAGAAGAACAGCCACTGGCGGTAAGGAATGAACTCTATCGGCAGACAGGTTCTGAGCTTGCTGGTGTTTTTGATAAAGGGAACAGGAATCAGTTTTTTAAAAAAGGTTTTTGCTTACGTTTTTCTGGGCAGTGTCTCAGGGAACTTGGGCTCAGCCAGGACGGAGAGCGGGCCGTGATCATATTCCTACCGGAACGGGAGGTAAGCCTGTATCGTTTGAATAAAACGGTGGTTGTTGGAAGTTCAAAAAATCACAAGAGCTGTCAGTAGTAGATTGTGATATCTCGATTAGAATAATGGCCGAATCTGGCCCATAAATTCTATTTCCAGTTCTTTGTCGTTGATCTCCTGGCAGAGCAGCTTTGCCAAGGCCGGCAGTTGCTGTTTTGACGTTGGCCCCTGCTCTGCCCAGACTTCAATGATATCTTTCATGACTTGTCCGGCAATTGGTCCAATCGCATAGGCTAATGCGTCTTTGATTTTTTCCAGTATCGGCGCAAGTGCGGCGTCAATCTCGGCCTCTTGTTTTTTTTGTATCGGCTCTTGAGGGGGTGCGGGTGCTGTCTGAGTCTGCATGCCACCCTCGGGTTGAGCAGGGGATTGTGCTATGGTCGCAGGCCCTTTGTTGACAGCGGTCTGGATATCATTTATCAACATTGAGATGGTCATGTTGATAAGGGACTTATTAACGGCAGGTTCACAGACCATGACCAAAATTGCTCCCTCTGCCAGGGGTTTGACAATAAGTAGTGACACATCGAACTTGAAGTCAATGCTTGCCATATCCAGATTGGCCATGGTTCCCATCTTGATGGTACGGGTGAGAAGGTTGCCCATGGTTTTGATAGTGTTTTCCTTGAAGATTGGTGGAAGTTTTGCGGCCGCCAGCTCTTGATTGCCTGTGTAAACAAAACAGCCAAAAACTCCGGGAAGCATATTGATTTCTTTGAGCAGCGAATCCATGGTGCATTTCCTTTTATAGTCTGTGATCACAAAAGAACCTTGCCTCTTATAGCAAAAATGGTTCCTGATTATTGCATGCTGATCCTGCTTAATACGGGTCTTAATCCGGCTGCAACAGGACCGGGAGGGACAGTGTTGCTGATCTCCAATCCTACTACTACCTCTTTTCCACTGAGGATGAGAAGATTGTTGCCACTGCTTAAGCTGAGCATGGTGTATTGCTGTTCCCCTGTTCCCATTGCCTCTTGAAGCTGCTGACTTACAACGGAAATATAGGTTATGAAATTCGATATTTGGTCATCAGCTGTCTTGGCAGCATATACCAGGTTTCCATCTTTTGAGACGAGAATGGAGTTGCTGATTTCAGGCATTGCGTCCAGCATAGTGATAAATTGCTGTAAGATTGGATTGGCTGTATGGGTTGAGGCTGTCGTCAAGGGCTCAACTGCCCTAGAGGGAGGGGGAGGGACATCTTCATCTTCATGGAGGAAGTCGTCTAGTCCCAGATCCATGCCGGTCAGGTCTATGGAGTCGAGAGAGGCACCGGAAGTGGCGGGCTGGGGTGTAGAACCTCTAGAATCGGCGGGCGATGCGTTTTGCTCGTCTTGCCTTCTGCTCCCCTCCAGCAGAATAAAACCAAGAGAATCATGGATTTTTGGTTCAGTGATTTTGCAGGAGTTTTCCAGCACAATCTCTACATTTTTCCAGCTGATGATTGTAAAGGCGGCATCTTCCCCAGAGAGATCGTCTGTGTCGGCATCCAGGAGATCACCGTTTCTAAAATACATATTACCCTGATGCTTTCCAGAACGAACAGTGACTGTGCATGTTTTTTTATCCAGTTCCAGCAACTGGAGAAATGAACTCAAAGAGACTCCGGTGATAAATCCTTTGGAGCGGCCCTCAAGTCCCTTGAGGATTTTTGTGACCAGCAGGTTGAAGTCGATAGGTTTTTCTATGTATTGAAACGCCCCGATTTCTTTTAGATTTTCTTCAATGTCCGGTGTGCCGAAGGCGGTCATGACAATAACGGGGAGCTCGGGATGGTGGGCACTGAGGTGAGCAACCAGTGCAAAGCCGTCCATCTTGGGCATCTTCAGGTCTGTAAGGACCAGATGGATCTCTTGTTCATCCAGAATGGTGACCGCCTCTTCGCCATTATGGGCGGTAATAATGCCAAATTGATCTTCATAAGACTTAAATCCATCAATCAGGCTGAGCAAAAAGCTTTCATCATCGTCAACAATAAGAACGGTATTCATAGCAACTCCCATAATGGCTTTCGCCGGGTGATAAATGTGACAGTTCATCAAGTGGGAAGGAGAATGTATTCTTCTTTCCTTTCAGGTAGTTATTTGATGAGGTGTGATTTTATATCATATCTAAATGTAGCTGAATACTTTCTTTTTACCATGCGTAGTTGGCCTGTGTCCAGAAAAAGCTGTCAAAGGCCGGGAATAACAATAAGAACCTTGGTTCCCATGTTATTTTTGCTGCGGATGTCAATGGAACAGCCCATTTTGGAGAGCATTTTTTTGACAATAACCAGACCTAAACCGGTTCCCTGCGGCTTAGTGGTATAAAAAGGTTTGAATAAATTGCTCTGTTCATGGTCGTTGATGCCGCAGCCATTGTCGCCAATAATAATATTGATCTGGCCATTTTCTTTCTGAAGCATGGTGAGAGAAATGTTTTTTTGTAAAGTTTCGGCCAGGGAGTCTGCCGCATTGGCGATCAGGTTGAGGAGTACTTGCTGGAAAGCACGGGGGTCGATCATGCCGATATGAGGTTCTTTAGGGATATTGGTGGTCAGTTGAATGCCTTTTTGCTTGAGATCTGTTGCGATCAGAGTGAGGAATTCGTTGAGCAGGGCCGTCATGTCTGTTTTTTCGATGATCGGGCGTTCAAATGTGCTGAAATTTTTGAGTGTTTTGAGCAGGTATTCAACACGGCCAATATCTGAAAGGCCACGATTAATAAAACGTTTGATGTCGTTTTTATCATAGAGTTCGAGATTGGTATCAAGAACCGAGAGAGAGACCTTGATTGAATTGATCGGGTTACCCAGTTCATGGCGAATGCTGGAAAAAATAAATCCGATATTGTCCATGAGGTTTGCCGCCTCGACAATGGACTCCAGTCGTTTTTTTTCTGTGATATTACGTTTGACGATCACTTGGTGGGTAATGCCTCCCATTGGATTGACAGCTGGTGAAATGAGCATCTCTTCTTCATAGAGGGTGTGATCTTTGCGATAGTTGGCAAATTGTCCCTGCCATTTTTCTCCATTCTTCAGGGCTGTTGTAATCTCTTTCCATGTGCTGCTGTCTTTGACGTTTTCAGGATAGAGGGTCTTGATGTGTGTGTTGATGATTTCTGCCTGCGAATAGCCGGTGATAGTTTCGCAGGCAGGATTGGCATAAAGAATTTGGCCTGCAGGGTTGGTTATAAGGGTACAGTCACTTGATTGTTCAATCACTGTTGCTAAACGGTCTCTTTCTGAACAATCCCGTTGGTTACGGATGGTCATGGCCAGGATATTGGCAATAAATTTTAATCCCTGGATCTGTTGCTCGGTAAACGGAGTGGCATTTGTCAGTCTATCCGTGCCGATGATTCCCCAAAGTTCATTCTTTAACAAAATTGGGATATCAAGAAAGGCCTGGACGCCGAGTTCTTTAAGCCCATTGTGTTCTTCTTCTGATATCTGAGGAGACTGATTGTTGATGATATGGCCGTTTTTCAGGAGGGCAACGCAATCAGGATTGTTAAATATCCAGCTATGATCAATAGTTGCCTGGAACTTTTTTTGCTGTCTGACTGTCTGTCTGGCGTTTGTATCTGCTTCGACGATGTAGATCCGGTCACTTTCCAGCGGCTGGCAGAGGGTGGAGAGCTTGCCGCTGAAACAGTTTTGCCAGCTGTTTTGGAGATGGGATTGGTCGGTGATGGTCAGAATGGTCTTCCAGATGGCCTCATTGCGGATCAGTCTGTGCGGAGTTCTTTGATCGGTAAATTTTTGTAATTGTTCCCTGAAGTCCTTAAGAACCTTGAGGACTTCAGGATTTTGTGATGTCGCAGAATAGAGTTCACTCCTCGGGCTTGTTTTGGGCTTATGGAGACCCCTGTGGGTAGGAGAACGAAGTGTTCTTGAATAAAAATAGATGAAGCCCCCTTGCAAAAATGTGAGTGCAAGCAGACAAAAGGCAAGAGGAGTCGTGTCGGCAGGTGCCTTGAAGGTGAGGATGTAAAGCATGGGGATGAGGCCGATGGCGAGAAAACAATAGGCTATTATCGGGACAGCTGCGAGGTAGGTACTGAAGAGGGCGCAGATACAAAAGAGAAACAGGGTATGTATGGCATAGAGCAGCAGGGTGCCATTTGTGATAAGCAGAATGCTGCTTCCCCAACAGAGAGCCAGTAGTAGAGAGATGAGCAGCAGAAAACGATAGGTTTTACCGATCTTTAAAGTTGATCCTCGATGGGCGTAGGCAATCAAAAAAATATATAAGCAGGAGAGGCAGGTGTAACCGAGTATTCCGGATACAAGAAGAGTTTTAGGGAGTGCCTTCCATAAAATGGTTGTTTCCATAAATACCGCCGCGAGAGCTGCCAGCTGGATATGAGGGCCATAGAGATAAAGACCTCGCAGGGCGTTGTGGAAAGGTCTGGTAGAGCCAGAGATGGATGACATATGAGTTCGGGGTGAAGGGTAAAATTTAAAAAGTACTTATTCTAAAATAGTATTTTGCTCACAAAGCATAGCAGAAGATGCACTAAACAACAAAAAAATGCTGGATATTTTTTGTGGCTTTAGCAAAGCAAGTGTGGTGAGAAATGCTTGCTGAGATGAAGGTTTAAATAATTGTTGCAATAATTGGTTGATATTGTAAGTAAAATAATATTGAAGAGTGTTTTTGTTGTGGAAAAGTATAATTATTTTTATTTTTATGGGTCGTTAATGAGGCGGCGATATGGCGTTGCGCTGCGTAACATATTGATATTATATTGAAAATATTTATATATCATGTTTGGCATAAGAAATGCTATATATGTTGTATCTCTTCTCTCCTGGAAAAAGCCGGTCCGCTCTTGTGTGACTGGCTTTTTCTATTTCTAGGGTTCCTGTTTGTTAAAGTCTATCCCTCTTATGGTTGCATCTATCCCTGTTTGTCTTGAGCGTTGCCAAGGGTATGAACGTAAGGTTCTGCAGTCTGTGCTTGAGCGAGTCATGCCGTGTATTGGGGAGTTAAACCTGTCACCTGGCACCAGGGTATTGTTGAAGCCCAATCTGATCAGCGCCCGCGCTCCGTCTCTTGCCTGTACCCATGCCGGCTTTGTTGCTGCGGTTGCTACCTGGTTTCTTGATCATGGTTGTCGAGTCGTGATCGGTGATTCGCCAGCTTTTGGCAGTGCCATGGATGCAGTAAAGCGCCAGGGAATTGCCAGGGCCGTACGAGGGATGAATATCCAGGTTGTCGAATTTGCATCTGTTGTATGCAGGCGCTTGCCAAGCGGAATTTCCGTTGGTATTGCCGCAGAGGCTCTTGACTGTGATCTTTTGGTGAATCTTCCCAAGATTAAGGCTCATGACCAGATGTATGTAAGTATGGCAGTGAAAAATATTTTTGGTATAGTGAAAGGGCCGCGCAAGTCCTGGCTTCATATGCGGCATGGTAGTTCGCATCTTGAGTTTGCCAGGATCATCCTGGACCTTCAAGAATTTTTGCCTGAGAACATTACCCTTGCTGATGGTATTGAGGTGATGCACAGGCATGGCCCTATGGATGGAGAGTTGCTTTCTTTAGGGTGTCTTGCCGGCTCAAAAAGCCCGGTGGCCCTTGATACAGCGATATTGGCACTTCTTGAGCTGGAACCAGGAAGAAGCCCATTGTGGCGTGTTGCCAGAGAGCGCGCCTTGTCTGGTGCACAGCTTTCCGGGATAGAGTTTCCTTTATTGGCACCGGCTGACTTTTTCGGTTCAGGCTTTGTGGCTCCGGAAATCTTAAATCCTGTACGTTTCAGGCCGCTGCGATATGTTTTTAATTCCTTGAAGCGAGTTGTTCTTGGCTTGCATCGGGAATAATAATAGTTTTAAGTGTACAGATAAGATCTGGCATAACAGATAATGAGAATTGCCAATACACGGCTTTAATTTAATCTATTTTTACTGGGATATATGTCATGTTTGATTTACAGGGAAAAGTCGCTTTGGTAACAGGTGGGTCACGCGGAATCGGAAGGGCAATTGCCATCCGGTTGGCGGAAAACGGTGTGCAAGTAGTGGTGAATTACGTGCGGCATAAACGTGATGCCGAAGAAACGGCAAACGTCATAGAACGGCAGGGTGGTCGTTGTCTCCTGGTTAAGGCGAATGTGGCTGAAGAGTCTGATGTTGAGGCAATGTTTGAGGTTATTGCCAAGGAGTTCGGTGTAGTGGATATTCTGGTTTCCAATGCTGCCTCTGGGGTTCTGAAGCCGGTCATGGAACTTACTCAGCGTCACTGGGACTGGGCTATGGATATCAATGCCAGGGCTTTGCTGACCCTGGTGCAGAAGGGTTTTCCACTGATGAGCCGGGGAAGCCGGGTATTGGCGGTCTCCAGTCTCGGTGCCACTCGGGCTATTGAAAATTATACAACAGTGGGTGCTTCCAAAGCCGCTCTTGAGTCTCTCGTGCGGCATCTGGCTGTTGAGTTTGGCCCAGAGGGTATTAATGTGAATACCATTAGTGCCGGTGCGGTGGATACGGATGCCTTGAAAAAATTTCCCAATCGCGATGAAATTCTTGAGACGGCCTTGCGACGAACTCCGCTGGGCCGTCTCACCACCCCCGATGATGTCGCAGATGTGGCATTGTTTCTCTGTTCGCATCTGGCCGCAATGATTCAGGGGCAGGTGGTTACTGTGGATGGCGGCTATGCTATCAGAGGGTAATGGGTAAGGATCTTGTTAAAAATGATGGTTGAATAGTAAGGTGTTATGTACAATTCGTCATGCAAAAGGAAACTGCAGCCAATCTATCGTAGCTGTAAATCCTTGATTCTGGCGTCAGCTTCACCTCGCCGGCAAGCATATCTCTTGGACCTTGGGATGGAATTTCGTGTCCAGAGTGCTGATATTGATGAAACACCATTTCCGGAAGAAAAGCCCCATGCTTTTGTTCGACGTATGGCTGTGGATAAAGCCAGACCTATTATGGATCTTTATCCTGATGCTTGGGTTGTCGCCGCAGATACGGTGGTCAGCCTTGCAGATATCATTTTGGGAAAACCAAAAGACAGCGAGAATGCTGTGTCTATGTTGATGCAACTTTCCGGGATGGAGCATTGGGTGCAGACTGGGATATGCCTTGCCTGCCGTCAGGAAGAGGTTGTTGCTGTACAGTCGGTGAGTACCCGTGTTGTTTTCAATTCTTTCCCTGAGAAAGTGGCACAGGCGTATGTGGCAACCGGGGAACCTCTTGACAAGGCTGGTTCTTATGGGATTCAGGGCAAAGGGGCTTTTCTGGTTAAAGAGATTGAGGGCTCTTATTCAAACGTGGTGGGTTTACCGTTGTGTGAACTGTTGTTGATGCTTGAAAGCCATGGTGTAATTGCTGTTGCAGCATAATTTTTCATGAAAGCAGAGTGGGGCTGGCTGCCAGATGAGCCCATGTAACGGTATGTCTCAATATCGTTACCAATGACGTGATTTGAAATGGGTTGAAGAGGGGCAAGAACTTGTGCAGAATAGATCAGGAAGAGCTTTGTGAGACGGATTCTGAGCCTTTGTCAAAAAATAACTGTAACTAGGCGGTAGTCATCATAACGGACCGCAATGAAAGTGATAAAGATATAACGGTTATTTCTTAACCGCCCTTAAATAACAGGCCGCATTCCTTGACTTTTACGGTTTATTTGTGGTAGGCCAGTAATGATAATGATACGAATAAACTCTTTGCGGTGAGATTGGTGAATAGATGACAATTTATGAATGCAAGGGTTTTGAACAGTGAATAAAATCAGTATCTTGAAAAAGCATACAGGGTATTTTTATGGTAAGTGTTGATCGGCAGCAGCACGCTTTAGAGGTCTTAAAGTATATCAACAAGGCGATCACTAATCTCCGCCTTTATCCTGAGCAGTCTGTACAGGTTGGTAATACAGTGGAGAAGGCCTACTCAGAGTTGAAGATCTTTTTACGTCTGTATGGAACCCTCAACTTTGGCTTGCACAAAGGTGTGCCGACTCTCGATGGCGTTATTTTTGAGAGAAGAGGAAGGGAACAGTTGGATGACTTGTCCCTGGTGGATTTTCTGGATAAGGCTGGACTTACGGGTATGACTCTGGTTCAAGGGCTTGACCGTAAACGATTTAAGCAAATATTGTCTTTTTTTACCACCCATCACGAGCAGATTCAAAAATCCGGAGGGGTTGCTGCCTTTGTGAAAGACTCTGGCTTGGGCGCTGTTTTTCTTGGAGATAGTGATAGTGATGTGGTTCAGGAGCAGATTGTTACTCACAGCCTTAGTGATTATCTGCAACAATTAATGGTGAAGGGGGTTCGGCAGGATCAGTTTCGTTCTTTACTCCGGCAGGGCGAGAATTGGCAGCAGAATGAGGATATAAGAAACGAATTGACAGGGGCAGATAAGGGTGTTGATGTCTTTGCCGCCGCTGTTTGTTTTGTGCTTCAGGATTTGCAACGGGCAGGTATCTATGAAGTTTCTCCTGGTTTTCGCCAGTTGTTGGAGAATATGACCGTTGCCTTGAAAGAAGAGGAAATTCGACAGGTCGCAGCTGGAGCTGCCTCGAAGTTGACTGTAAATCTTGATACGGCCTCCATGGCGCTGCTTGTTTGTCAGAGCTTTGCAACGCGTTTTGGTGAATCGTTTTTTGCCAGTCTTATGGCCTCCATTGACAAAGAATGCTTTCGCTCTCTGGTTGGTTTCTTGAGACAGGAAGGAGAGAGGCTGGATGGATCTCTGAGTCAGGTAGATGCAGAGTCCAGCCAACTAGTGAATGAGGCTTGTCAGCGCCTGATGGAAACGGGCAAAGGACGGCAGCTGCATGCCATAGAAAACATGGGCATGACGGAAAAACAACGGCAAAGTAAGCGGTTGCAGGCGGGATTGATCGCACTTACTCGAGGCAATCTGGATGGGCTAAGAAACAAAGAGATATTGCTGCATCTCCCTGTCACTTTTGAGCGATTGATAATAAATAAAAAAGAAAATGTTGCTGCTGCCATTATCCAGACCCTTGTGGGGGGACTCAAGCTTGAAGATGAGGAGTTGCGTCTTCGTTCAGGGCAGAGTCTTGGTTTAATTGGGGAGAAGTTGGTTGCCATGGATTATTGGGGGTGGTTGGAAAAATTAACCCCTACATTTCTTTTCTGGCTAAGACGCTCTGAAGATGTAGATGATGCCAGCACTCTGATTGTTAAGGTTTTACAGGACATTCTGACCCATGCTCAAAAAACAGGAAATGAGGATCTGGTTGATAAGATACTTCCCCTCTTCTATGCTATTCGCTCCGGGGCTTTAGGAAAAACAATAGAGATGAGGAATCTGGTGGGCCAGATTCAGGATAAGGCTGTTGACCGAAGCGTCCTTCAGGCCTACCTTGACGAGTCTTTTGAGAAACCGATTAAAGCGATGTGTTGTCAGAAGATTGTTATGCATGGTCCGTTGGGAATCCAGTTTTTGTTGGACTCATTGTTAACCAACAACAGTAGGCCAGAGCGGATCCGGCTGTTGAAAATTCTTGCTGGTGTCGGTGGAGATTTTTCCTCACTTCTTCTGGCGCGATTGCAGGAGCCCATGCCCTGGTATGGAAAACGTAATCTGATCAGGTTACTGGCTGCAACTGGCAATGAAGAAGATGTTGTTGCTGTGCAGGGATATCTTACCCATGATGACCTTCGAGTTCAAAGTGAGGCCCTGGCCTGTATTTATAAACTCAGTGATCAAAAGAAGAAACAGTATCTTCTTGATGCGCTACCGCGGATCAGTGAAAAATTGAAGTTTCAGGTGGTTCAGGCCTTGGCCGCAGTGGTGGACGAAGAGGTGGTCGAGGTCCTGATTGAACTATTGCAGGATGAAAAGTATTTTTCCGATGATATCAAAACAACACTTCTGGTCAGTATCTGTGAGACTTTGGGGCGGAGTGGTTCTGCTCAGGCACAGAAGGTCCTGCAGAGCATGTCGGGAAAAGAAAATGTCCGTTCTAAAAAGATGACCAAAGAAGTATGGCAGGCAGTCCAGCGGGGGCTGGCATTGCTTGATGTGAGTCGCAGGCAGCAGAAAGAGAGGCATGCCGAGATTCAGAAGAGCTCAAAAAACGCGGTCAGGATGGTTCAGTCCGGGCAGAACAGGTCAGGGGTATATACCCCGGTAACAAATCTGGCCGAAGAACAGGAACTCTATACGTTGCTTGCTCAAAACAAAAAAGTAGCAGCAAAAGGACTTCTTTTGGATCTGATTTCCACCATGAGCTATCTCCGGCAGTTTGATCAGGCAGAAGTGCTTTGTCAACGTTTGGTTGAGATTGACCCCTTGGCCATGGAAGATATTATAAAAGCTACTGAACTGGTTGCGGAACAGAGAGCCGCCAGTAGTGATCAGGGACAGAGTCTGAGCTGGGTGGAACTCTATGACTTTCTGACCACTGATGAATTCAAAACCTTGTATTCTTCCATGGAGCAGGTAACGTTTAGTCCTGATGAGAAAATTGTGAATCAGGGCGATCTGCAGCAACGGCTTTTCTTTATTAATAAGGGACGGGTTAAGCTGTTTTCCCGGGACCTTCATGGCAATGATATTCTGTTGAAAACGCTAGGGCCAGGGGAAATTTTTGGTTTAGATTCTTTTTTTAAGGCATCCGTCTGGACCGTCAATGCGGCAAGTGTCGGCACGGTTGACGTCTTTGTCCTGCCGCACGAGGCGCTTCGTGGATGGCAGAATAGCTTTCCTGGTCTGGAGTTAAAACTGCAGAATTTTTGTCAGCAGCTTGTTGAGCATGATACTCTGAAAGTTATGGCCATTGATCGTCGTGGTACCGAACGATTGAAGTTCTCAGGCCGGCTTGCGATGGCTATCCTTGACGATCAGGGTAAGGAGACAGGAACTGTCTTACAGGGTGAGAACGGTGACGTTTCGATCGGTGGTATTTCTTCCACGGTCCGCATCTCTCAAAAAAGAAACATTCGTCTGTTGCTCGGGCGGAAGATAGCTGTCCGTTTAGTGGATGGGCCGATTAACAGTCCGTTGACGTCTGGGATGGCAGGTCTTGTGGTGGCGATCTATGTTGAGGATTCGAGCCACGAAGATTCGACGGCCTATGTGCATTATTCGATCCATGTCCAATTTGATCAGCCCATGCAGGAAGCTGATCTGGCAGTAATCGCCTCTGGTGGTTGATATTTTAAACGCTGCTTTCCGGTCTCCATCTTTTTAGTTTTATCTCTTATTATTCCACCAAAGGAGCTGCCTTGGTATGGAGCCAAATGAGGCTGTATCCTTATTTTATCACGGGTATCTGCACAACATCTGTGAGGAAAAATCACATCTCAGCGCTGATTGTCCTTTCTGTCAAAAGCAGGGTAGAGACTATAGTGGCCGTTTGGTCGTATCTCTCAATAAGGCTGGTTTTTTTTATGGATATTTCCGCTGTCTGAATCATTGCGTGCCTGGCGGCTTTCCGCTCTGGTTTGCCAGGTTGATGGGAATCAACCCTGTTGATGTTCCAGGGTATGACCCTGATCGGGAACTTTTTTTAAGAAAGATAGATTATCCGATAGTCAATATCAATAATGAAATTAAGTTGTATCAGGACAGGCTCAGTGGAGAAATTCTAGCCCGCTTTCAGAAGGCGGGGATCGGTCCAGCTGTCCTTGCAGAGTTGAAAATTGGCTTTAATGGCCGTTATCTTGTCTATCCCTATGTGCAGGACGATGGCAATTGCTATGCCGCTCGTTGTGTCTTCCCAGAGAGGAAGGAAGATTTTTTCTGGCATGGCGATGAACAATTTTTTGGTGATCAGCACCATGTCTTTAATCTTCAGGATCTTCAGCGGTGTGAGAATGGTGCACTTTTTGTCTGTCAAGGAGAGGAAAATCTTCTTGCTCTGAAGCAGCTCGGCTTCCCCGGTGTTGCTGTTCCTGACTGCCACAGTCTGGAGGCTCTTGCTTCGGAGCATTTTTCCTTTGTGCATACCGTTTTTATTGTCATGGAGAATAATGCTGAAGCAGAGGCTGCGGCGCGCAGTGTTGCTGCCAGAATTGGCTATAAGGCCCGTCTCTTCAGGTGGCCAGCTTCTCTTGCAAAAGATTATAGTCTGTGGCAATTGGCCTGTGACAAGGGAAAGGATTTTAAGGCGGCTGTTTCGTCGATGATCCAGGCGTCCAGCGCCTTTTCGCCGTTCGCCAGTCCAAGGCGGGAGTATGATCGTTTTCTGGAGCAGCTGGCCTTGGAATCCGGTTCTGCTTATGGTGCTCTCAGCTCCGGGTTTCCTCAATTTGATCAGGCTCTGGAGGGCGTTCATGGAATTAATATTATCGGTGGTGCACCTAAATCCGGAAAATCCATTTTTGCTATCCAGATTGCCACTGATATGGCACAGCGAAAGGTGCCGGTGCTCTATTATGATTTTGAGAATGGCAGACAGAAGATCTATCAACGGACCTTGAGCCGCTTGAGTCGTTTATCCACCGGCGATATCAAAAATGGTGTTGCAAGAGGTGTGGTCGGTCAAGATCTTGATCGTGCTCGCCAGGATTTTCAAGATATTCTCAGTTCTTTCCGAGTTGTAAATGATCGGAAACTTAACTCTGAGATCATGCGTCGTCATATAGACTTCATCCGTCATGAGACTCGGAGTGATTATACAGTGGTGGTGATTGACAGTCTGCATAAGTTGCCTTTTAAAGATTTTACCGAGCAACGCTCTGGGATTGACGCCTGGTTGCGACAACTGGAGGCTATCCGGGATGAGCTGCAGGTCTCTTTTGTGATCATCTCTGAATTGTCGCGGGGAGTTGGTGATGGTTATACGGATATGCCCCATATGGGAGTTTTTAAAGGTTCCGGAGATATTGAGTATAGTGCTGATAATGCCCTGGTCCTTGCCCCTGAGTGGGATTCTCTGGGGGCAGTCGTTAAAGAGCAACGGCAGAATAAGCTGTGGCTGGTGGCCAGTCGTGAACACAGTCCCGGCCTTGTGGCAAGGTATCGTCTGGATTATCCTTATTGGGGATTTGTGGAGCTGAATGAGTAGGAGAGAGTGCGGAGTAATGTTATTATTCGGTGAAGAGAGTGGTCAAAGATTATTGTATTCCATTTTATGAAGAGATATAGTAAAAAAATGTGTTATGGGTTGTCTTCTCAATGTTTGTTGTATTGAGTATTGGGTTGGTGAAGGGAATAATGAAAAGAGTAGAGGACTAAAGAATGCGACGAATAACTACTGGTATTGTGGCTGGTCTGCTCCTGCTAAGCGCTCATCATGCGCAGGCCTTTGATGAAAAAGGAGGAAATGCGCTTTGGGGCAAATATGCCATCCAAACATGTCGATCCTGCCATAAAGAAAAAGGGTTGAGCAGTCTGGAGCCAGATGAAAAGAGCGCTGCGGAGTGGGAATCGTTTTTTGTCGATCGGTATAAGAAATTGCGGGATATGAACCATGATTTCTCAGCAATAGGGATTAATGAACGTCAGTTGGAAAATATTCATCGTTACCTGCTTGAAGATTCAATGAAAAGAGAGGCTGGCAAGGCTCCTGAGACCACTGCGTTAAAAACCATTGGGGCAAAGCCTAAAAAGGTGCTGGCAGAGGATGACGAAAAAATGGAGGGGGCTGGTCTGTTTAATGCTTCCGCTGGAGATGCTAGGAAGGGGCGCTATGTTTTTCGAAGGTGTCTGACCTGCCATAAAAAAAATGATGCGCCGATTATCAGTCCTGCTGATCGAACCAAGGCGGCCTGGGATCGTTATTTTGCCAATGATTTTAAAAAATTGAAAAAAGATATGCCCAAGTTTGATACCTACGGGTTTACTATTGGTCAGATGGAGCATTTGCATCAGTTTGTTCTGGAGTACGCACTGGATGCATCAAGACCTAAGACCTGTGAATAAAGAGGGGATCTCGAAAGCTGTTTTTCTTAAAATAGTTTCTGTCTCAATTTCAGGAAAATGGTAGTTGACAGTGAATGAGCAACGCAGAAAGCGAAAGGCCTTTTTACCGGTTTGGTAAAAAGGCCTTTCGCTTTGGTGCTATTTCTTTATATGAGCGATGCTCTTGTTTTTGTTACCAACGATATGCGAGATTGACATAATAGTTCCACATGGTATCGACCACCGGCATAAAGGTGTCCAGAGATGTCAGCTCTGAGATCTTAACCGGATCACCCATGGGGCTGCCGCTGCCTGAATATTCATAATCATAATATTGGGCGCCAATTGAGAGTACAAGTTTATTGTCAACAAAGGGCTGGTTGTAGAATATTTCATATACACTTCCCCGGGTGGCCAGTTTGCTGCCGGCAATGTTGTCCTCGCCACCAGTGAAACCTAGCCAGTATTGGGAGCCCCAGTTGTATTCGAAGCCAATGGTGCCTTCAGTCCAAGAGACAGGCGCTTTCACACCTGCCCAGATGGAGTAGCCGGTCCGGTCAAACTGTTCGCCGTTGCTGTTGAGCAGTCCGTCTGTGCCAAAAAATTGCATCATGGGGCTCATCGATATTCCGGACGGACGGGTATGGCTGAGGGCCAAGTCGGCGAAGAAACCTATGTCTTTGTATTCAGATTGACCAAGGAGGGTAATAATGTCAATGTCGCCAATGTTGGCCGTAGGTTCTGTTCGACTGATATAGCCGCCAGTGTTTGCAGTCATGCTGTAGCTATCATAACGGCCATCTCCATTCATATCCATGCCAGACATGGTGAAGGGCATAACCACAAGTCCGGTAAAGCCGTCTGTGACATCAAAGGCATGGGCGTACATGTTGATGACTTTTGTCTTGTCATTTTCGTAAAGATTGGCTATCCAGCCAGCAAACTGCATGTCCTTGACGTCCGAGGAGGATGAAAAAGAATAGGAGTTTCCTGACCCGGCACCAGACTCAAAGCCATTTCCCCAGCAGATTTTGAAGGCGGATCCTTCTACGCCAGTTGCTTCCGCCAGGTTGAATCCCAGGGATGCCCCGTCAAATTGCCAGTTGATGCCGTGTGCCATGGGAGAGCCGCCGACGGTACTGGCATTGCTGAATTCTGAAGGCGCTCCATCAAGGGCCGGGCGGCGACCGATGGAGAAATGATAGGGTATTCCATTGATATCGTCAAAATAAGTAAAAAAAGCACGTTCCAGACGGAGAGCTGAATCACTGCCTGTGGAGTGTACATTGCCATCCATGGTAACGGCATTGGGGCCGCCATTATACCATTTGACCCCGGAGGAATCGCCATAGACCTTGTTGGCGGAAAGCCGTCCAACAAAGGAGAGGGAGTCGGCAGGGCGGGCCTTTAAGTCAACGCGAATCCGGGTGCCAAAGATGGTGTTATTATCGATATCTTGATCTTCCGGTGGGGGCAGAGGGCCAAGGGCGCCAAGGGCAGCCTTGGTGAAAGGAGTACCATTGGCCATGCTCATGATGCCATTCTGTAACGATTGCGGCATGCCCTTGGCATCCATATGCAGGGAATTCAGTCTGGTTTCAAGATCGGCACTCAGGTTCAGTTTGTCCAGGGTGCTATGTTCTTCGTTGCTGGATACCCGTTTGTCCAAGTCGTCCAGCTCATCCTGCAGCTCCTGCCCATGACCACCTTGTTTGTTTTGTTGTTCCAGTGAAATTTGCAGCGTTTCTTCAGCAGTTGCCAGACGCTCATTGAGATCCATGACAATTGCTTTCAGCATCTCGATTTCCTGTACTAGTTCCTGGCTGGCTACAGGGCCGCCGGCAACGGCATCTCCCGGTAGGCCTTGGAACGATAAAAGTAATGTCGCTAAACTTGCAAGTCCGTAACGTTTTATCATGAACGCCCCTTCGCATGTTGAGGAATCCTGTTATTGCACAGGATTCTTTTTTAATTAAAAAAAAACTCTTCTCTAACTCTTCCTTAATGATTTCTATAGAGATGCGATGGATTTGTCAAGAAGAATCAATAATAAAGCCTCGTGTAATCAGCTAGTAAAGATTCTTCTTGATAATGAAATGGGACCAAATATTATTGATTATGTAATTTTCCGATTTCCATTTCGTCTGTAGTCGTGCTATGTTGATGATTAATATCAGCAGGCTGGAAGGCCAAAAGATGAATGACTGTAGTGAATGCAGTCATTATTAATGATGCTTCATTGGAGGGAGAAATGGGAATCCGTGCAAAGTTTATTACCATTATCAGTGTGTTGAGTCTGTTGGCGACGATTGCTATTGGCTACACCAGTTATATGTTCAGTCGTCAGAACGCCTTGGCTGATGCCAAAAGTAAAGGGGAGATTCTTTTTAATTATATTGAAGCGAGCGGGACATTTTTTGGTCGATATCAGAAGCCGTTGATTGACGAATTGGTGACGGATAAGGATAGATTTATTCCTGAGCTGATGTCAATGTTTGTGGTGAAACGTATGGAGTACGATCTCTTCTCAGAGGCTCAAAAGGGATATCAATTCAAACAGGCAACTATTGATCCTCTGTGGCCTGATAATAAAGCGGATGCTGATGAACTGAAAGTTATTCAATATTTTGCAAGCAACCCGACTGCCCAGAGTAAGGATGGAATTGTTGAAAAGGGTGGCGAGCAGTTTTTCTATGCGGCCAAACCGGTCAGGATTGAGAAGGATTTCTGTCTCAATTGTCATGGCGATCCTGCCAGTGCCCCGAAAGATCAGTTGGATATATATGGTTCAGATCATGGTTATAACTGGAAGCTCGATGATACGGTGGGTGCCTCCATGGTTTATGTCTCCATTTCTCCGGCCTTGGCATTGGCCAAAAAGTCGGCGTTGAAGGTTTTTATTTTGGGTATCGGTTGTCTGCTGGTGACCATCGTCTGTATCTGGGTTTTCTTTGATAAGGCGGTGGTAGGACCTATTGTTCGTCTTTCTGAAACGGCGAAGGATATCAGTATCGGTAAGAATCTCTGCGATAGCGTCCATTCCGATGTCAAGGATGAGATTGGTATTTTGGCTAATTCCATTGATCGGATGCGGATCAGTGTAAATAAATTGTTAAAACGCAGTTGCCCGGATCGAAAACAGGAATAGCCTTTGTTGAAAAAAGATAGGGGAAAAGGTCTGTCAGCATGTTGCTGTCAGACCTTTTTTATTGCAACTCGTTCTCATGCTGCCATCTGGCCAGCGCTACCAGGGCTGTGCTTGCTCTGAGATCACCACGTTGGTGTTTCCCCATCTTGGGCATACTCTTATCCCACTCCGGAAAAAGACCAAAAGTGACATTGGAGGGTTGGAAATGTTTCGGATCCGATAAGGTCAGATGGGTGATGAGGGCTCCCATGGCTGTCTCCGGAGGCGGAATGACCAGACTTTTACCCGTTAGCATTCTGCTGGCATTGATTCCGGCCAGTAGGCCCATGGCAGTTGATTCCACATAACCTTCCACCCCTGAAAGCTGTCCGGCCAGGAACAGATCCTGTCTTGATTTGAGTTGCAGGGTCGGCTCCAGAAGCTCAGGCGCGCAGACAAAGGTGTTGCGATGAATTGACCCGAGACGGGCGAACTCGGCCTCGGCCATGCCCGGGATCATGCGGAAGATACGTTTCTGTTCCCCATAGGTCAGTTTGGTCTGGAAACCAACAAGGTTGTACAGACTGCCCTGCTTGTTTTCTTTGCGTAACTGGACCACGGCATAGGGCCATCTGCCGGTGCGCGGGTCATCAAGCCCTACTGGTTTCATCGGCCCGAAACGCAGGGTGTTGTCGCCGCGGCCTACCATGACTTCGATGGGCAGACATCCTTCAAAGTATTTGACCTCTTCAAACGCCTTTAAAGGGACGGTCTCCGCCTCTTTAAGGGCCGTGATGAAGGCGAAATATTCTTCTTTATTCATCGGGCAGTTAAGATAGTCGCCAGGTCCGTCATCATAACGTGATTTCAAATAGACAATGTTCATGTCCAGGGATTCGGCATGGACGATCGGGGCTATGGCATCGTAAAAGGCAAGACGTTCACGTCCGGTTAATTGAGCCAGCGAATCTGCCATGGATTCTGAAGTGAGCGGTCCGGTGGCCAGGATGATCGGGGTGTCGGAAGGAGGTGGAATGTCGGTCTGTTCCTGGCGCACAATCTCCACCAAAGGGTGTTGCTTCAGGTGTTTTGTGATCTCTTGGGAAAAATGATCCCGGTTGACGGCCAGGGCCTTGCCGGCTGGCACGGCTGTCTCTGCTGCCACCAGCATGATGAGAGAACCCAGACGGCGCATTTCTTCTTTTAACAGTCCGACAGCCGAGTTCTGGGCATCAGAGCGTAGTGAATTGCTGCAGACCATCTCGGCCAGTAGAGGGGAGCTGTGGGCAGGGCTGAATCTGTGGGGCTTCATGTCATAAAGGCGAACGGGGCAGCCGCGACTTGCTGCCTGCCAGGCGGCCTCGCATCCAGCGAGTCCGCCACCTATGATCTGTATTTGGTTTTTTTTTGTCATGATATAAAATATAGGATAAAAAATTAATTGGCTGAGAATAGTTTGCTTGTGATCTCAGTATCGCAATGAACATTCGTTTTCAGGACTTTGTTTGCCCACTGAAAGAATTATACCGATTTCTTCAAAAAATAAAATAAATTAGCGGGGGAATAAGATTGATCTCGGTGAGATGTCAGCGGAACAGCAAGCTTGATGGTAAGGTTTGAGCGAAGTGAAAGAGCTTCACTTCGCTCGGAGGATGACTGTGATGGGCTTTCAGAGTCTTGCCGATCTTCATGTCGCAAGTAACTAAAAAAATAATATTAGTATTTTTCTTGCTCCCACATCTCGGGTAAGAATCGGACAACCCTGTTTCTTCCTTCGTTCTTGGCTCGATAGAGGGCTACGTCGGCAAATTTTATCGCCTCCCAGAAACCTTCTGTGTCTCCGGGGAATTCACTGGCGCCAATACTCAGAGTCTTTTTCAGGGTACCGTCAGGGACATTGATGACTGTAAGTTCCATGGTGCTACGAATTCTTTCGGCGAGGTCCAGAATATCTTGACTGCTTTTCACATCAATAAGCAGGATTACAAACTCTTCCCCACCATAACGGATGACCATATCTGATGCCCTGACGCAACTTTTTAACACTTCTGCTGTTTTGATCAGGACCACATCTCCGGTCTCATGACCATAGGTGTCATTGACTTCTTTGAAGAAGTCCATGTCACACATCAGGATGCCAACCATGGTTGCCCGGCGCATAGTGCTGGCCACCAAGGTGTCGGAGTAGGTCTCTAGGAAGCGTCTGTTGTAAAGATCGGTCATCGGGTCACGCAAGGTGGTCTCCTGCAGGGCCGAAGCAAAGCGTTTCCCCTCAATAACGGGTGTTGCCTCCTTGATGTAGCGGGAGGCCCTTTTTACCAGATACTCAAATTTCTTCCGTTCTTCTGCGGAGCTTCCCCGTTCAAGGAGCAATTGTACAACCCCGACCACTTTGCCGTTGGCCATCATGGGAGTGCAATGATGTTCAAATCGGTCTCCGTGTGGGAATTTTTTGCAGATCTCAGGAAATTCGAGGGAGGAAATATCATGCCCCGTGCGTTTTGCCCGGCAGAAGTTGGCATCGTCAAAAATCTCGGGGCTGCATACATTGTCAAAGTTCGAGGCATAGGCCACGGACATATTGTTTTTTGTGCCGGTAACTTCGTAAATATAAAGCTTATCCAGATGATAACGATCGCAAAGGAGGTGGGCCAGACGCTGGTTGACTTCGGTCGTGGATTCTTCCTCCTCGATGATGGCCTTGAAGGTGTTGAGGCTGAAGGTATTGTCCACCATGATGTTGAGCTGATGGGCCAGTTGTCCGACCTCGTCATTACTCTTGACCGTGATTCTCTGACAACGCTCACTGTCGCCTTTGGCAATCCAGGTGATTTTTTTCAGGATATCCTGCAGTGGCTTGGCGATAAGTAAGATGTAGAGCAGGGTGGCAACAGCCAGGATTGCGGCAATGCAGATTCCGATAAAAAGAGAACGGGAGGAGGTGGTGGTGATGATATTGTCCAGTTTTGTAAATTGATCCGTATGCTGGTTATTACTTGCCACGGCCATGGTAATACCGAGATCATATAGTTTGTCAAGGGAGTCGGTCAGGTCCGTCGTCAGCGTTTCCTTTTTCTCTGTAGGGCACTGATTGACCAGGCATTCGGTCAGGGCATGAAATGCTTGGTCGAGTAAACGTGATTCTTGGGCCACTGAGGCGACCAGAGTGTTCATCTGCGGATCCGTTGATTTCTGGACAGTGAACACATCAAGGGTCTTGTTGGCAACCTTGGCCACGTCCAATACTGGCCCCCCGTTCTGCAGAGCGTTGATCATGGTCTTTAGGTCACCCAGTCGTCGTTCATTGGCCAAGATGTTGCGGTTGTCTTCTTTGAGTTGCGGGGCATTGAGGGTGTAGATAAGTGAGATCTTGAATCCGTTGATGTTGCGTAAAATGTACTGACTTATCTTGTATTGAGGGATGGCTATATCTCTGATGACATGGTTTCGGTCTGCAATCCTTTGCAGGGCGACCGTATTAAAAGTGATCAACAGGGCGAAGCCAAGGAGGGAAACTACCAGCATGCCAATCAATTTTCCGGTGATGCCTGTATCCAGGCATTTTTGGAAAAAAGATCCCAAGAGTGTATCTGATGAACAGGTTATGCCAAGCAGAGAGAACTTTTTGTTCGTAGAGATATTTGTTGCAGAAGGCATAGGGTAACCGAGTGTGGAGGGTGGTTAGATGATCTTTTTAGGGAATCTCGAAAACCCTAATTCCCAAGGTCCTTTTTGTTAGTATACTATTATCGGCATATGGAGGTGCTTGTCAAGGAAAGAGAGAGTTTTATTCCAATGACTTCTCAATTGTTGCGGTAGAATGGTTCATTACCATGTTAATTGCCGAAAGATATTGTTCCTCTGTACTGGCTTTTTTTATTTTTTTCCAGATCTTTTGTTGCCCTGGGAATGAAGCCGCAAGATAAAACCAAATCTGCTTCATCCTGCCGAGCAGATGGCTGGGGCCGGCAAGGCTTTTCTTGTAAACTTCATAGAGATCCTGATGGAAGGCCATCAGCATGGCGGCGCGTTGCTCGGCGCTGAATTGTTGGCCTTTGATCGTTCTGGCCAGAAAAGGGTCGGCCAGAACTCCCCGGCCGATCATCCAGCGCTGCACCGTGGGAAATTGTTTTTGCAGGCTGTGGAAGGTGACGGTGTCGGTGATGTCACCGTTGTAGACCAGTTGATGCCGGCTCAGCTCCAGACAATGGCCGAAACTCTCTGGATCGGTTGATCCCTTGTAGAGTTGCTTGCCCAGACGGGTATGGATGATGATCTCTTTCAGCGGGTAGTCATTAAGCCGCGGCAGAAGTGCTGTCAGCTCATCCTTGTGGTTCAGACCCAGGCGTGTCTTGATGGAGAGCTGCATGGGCAGCTTGGGCAGAATCTGGTCGAGGAGGGAGATAATGGCCTCGGGATAGGGCAGCAGACCGGAACCCCGCCGTTTACGGGTGACCATGGGGGCCGGGCAACCCAGGTTCCAGTTGATGTGTGTGTATCCCAGGTCATGCAGTCGATGAGCCAGAGAGAGGAGGCCGTTTATCTCAGTATGGAGAAACTGCGGTACCACCGGTAAACTCTTATTCTCTTCAGGTTGAAGATCGCGAAGCTGCTTCGGATCAAAGGGTGAGTGCGGCTGCGGGTTGATAAAAGGGGCAACCGCCTGGTCAAAGCCGCCAAAATGGTGCTGAAACAGGTTGCGGAAGAGGCAGTCGGTAATCCCGCGAATGGGTGCGAGATAAAGAAAAGGCTGGTCAGTCATTATCAGGCGAGACCTCGCGAATCCATCCTTCCACCTGGGCCAGGGTTGGTTTGATACCGGCGACCTTGATCTGGCCGTTGATCATCAGGGCAGGGGTCGAGGTAACTCCCAGGCGCCAGATCTCATCCCGATCATGAATCTGTTCGATGTCGGCGGCAACTCCAGCCCGTTCCATGGCGTCGATGACCATGGTCTGCAGGCCGTTGCAGCTGATACAGCCCGTCCCCAGGATGCGGATGGTCAGTCCCTGCTCCTGCTCATCATGGATGCCCAGGAGCTTACGGTATTCCCGGCCTATGGCTTCCTGGTATTTTTCGACCATGGTGGGAGGGATATAGTTGTGCTCTTTGACAGCCCGGAAAATAAAAGCGACTGCCTGATCTATGGGCATCTCTGCGGTCAAGGCCTTGTTTAAAGCAATGTCGACTCCGATCAGGCCAATGGAACTCTTGCCGATCCTGATCATTCGTTGGGTAGGACTATCCATATTTGTGCTGATGTGGTAATTGTAGAAGGACTTTTGATACGTTAATTTCTAACCTCTATTTCTTTGCATCTTACGATAATCCAAAGTGCTGGCAGATGGAAGAAGAAAGAAGCAATACCCTTCATGACCTGACATTGTTGCGTCTAAGGCTTGGGAGTTATCCGCAACAGCTGATTACGGCCCTTTTACGGGTGGCGGAGCGACATGTGCTGGACTTTTTTGTCATTGGCGGCACAGTGCGGGATTGGCTGCTGGGCAGGGCTCCGGCCGATCTTGACATCACGGTGGCCCATGACGCCGTCTCCTGTTGTCGTGACCTGATTGCGGAGTTGGGCCGGGGGACCTTCGTACCCCTCGGCTGCTTTGAGAAGGATGCTGGACGGGTGGTGTGGCAGGGGTTGACTATTGATTTTTCCAGCTTTCGGCAAGGGGCGCGAGATATTGAAGCCGATCTTAGCCTCCGGGATTATACGATCAATGCCATGGGGGTTTCCCTTGCCTCGCTGGTGGACGGATCGGTTGCGCCGCGTTTGATCGACCCCCTGCATGGTGTTCAGGACCTGGAAGAGCGTCTCCTTCGTGCCTGTCCTCATGCCTTTGTTGCGGATCCTCTGCGGATGCTCCGTGGATACCGCTTGAGTGCCACCCTGGGTTTCAGGATAGACGAGGCGACGAGATCGGAGATCGAGCGCCATGTACTGCTGATCTGTGAGGTTTCCGTTGAACGGATCGGTCATGAGCTGGATCTGATCATGGACTCTGATCGGGCCTACACAGTGATCGAGGAAATGGCACAAGTCGGCTTGCTCTCGCAGATTATTCCCGAACTTGCCAAAGGCGTGGGGATGGAACAGCCGGGATTCCATCATCTGGATGTATTCCATCACAGTTTGGCAGCACTCGGATTCATGGAGGAGATTGTGGCAAGCCCCGACCGCTTTTATCCGGAGAATGCGGCCAGAATAAAGGAGTATATTGCTCAGCCGGGGATGAAGGTGCGGCTGAAATGGGCGGCCCTGCTCCATGATCTGGGGAAACCTGTGACCATGGATATCCGTGCTGACAAGGACGGCCGGGTCACTTTCTATGGCCATGATCAGGCGGGAAAGGATCTGGTGTTGAGGTTGGGCCGGGAATGGCGATGGAGCAATGAGAAGCGGGAAAGAATTGCCGGGCTGATCGGGATGCATATGCAGCCTTTTCATCTCTGTAATGTCCGGCGGGAACAGCCTTTGAGCCGGAAGGCCTGTCTGAATCTCAGTAAAAAGGCAGAAGAGGATCTGATTGGCCTCTTCCTTCTTGCTATGTCTGACAGTCTGGCGGGAAAAGGGGAGAAAAAACCGCCAAGCATGGAGGCGGAACTGGCCGCTTTGCTGGGTGAGGTTCTGAAAATTTATGAGCAATATATTCAGCCTGTTGTCAAGAATCCTCGTTTGTTGAGTGGTCAGGATCTGATTGCATTATTTTCATTATCGCCAGGTCCTCTTTTTGCAAAGATCCTTGACGCGCTTCAGGTGGCGCAGGTGGAAGGTGAGGTAGTTTCAGTGGAAGACGCGCAACAATGGGTCCGCCAGTATCTTGCGCAGATCCAAGAAGCCGGGGAGAGTGAGACCTAAGAACGGCGACGGCCATGGATGGCCTAATGCAGTGCAAGCCGGGGAAAGCGGGAACGGTAATGTCAAGGCTGTGTCACCTTGTTTTCCGTCTTGTCAAAGAATTATAAATGGAATAAAGTGCGAAAATAAACATATGCGTAAAGTAAAAGACTTTTATTATAAGAAGGCCAAACAGGACAAGTATCCTGCCCGTTCCATTTACAAGCTGGAAGAGGCGCAGAAAAAGTATCATTTCCTGCGTCGTGGTGATTCGGTGCTGGATCTGGGATGCTGCCCTGGAAGCTGGTCACTCTACGCCTCGGAGACAGTTGGTGAAACTGGTATCGTGGTGGCCGTTGATCTTCAGGAGAGTGAAAAGGCCCCGCGGTCTGGTGGTGCTCCTATTCACTGGATTGTTGCGGATATTATGGATCCTGAACTGGTGCAGCAGGTGCGGAAAATCAGGCCGGCCTTTAAGGTTCTGATCTCAGATCTTGCCCCGAAAACCACGGGTAATCGCTGGGCCGATCATCAACAATCGTTGAATCTGGTGCGCCAGACCTTGTTTATGGCCGAGACTCTGCTGCATGAGAAAGGACATTTTTTCTGCAAGGCCTTTCAGGGTGAAGACTTTCCTGCTTTTGTGCTGGAAGTTCAGGCCCGTTTTGAGCAGGTCAAGGTCGTAAAACCCAAAAGCTCCCGAACAGAGAGCAGAGAAGTTTTTGTCCTGGGCATGGGGTTTAAGAAGACAAAAGGGATACCTGGCAAGGAAGAACAGCAGCCCCTTGGCTGTTGAGTCAACTTGCACTCCTTAGCCTGCAACCTTCAGTATCGTCTTTTACATTTTAATTATCACTTTATTACTTTTAACTCTTTTTCAGGAACACATCATGTCAGGACATTCCAAGTGGTCAACAATCAAGCATAAGAAGGGCGCGACCGATGCCAAACGAGGCAAGATTTTTACCCGGTTGATCAAAGAGATCACCGTAGCTGCCCGGATGGGTGGCGGTGACCCCGACGGCAATCCTCGGTTGCGTTCCGCCATCGCTTCTGCCAAAACAGAAAACATGCCGAAAGACAATATCGTCCGAGCCATCAAGAAAGGCACCGGCGAGCTGGAAGGAGCCGTTTATGATGAGATCCTCTATGAGGGCTATGGGCCGGGTGGGGTGGCGGTGCTCGTTGAGTGCATGACGGATAACCGGAACCGGACCGTTGCCGATGTGCGCCATTTCTTTGCCAAGAGCAATGGAAACTTGGGGGAGTCCGGCTGTGTCGCCTGGATGTTCGACAAGAAAGGGCTGCTGCAGGTGGAAAAGGAGGGGATTTCGGAAGAGCAATTGATGGAGATGGCCCTTGAGGCCGGAGCTGAGGATGTGCTGGAGGAAGATGACGAGTTCCAGGTGATCACTGCTCCCGAGTCCTTTGATGCGGTTCGTGATGCCCTCGAGGCCCACAAGGTGCGGTTCATTGACGCCTCCATCACCATGATCCCCCAGAACAATATTGAAGTGACCGATGAGAAGATCGCCATCTCCCTGCTCAAGTTGCTGGAAAATCTTGAGGATCATGATGATGTTCAGACGGTGCACGCCAATTTTGATATTGACGATGAACTAATGGAGAAACTGTCATAGCTGGTGCCGGGGTGGCAGGGAGTTTTCAATCTACAGTTCTTTTGCCATGACCCGCATCCTGGGCATTGATCCCGGTTCCCGGTTGACTGGTTACGGTGTGATCGAGGTTGTTTCCGGCAGGATATGCTTTGTGGCCTGCGGGGTGGTGAAAACGACTCAGCAATTTCCTTTTGCCCATCGCCTCAATGAGATCTTTGATGGAATCAATGAGGTTATTCAGCTCCACAATCCCGAGGTCGCGGCAGTTGAGGATGTGTTCATGGCCAGCAATGCCAGCTCTGCTCTCAAACTTGGTCAGGCCAGGGGGGCGGCCGTGGTTGCGGCCATGCAGAATGGCCTGGGAGTTCATGATTACAGTGCCAAAAAAGTTAAACGGTCTGTTGTGGGCTACGGTCAGGCCGAAAAAGGGCAGGTGCAGCATATGATCAAAGTCTTGCTGGGTCTTTCTTCCTTGCCTAGTACTGATGCTGCCGATGCTCTGGCGGTTGCAATTTGCCATGCCCATCATCTGTGAAAGAACAATTCTCAAAATCACTCTTTCGTCTTTGTTTTCCCTGAAATGATATGATTGCCACCCTGACAGGAAATGTACTGATGACAGGCCCGGATCGGGCCGTTATTGATGTAGGGGGGGTGGGATATGAGGTCTTCCTCTCCTCGGATGGATTGGCCCGTCTGCCCGAAAAGAACAGTCAGATCTTTCTCCATATTCATACCCATGTCCGGGAGGATGCTATCGTCCTCTTTGGTTTTCTGGAGGTGGAAGAAAAGGAGCTGTTTCTTATTCTCAAGACGGTATCCGGTATTGGTCCTAAGCTCGGTCTTGCCATTCTCTCCGGGATGCCGGTGGCGGATCTGTGTCAGGCCATTGTTCGTGAAGATATCAGTCGTCTCACTACCTTGCAGGGGGTGGGGAAAAGGACAGCCGAGCGGCTGTGTGTGGAGTTGAAGGACAAGGTCAGTCATCTGCAGGGCGCGGGGGAAGGGCGTGAAGGTGTGGCGGAAAAGGTAACATCCCTGTCTGCGGCTCCCGGTGGCGCGGTTTTAGATACCCTGTCGGCGCTGGTCAACCTCGGCTATCCTGACCCTGTGGCCAGACAGGCCTTGACTGTAGTGAAAAAACGGGTGGGGGCCGCCTCTTTTGCGACAATGCAGATTGAAGAACTTATCCGGGAAACCTTGCGGACTCTAGCATGAATATTGAGGAAGAAATAGGCGTTGGTGAACGTCTGGTCACTCCAAGGGCTGTCAGTCGTGAACCTTTGAATGAGTATGATTTACGGCCCAAAAGACTGGTGGACTATATTGGGCAAGAGGGACTGCGCAAGAGTCTGGATATCTTTATCCGTGCCGCTAAAGGGCGCGGCGAGCCTTTGGATCATGTCCTGTTCCATGGCTTCCCCGGTCTTGGTAAAACCACCCTCTCTCATATTATCGCCAATGAAATGGATGCCGGGATTAAGGTGACTTCCGGCCCGGTCATTGAGCGCCAAGGCGATCTTGCCGCCATTCTCACCAGCCTGCAGGAAGGGGATGTCCTTTTTATTGATGAGATCCATCGCTTGAATCATGCTGTGGAAGAGATCCTCTATCCGGCTATGGAGGATTTTCAGCTTGATCTTATTATTGGTCAGGGGCCTGGCGCCAGGTCTGTGCGCATGGATCTGCCCCGTTTTACCCTGGTTGGTGCCACTACGCGGACCGGTCTGCTGACTCCGCCATTGCGAGATCGTTTCGGAGTTGTTCTCCGTCTTGAATTGTATGCCCCTGAAGAACTGGTCATCATTGTTCAGCGTTCGGCCCTGATCTTGGGGATGCGGATTGATGCCAGTGGAGCCCTTGAGCTTGGCCGTCGGTCGCGGGGTACCCCTAGAATTGCCAATCGGCTATTGCGGCGGGTGCGAGATTTTGCCGAGGTCGGGAATCACACAGTCATTGATGCTGGGGTTGCTGATGCGGCCCTGAATATGTTGAACGTGGATGGCTTTGGCCTGGATGAGATGGATCGGCGGATTATTCTGACCATCATCGATACCTTTCAGGGCGGTCCCATTGGTCTTGATACCCTGGCCACGGTGGTCTGTGAAGAAAAAAATACCCTGGAAGATGTTTATGAACCCTTTCTGATCCAGTCTGGATTTCTGGCCAGAACCCCTCGGGGACGGATGGCCACCATGAAGGCTTATCAGCACTTTAACCGGACACTTCCACAGCCGGGAAGCCGTCAGCCTTCACTTTTTGATATCGGAGAATAACCCATGGCCAAAAGAAAAACCGTAGCTGATATCCTTGCCATGAAAGCAGCAGGCAAGAAAGTCACCATCCTTACCGCCTATGATGCCTCCATGGCAGCTCTCCTGGCAGGCTGCGATGTGGATGTCCTGCTGGTGGGGGATTCGCTTGGTATGGTGGTGCTTGGCTATGATTCCACGGTACCGGTGACCATGGAGGAGATGATCCATCATGCGGCTGCAGTCAGGCGGGGGGCACCCGGTGCCTTTGTCATTGGCGATATGCCCTTTGGTTCGTATCAGAGCAGTCCGCGTGATGCCATTATCAATGGCACCAGATTTCTCAAAGAGGCGGGATGCGATGCGGTGAAGCTGGAAGGTGGAATGGAGGTCTGTGCGACGGTGGCAGCTATGGTCGGGGCCGGTATCTCAGTGATGGGCCATATCGGCCTGACTCCCCAGACAGCCACCCAACTAGGCGGCTACAAGGTGCAGGGCAGGGATCTGGAATCAGCCAGGAAGATGGTTGCAGCGGCAAAAGGCCTGCAGCAGGCCGGTGCCTTTGGCCTGGTTCTCGAGTGTATCCCTGATCAACTGGCCAGGATTATATCTGACACCCTCTCTATCCCTACCATCGGCATTGGTGCCGGTGTCCATTGTGATGGCCAGGTGCTGGTGACCCATGACCTTTTAGGGATGTTTGAAAAATTTATTCCTAGTTTTGTCAAAACCTATACCAGCCTTGCCCCTTTGATCAAAGAAAATGTGACTTGCTATGTCGAGGAAGTGCGCCGTGGGGTGTTCCCTGATGAAGCCCACAGCTTTACAACCCAGTTTGATTTCAGTGAGCTTGTGAGGCAAAAATAATAGGGTTTCGAAATCTTATTTATTATTGACTTTCAACTCCGCCTGCTCTTCTTTGAGAAGAAGAGCAGGCGGGACGTTTTTTCTTTTTACCTGATGTTTTTGCTTTGCGTCTGACTATCTTTGTGGATCTCATTTTTTTCTCCTGTATCCTTCTGTTGATTCCAGAAAAATATCCGTAATATTTAAATAATAATTTCATTGTGATGGTTTGTCTGTAGGGCAAGTTGTCATGGAGTTATTTCCTCAATGATGATTCTGTATGTCTTTATTTATGCCTTCTGTTGTGCTCATTTATTTGACTCTATACACTCTGTAGTGTCTGTGCCTTTAGCTACCTGAAGGTAATCGTTTTTGTATAAAATTGGGGAAAAATCTTGACAAGTGGGTTCTTCCTGCTATAAAAGGGTATATAGTGGTGTAAAGTGGTGAAGAGGGGAGTGAGGTGGATAAGGGTGGCGGGGGGCCATGGGAAACAGCAACTTAACAGCCAGCAGATTTCGCGGTAGATCGGAACATGCGCTTGATATCAAAGGACGTTTGAATGTCCCCAGCAGATTCAGGGACGTCCTTGCGCAGTATGATTCCGAGGAGCTGATGGTGACCAGTTGGGGCGCCCATCTTCGCGTCTTCCCCGTCTCTCAGTGGGAGATTCTGGAAAATAAGTTGTTGACCAATGGCCGTGAACAGCCTGGTCTGACCGGTTTTATCCGTCTGGTGGTCTCCGGGGTTACTCCCTGTCAACCTGATAAGCAGGGGCGGGTGTTGCTTCCTCCCTCGCTGCGCAGTGAGGTCGGAATAGTCAAGGATGTCGTGTTGACCGGGATGCTCGATTATGTGGAGATCTGGGACAAAGAGGCATGGGAGCTGGAGAATCAGGCCACCCGGGAGAACTTTAGTGATTATACGGAGAGTTTGGCCAAATTGGGTATTTTCTGATGGAGCCTGCTCAACAGGAAACCGCTATCCATTGTTCTGTGTTGCCCGCCGAGATTCTCCATTATCTCGCTCCTCGCTCAGGTGGATTGTATGTAGATGGTACTTTGGGTCTTGGCGGCCACACCGAGGCAATTTTACGCCACTCTGCTCCGGATGGTCGGGTCATTGCCTTTGAATGGGATGAAGACGCTATTGCCAGGAGTCGGGTTAGATTACAGCCTTTTGGTGACCGTCTGACCATTGTCAGACGTAATTTCGCTGAGATCGGTGCCGGGCTGGCAGAGCGCGGAATAAAGCAGGTAGATGGTATTCTTATAGATATCGGTCTTTCTTCCCTGCAACTGGATCTAGGTGGCCGTGGTTTCAGCTTTCGGCATGATGAACCCCTTGATATGCGGATGGATACCAGGCGGGAAGTGACGGCAGCATCGCTTCTTGCAACTTGTACTGAAGAAGAACTGGCGGATATCTTTTTTTATTATGGTGATGAAAAGCAGGCCAGACCCATTGCCAGAGAAATTGTACGGTCCCGTTTTGCAGAGAAGATCGTAAGCTCTGGGCAACTGGCAGCTGTTGTGGCCAAGGCAATCCCGCGGCGTTTTCATCCCGATAAGATTCATGTGGCCACCAAGGTATTTCAGGCCCTGCGAATCGCGGTGAATGGCGAGTTGGAAAATCTGGCCCGAATTCTTGATGATGCTCCGTCATTGCTTCGATCCGGGGCAAGATTTTGTGTGATTTCGTTTCACTCTTTGGAAGATCGATTGGTGAAACGAAAATTTAGAGAACAAGGCGATATGGAGGTCCTTACCTCCAAACCTGTAATGCCCACAGCAAATGAGATTGCGACAAATTACAGGGCGCGTAGTGCACGATTGAGAGTGGCGGCCAGGAAATGATAGTTTGAACCTGGTCGTATTGTTATTTTAGAAATCAACGGAGGGAACGTACTATGTTTATCAATCAATCTGTCCAAGCATATAGCCGTCCCATGATGCCATCGTCAATGCACCAGCAATTGCGGAAAAAAGCTCTTAGTGTGCTCGGTCCGAAAATATTGTGGATGGCTGTAGGGAAGGTGTTGCTCTTTTTCTGTCCGTTGTTTCTTCTGGCGAACTTCTGGCTGACAGCCTCTGCGAGTCGCTTGGCTTTAGTTGTTGAGGATGCAGAAAAAAGTCGTTATGTCCTTATGGATGAACATATCAAGCTCAGGGCTGAGCGGGCCCGTCTTTATTCCCCTGAGTATCTCAATAAGATAGCGGCAAGTCAGCTCGCACTCTATGTTCCTGGAAAAGAACAGATTACCCGTTTTTAGGGGACGATCAGGACTCCTTCTGCACCAAGGATGGTGCGGGAGTTACCTTTTTGAGAGTCTTCCCTGACGAATTTTTATATCCTTCCTATTATTTTAAGATCAAAATTATTCTTTACCAATAAGAGTTTAACTAGAGCTAAGATGGTCATCCAGTCGCGTCGGAGGGGAAAGAAGAGCGGGCGAAGCGGGTTGGCGGTTTTGGGAATTGCGCTGATTGTTGTCGCAGGAGTTGTCGCTGGTGCTGCTCTGTATCGGCAGGAGGTCGCTCCTGCGTCGTCTTTGGTGCCCTCGACACTGGACCATCCATGGTCAGCGCTTACAGGCTTTGTCAACAAGATGTTTTCCGGGCAGGAGAAGGCGGCAGAAAAGAAAAAAAATGTACGTGGGACTATTTATGACCGTAGCTTTAAGGAGTTAGCCTTATCGCTTGATCGGGTTTCTCTCTATGTGAGACCTAGGGAGTTGGAAGATGTGCATGGCAGTGCCAGGCAGCTTGCCACAGTTCTGGGTCTGGATGAACAAGAGTTGCTGACCCGTCTGGATAAGGATGCTCAGCGGATCTGGTTGGCAAAAGATATTAGTCTGGAAGAAGAAAAGGCAGTGGAGGATCTTCATCTTTCGGGTGTTTTTCTGCACCGGGAGCAGGTTCGCTATTATCCGTATAAGAGTATTGCTGCCCATGTGATTGGTTTTGCCGATCGAAATATGGGATTGGCCGGGGTGGAGCGTTATTATAATCGTCTCCTGGATCAAGCCAGTATCAGTCGTGATGATTTTCCCCATATCGATTTGGCAGGCCATTATAAGACGGGTATCAGTGGTCAGCATCTTGTCTTGACCATTGATCTGAAAATACAGGATATTCTTGAAAAATACGTGACAGCGCTAGGTGCGGTGCATGAGGATGCGGGAATTGTAGCTCTTCTCATGGAGACAGAGACGGGTGCCATTGTTGCCAATGCAAATTTCCCGTCCTTCGACCCGAATTTATTTTATCAATATAAAAAACAGAATTTTGCAAATATCTTGTTGGAGCCTGTGGCTATTCCTGGTGCAATCAGGAGCTTGTTTCATGACTCGGCTTTACTTCAGGCCGATGTGGGGCAGGGGAAGCAGATCTACCCCTGGAGTATCACGGCAGGATCTGTTGACAGCGGTAGTGAACTTCGTTTGTGGCAGCGGTTGGGTTTGAGTGCGGTGCCGGATCTGGATTTTTCGATGCAGGAGGTTCATCCTGATGTTGGCGGGACTGAAAGAAAATCTTCCGCTCCGGAAAGTGAAATGGGAACCGTGCCGTCCACAGCAACGCCCATGCAGATACTTGTCGGGCTGAACTCTCTATTAAATGGTGGCCATCGGGTCTTGCCGCATGTGCTTGATCGCATTATGGAGCGGAACGGAACTCATGAGTATTTTTTTAGATCTTTCGCAACAGGTGACGGACAGGGAGGTTCTGAGGCCCAAGGAACAAGGGATGACGGGATAGGTGAAGAACGTGGGCAGGTGTCGCAACGGGCATTGGCTGAAACATTGAGTTTGTTAAAGGCCCAAGGACAGAAAGGGGTGCTCGATTCAGTTTATATTGATGTCCCGGATCTCTCTTTGCAGCCGGTTGGTAAAAATGGCGAATATATCAGAACCAGAATGATGTTTGCCGTGCTGCCTGCAGACAAACCGGAACTGATTCTTATGGTGATGGTGCGTCAGCCATACCTGGAACCGTCCATTGCCTCAGCTAAAGATGTATTTGATCTTGTCGGGCCGGTTGGGAAAATCTTGCCGTCGATGGTGGCACTGCAGCAGGTTCATAAAAATCTTTCTGATATGATGGCTAAGTCTGAAAGGAAAGAGATTAATTATCAGCAGGAGCAAGAGAAAAAAATTCCGCTTGGGCTGGAAACCATGCTTGAGCAGCACCATCCACTCATGCCGGACCTTTCCGGTCTGAGTTTGAGGCGGGCCTTGCATTTGTTGCAGGACAAGAATGTCAAGGTACGGATTCAGGGGACAGGGCGTGTTGTGGCTCAGAACCCGGCTGCTGGTATATCGCTTGGCGGGGTGAAAGAGTGTCTGCTTACCTTGCAGAAAGATGAACAAATAGGCAAGCACGCAGCTGGTAAAGATCAACCCGTGAGTGATGGCAATATAAAAAACAAAATCGAACGAATAAAGGGTGCGTTGAGGAAATAAATGACCAAAGTTCTTTTGCACTCTCCACTGAAAATCTCATTCACATGTGTCTGATGAGACCGATTAAGGTCCTAAATTTTATCTTTCAATTATTTTTTAATGGATAGTGTAAGAGCTGAGGAGCAGTTTGTTGAAGGGTGCAGTTGCAAGGGATATTTGCTTGAGACGCTTCTGGCTTCTGTCACTTATTCACTTTTGGGTAAAAAACTGCCAGCAGGCATAGTCGTCTCTGGTGTGACCGTTGATTCCCGGAGAATAGAGGCAGGATCGCTTTTTGTGGCCCTTGCCGGAAGCAGGACGGATGGGCATGCCTATCTCGAGCAGGTGATGGCCAGTAGGGCTACGGTATTGGTGGTTGAAGAAGGCCGGGTGAGGCCAGAACAGTTTGCCGATTGTCGTCAGTGTGTGATTGTAGTTGCGGACAGCCATCTGGCCTATGCGCAGATTGCAGCCAATCTGTATGGCCAGCCGGCACAGGGATTGACTCTGGTCGGAGTCACCGGCACCAATGGCAAGACCACGGTCAGTTATCTCCTTGAGAGTGTACTGAGACAGCTGGGTCTGGCGGTTGGGGTTATCGGCACGATTAACTATCGCTATCGTGATGCCAGGGGACAGGATGTTGAGATTCCTGCCCCTTTCACGACACCTGAACCACTCTTGCTTCAGTCTCTCCTGCGGCAAATGGCTGATGCCGGTGTAACCCATGTGATCATGGAGGTTTCCTCTCACGCCCTGGTCCAGCGCCGTCTTGGCGATCTGCAATTTGATGTGGTTGCCTTTACCAATCTCTCGCGTGATCATCTGGACTATCATCAGGACATGGATGATTATTTTGCCGCCAAGGCCCTCCTTTTTCGTGACCATCTGCAAAAGGGTGGTAAGGCTGTTATTACCCGGACAGCAGCTCATGATCCTGAAGAAGAAAAAAGGACGCAACAATTGCTTGGCTTATGTGAGGCTCAGGGTGCTCAGGTGTGGCAGTGTGGCGGGAACGGTGATATTTATCCTTTGAGTGTCCAGTCAGGTTTGGATTCCACCACCATAACCCTGCATACTTCCGAAGATGAAATCCAGCTTACGACTTCTCTGGTGGGTGATTTTAATGTGGCAAACCTGTTGACTGTGATGGGAATTGGGCTGGCCCTGGGAGTAGAGGTACAAGCTTTGTCTCTGATGCTGGGGCAGGCATCCGGGGCGCCAGGACGCCTGCAGCGGATAATGGCCGCAGAACAGGAAAGGCCCTTCCGGCCAGCGGTGTTTGTTGATTATGCCCATACCCCGGATGCCCTGCAAAAGGTTTTAGAAACTCTTTCCCGGCTTCCGCATCGGAGATTGATCTGTGTTTTTGGCTGCGGCGGTGATCGGGACAAGGGAAAACGGGCTATTATGGGTGAGATCGCCGCTCATTGCAGCGATGTGGTAGTGGTCACCGACGATAATCCCCGCAGTGAATCACCCCAGGAGATAGTGGCTCAGATTGTCTCCGGTGTCCGTTTGACGGATCTGGAAAAACGGGAACCTTCCTGGCTTATGGCTTCGGTCGGAGATGAACAGGGATTTCTGGTGCTTCATGATCGTACCCAGGCGATATCCCTGGCCATTGGAGCGGCAACGGTCGATGATATTGTGCTTATTGCCGGAAAAGGACATGAGCGATATCAACTTGGGGCGGAGGGTACGCGTTTCTTTGATGACAGTCTTGAGGCCAAGAAAGGACTGACCAGCTGGAGACTTGAAAGTCTTTGTCTCGCTGCTCACGGTGAGCTGGTCGGAGAGAGGAGAGGAATAACTGATCTTGGCTCAGTGGTCACCGACAGCCGGAAAGTGGTAGCGGGTGATATCTTTGTGGCCTTGGCCGGAGAGAGGTTTGACGGTCATGATTTTCTGCAGCAGGTGGCCTCTGCCGGTGCAGGATGTCTTGTGATTCGCCGGGAAACTCCTTTAGAGGCGCTTCCTGCCATTCCCTGTCTGTTGGTGGATGATACTTTACAGGCCTTGGGCGATCTGGCCGCATATCGGCGGCAGGTGATGAAGGCGATCAGTGGGCCGTTGGTGGTGGGGATTACCGGTAGTTGTGGCAAGACGACGGTCAAGGAGATGACTGCCGCAATCTTTGAACAGCATTGGCAGGGGTTGAATCCAGGGACTCAGGCCTCTTTTGATCAGGTGTTGAAGACCAGGGGCAATTTTAATAATCTTATCGGGTTACCTCTTTCTCTCTTGCCAATGAATCCTGGCCACAGAGCTGCTGTTCTGGAGATGGGGATGAACCGGCCAGGTGAGATTGACAGGCTTGTCCGCATTGCTGACCCTGATATTGCCTGTATTGTCAATGTCCATGCCGCGCATCTCGAGGGGCTGCACTCCATCGAAGGGGTGGCACGAGCTAAGGAAGAGCTCTTTGCCGGAAGCGGCCAAGACAGTACCCTGGTGATTAATCTGGATGATCCCCATGTGCGGAACTGTGCTGAAAGGTATTCTCAGAAAAAGGTTTTGTATGCAGCAGGTGAAGAAGGAATGCGTCACAGACCTCAGGTCTGGGCTTCTGACTTAGGGAGTGAGGGAAGCAGTGCCCAGACCTTTGTCCTTCATATTGCATTGGAGACAATCTCTGTGACCTTGCATGTTCCTGGTGTTCATAATATCTCCAATGCTGTGGCTGCAGCGGCTATTGCCCATGCTGCAGGTCTCGGTATAGGAGTGATCGGGGCAGGGCTTACTGTATTCCAGCCAACTGATAAACGAATGCAGATTGTCAAAGGCATGGGAGGTTTGTATATTCTCAATGATACGTATAATGCCAATCCGGCCTCAATGCGGGCAGGTCTTGCGACCCTTGCTCAGCAAGGTAATGGAAGGCGGGTTGCCATTCTGGGAGATATGCTGGAACTGGGACCGACCAGCGCGGAGGCCCATCGGGAAGTGGGAGGGTATGCGGCAGGTCAGCTCATTGATTATCTGGCCCTGGTTGGTAGTTTTGCGGCAGAGACAGCCACGGGGGCGAGAATGGCAGGCATGGAAAGTCTGCGGATCAGGGTTTTTCAGGAGAAGAAGGATGTCGTGTCCTGGATTGAAGAGCTTCTGAGCGCGCGTCAGTTACAGGCTGGTGACTGGCTATTGGTCAAAGGTTCAAGGGGGATGCGCCTTGAAGAGGTGGTAGAACAGTTGCAGGAGAGTTTGTAGATTTTTGGCTGTCAGCTAAATCCCTGCAGGCTTAACTGCTTGAGTCGTTTAAAAATTAACCCTAAAAACTCGTAAGTTATGCTCTACCATCTTCTCTATCCACTGCATACGACTTTCAGCGGTTTTAATATCTTCCGCTATATCACCGTCCGTTCCATTGGCGGAGCGGTGACGGCCTTTCTGCTGATGATTATCCTGGGACCAATGTTTATCAGGGCTCTGCGGCGTTTCCAGATTGGACAGGTGGTTCGGGATGACGGGCCGGAAACTCATCTGGCAAAGCAGGGAGTGCCCACTATGGGTGGGGTGCTGATTCTCTCTGCCATTACCTGCTCGACGCTGCTGTGGGCCAGGCTGGATAGTTCATTGGTATGGCTGCTGCTCTTTGTGACCTTGTTTTTCGGTATGATCGGGGCAATTGATGATCTGAAAAAGGTTCACAAGAAAAACAGCAAAGGGCTGAGTGCCAGAGGAAAACTGATTCTGCAGATTGGTGGCGCTTCCGTGGTTGGCCTTTTTGTGCTGCTGCATCCAGGATTTGACGGGCAGTTGAGTGTGCCTTTTTTTAAAAATATTCATCCCAACTTGGGCTGGTTTTATGTCGTCTTTGCGGTAGTGGTCATTGTCGGAGCTTCAAATGCGGTAAATCTTACCGACGGTCTTGATGGTCTTGCCACCGGTCCAACGGTTATCTCCGGATCGGTCTATCTGATCTTTTCTTATCTGGCCGGACATACCGTGCTGGCGGAGTATCTGCAAATTCCCTTTGTACCGGGTGCAGGCGAACTGGCGATTTTCTGTGGGGCGATGGTCGGGGCTTCACTCGGGTTTCTGTGGTTTAATGCCTATCCGGCCCAAATCTTCATGGGTGACGTTGGATCACTGGCCCTGGGAGGTGCCTTGGGTTCGGTGGCTATCATTATCAAACAAGAGATCCTGTTGGCCATTGTCGGAGGGATCTTTGTTATGGAGGCGCTATCCGTCATCTTGCAGGTGGGCTATTTTAAGATGACCAATGGCAAACGGATCTTCCTGATGGCACCTTTTCATCATCATTTTGAGAAAAAAGGCTGGCATGAACCAAAGGTGGTGGTCAGGTTCTGGATTGTTTCCGTGATCCTGGGCCTTATTGCCGTTGCGACTTTGAAGCTGCGTTGATGACCAGGCAAGTTAACAAAGCAGTCGGGAGTCATGCTCCCTCTTCATCCCGCCCGGAAGCATCCAAGCCTTGCGTCGCGGTGATGGGGCTGGGAGTCTCAGGCCGGGCCGCGGTACGTTATCTGGCATCGCAGGGGCTGAAGGTGTTGGTTTCTGATACCAGGGCCGCACATTTGTTGCCGGCAGCAGATCTGGCCTTTCTGGCAGAATATGGAGTGGAATACGAATGTGGAGGTCATAGCCTAGCCTTTCTCAGACAGGCTGATAAAATTCTGGTCAGTCCTGGAATCAGGCAGGAACTGGAGATTCTGCTGCAACTTCGAGCCCTTAACATTCCGGTGCTGGGTGAATTGGCTGTGGCTGCGCCGCTCATCAACAAACCGGTAATTGCCATCACCGGTACCAATGGTAAGACCACTGTCACTGCCCTGATTGGCGAGTTGCTGCAAGGGGCCGGGAAAAAGGTTTTTGTCGGTGGCAATATCGGAACATCGCTTTTTGATTATCTCAATAATCCTGAAGATGTTGATGTGCTGGTTCTTGAACTGTCAAGTTTTCAGTTGGAGGCAGCCGGGGACTTTAAGGCCGATGTGGCGATCCTCCTTAATGTGACCCCGGATCATCTGGACCGCCACGGCAGTATGGAGAGCTATGCTGCGGCCAAGATGAAGATCTTTTCCGGTCAGGGACAGAATGACACGGCAATTCTCAGCGGAGATGATCACTCTTGTCGAGAGATGCTATCGGGGCTCGGGGGCGGGCAGCGGCAACTGCTTTTCGGGCATGGCCAGGATTGTCAGGCGCGGATTGAAGATCATAGGGTTATGCTTTTGTGGCAAGGGCGCGAAGAGCGTTATGATCTTACGGGCTCCATGCTTGATACTGCCACAGGCGCATTGAACAGTGCTGCTGCCATCCTTGCCGTCCGTAGCTTTGGTTGTGGCCAGGAGGTGATCGCGCAGGGTCTTGCTGCCTTTCAGGTGGCGGCTCATCGAATGGCCTTAGTGGGGGAGGCTGCCGGGGTCTCTTATTATGATGACTCCAAGGCCACCAATACTGGAGCCGTTCTCAGCGCCCTGGAAAATTTTAAGGGTAACGTGATCCTTATTGTCGGCGGCCGTGACAAGGGCGATGATTATACCCTGCTGAAGGAGAGTGTTGGTCGGAAAGTGCGCTGTCTGATTCTGATAGGGGAGGCCGCGGAGCTGATTGGCCAGGCCCTGGCAGGAGTGACGGAGTTGCGAAAGGCCTGCTCAATGGAAGATGCGGTGCTGCTGGCGGCCTCCATTGCCAGAGCTGGGGATACGGTGCTGCTTTCTCCTGCCTGTGCCAGTTTTGATATGTTTGAGAATTATGGCCATCGGGGCAGGGTCTTTGCGGAGGCAGTGCAGAGGGTGATTGATCAGTCAGGGCCTGTCGCAGGCCAGGATGGCGGTAGCTGATGGGGAAGAGGCAGGAACCCATACGGTTGCTGCTTACCGGTGGTGGGACCGGGGGCCATCTTTTCCCGGCCATTGCCACGGCAGAGGCCATGTGCCGCCGTCTTCCAGGTACCGAGATACTTTTTGTGGGAACGCGCCGCAAGATGGATAAGAGCAGTCTTGCCCACTATGGTTTCACTACCAGGACCATCCATTGCCAGGGATTAAAAGGAAAGGGGGCGTTGGCTCTGCTTCAGGCCCTGGTTCTACTGCCGCTCTCCCTGGTGGAGGCCCTCTGGCATATCCTCCGTTTTCACCCGCATCTGGTGGTGGGTGTCGGCGGCTATGTGACAGGACCGGTGGTGGCTGCAGCAAGGATACTGGGAGTTCCAACCGTGATTCATGAACAGAATTCTGTGCCGGGGTTAGCCAATAGAAAATTAGGTGGCCTGGCCACCAGAATCTGTCTTTCACTCCCGGGCAGTGAGGATTTTTTCCCGGCAGGAAAGACGGTGCTGACCGGTAATCCTGTGCGTCGTCAGATCCTGGAACTGGCCGGGAAATCGCAGGCCAAGAAAGGCCAAGTGCCACAGATGGATGCAGAGCGACTGCAGGCCAAAGATGGACACGTGTCGCTCGCTCCAGGGATGGAGGAAGAGCGACCACTCAGGAAAATCGGTGATAAAGTAAGGATTCTGATTCTGGGAGGCAGTTTGGGAGCGCATCGGGTCAATGAGCTGATGGTGGATGTGTTGACCAAATATGGCAAGATCCTGCCACCAGGGATAGAGGTTATTCATCAGACAGGCGCGGCAGATCAGGAGATGGTGCGGTTGGCCTATGAGCAGGCCGGAGTCAAGGCCACTGTGGCAGCTTTTTTTACCGATATGGCAGAGATTTATGGCAAAAGTGATTTGCTGGTCTCACGGGCTGGTGCCACTACCCTTGCCGAGTTGGCAGTTCTTGGAAAACCTGCCCTGCTGATTCCTTATCCCTTTGCCGCTGATGACCATCAATACAGGAATGGTCGCTATTATGCTGACAGTGGTGGGGCTGTGGTTTTAATGGAGCGGGAACTGTCGGGCAGGAAACTGGCAGAGGCCCTGGCTGCTCTTGTCAGCAGTCCTGGACGGCTGCAGGAGATGGCAGAGGCCATGCACTCTATGGCACGACCTGATGCCGCGGAAAGGATAGTCGATGTTTGTTTGGAAATGATAACTAACTGATAATACATCATGTATAAGAAAACTAAACATATTCATTTTGTCGGAATCGGCGGCATCGGCATGAGCGGTATTGCCGAACTGTTATTGAACCTGGGATATAAGGTCTCAGGTTCTGATCTCTATAGTTCTGCCATTACTGCCAATCTGGCCTCTCTTGGCGGAATGATTTATGCTGGTCATCAGGGCCAGTGGGTGAGTGGTGCCGATGTGGTCGTGACATCATCGGCCATTGCCGTGACTAATCCGGAGGTAGTGGCTGCCCATGAAGCGGGTATCCCTGTGATCCAGCGGGCGGAGATGTTGGCCGAGCTGATGCGTTTGAAGAAATTTGGAATTGCCATTGCCGGCAGTCACGGCAAAACCTCTACCACCTCCATGGTCAGCTGGCTGCTGACCCGGGCCGGACTTGATCCAACTATTGTTGTCGGCGGCAAGGTCGACAGCCTGGGTGGCAATGCCAAGCTCGGAGAAGGCGAATTCCTGGTGGCTGAGGCCGATGAGAGTGATGGCTCCTTTCTCAAGCTGTCTCCCGTGCTGGAGGTGGTCACCAATATTGATCTGGAACATCTCGATTATTATCGGGATATTGACCATATCAAGTCGGTGTTCATGGAATTCATCGACAAAATACCCTTTTATGGTGCGGTGATCCTTTGCCTCGATGATGCCAATATTGCCGATCTGCTGCCTGCGATCAGGAAGAGAATGATAACCTATGGACTCACGGCCCAGGCGGATGTGCATGCGGAGCAGTTGGAAGCGGCAGGGGGAAGGACACGCTTTATGGTCAAGAAAGGTGAGACTCAACTGGGTGAGATCCACCTTTCTCTGCCGGGCCGTCATAATGTATATAATGCCTTGGCCGCGGTCTGTGTGGGGCTTGAACTGGAAATCCCTTTTGCAGTTATTGCCGGGGCGCTCGGCAGCTTCGAGGGGGTGCAGCGCCGGATGCAGTTGAAAGGGGAAGCACAGGACATCACGATCATTGATGATTATGGCCATCATCCCACTGAGATCAGGGCAACCTTGTCTGCCGTCAAAGAGGCCTGGCCGGGAAAACGGCTCGTGGTCCTGTTTCAGCCCCATCGTTATACCCGGACCGAGGCCCTGTACAAGGACTTTCTGACGGCCTTTCATCAGGCTGATTTCCTGGTGATGACCGATATCTACGCCGCCAGTGAGACGCCGATTCCCGGGGTCAGCAGTGAGAATTTGTTGCTGGATATTAAGCAGCATGGGCAGCGTCACACACAATTAATTCCGGCAGTGGAAGGGCTGGCCGAAGCGTTGTTGCCCCTTCTGCTTAAGGATGATCTGGTGCTGACCCTCGGTGCCGGCAATATTGTGCGGGCCGGGGAAGACCTGCTGGAACTGCTCAGGAAGACATAAATGGCAATGGGGAGTGAGTTGAAGAAGGAGCTGGTGTCGCTGGTAAGCAGCCCAGTACTTTGGGATTGTCCTTTGAGCGCTTATACCTCTTTTGCCATAGGTGGTCCTGCTGCAGCCTTGATTACGGTCGAGGAGCTTGCAGAGCTTCAACGATTGCTTGTGTTTTTCCAGGAGCAGAAGATCTCATGGCGTGTCATTGGTCGGGGAACCAACCTCTTGGTGAGTGATAGCGGATTTGATGGGGTCGTCCTTGTTTTGGGCAAAGGATTTACTTCTATTAGCCGTAGAGATAGAGTAGAGAATGGCGGAGGTGTTATCCAGGTTGGAGCCGCATGCAGCCTTACCCGTCTTGTTGACTGGTGCGTGGAGCAGGGCCTTTCAGGAGTCGAATTTGCGGCTGGAATTCCGGGGACGATTGGGGGGGCGGTGATCATGAACGCCGGGGCCTGGGGGCGTGAACTGGCTGAGGTTCTTGTTTCCGTCACCTGTGTCAGTGCATCTGGTCAAGTCTGTACTCTGCCACGGGCAGAACTCGAATTTGGCTATCGAACCTGGCATGACCATTATCGTACAGAACAGGATCGGGTGGTGGTAGGGGTGGAATTACACTGCGTGGTGGCGGATCAGGAACAGATACGAAAGCTCTGTCAGTCGTATCGTGCAAAGCGCCGGATGAAACAACCCAAGGGAGAACCCAATGCCGGATCTTTTTTTAAGAATCCGAAAGGAGACGCCGCCGGCCGCCTTATAGAGGCCAGTGGTCTGAAGGGACTCAGGGTCGGCGGCGCTATGGTGTCCCCCGTTCATGCTAATTTTCTGGTGAATAGCGGTGGGGCTACGGCCGCCGATGTCATGGAGTTGATGGAAAAAGTGCGGGCCAAGGTTCAGGAGGACAGTGGAATTGTGCTTGAACCAGAAGTTCATTTTCTCTGAATGGTTATTGATGTATCGTGAAGGGCTTAAGAAACGTGTTGAATCCTATGAGAAAGATAGGTTCCCTTTTTCGCTTACCTAAGAAGAACAATAGAAATGTTCGTGGTGGTATTGCAGGCCAGGGGAAACAACCGGTGTTTACTTCAAGGGCTGCAGTCCAGCATCAGAAACGTGGCGGGATAGTTAGCAGGATACGATCGCTGTTTAAGCGATCGGCCAGGCGTAAGGAATTAAAGCGCATGCCTGTTGTGGCACAAAGGAGGACTCCGAGGGGGTTGATACCGGTATGTCTTTTGGCTTTACTTGTATCGTTAGGTTTTCTACTTTATTCACCGTTGATGAATGCTGTGTCGGGCATGAACATCTTCAAAATACAGGATATTAGCATTAACGGTTGTCGGAAGACCTCTCCGTCCATGATTCGCGAACTTACCGGCATCAGGTATCAGGCCAGTCTGGTCAGGCTTAATCCGGAACATATTGCAGCTATTCTCAGATCGCATCCATGGATAGCGGCGGCAGAGGTTACGCGTGACTGGCCCGATGTTGTTGTGGTATCTATTAAGGAATACATACCTGAAGCCTTGATTACTCAGGATGGCCCCGGCGGCAGGCAGTTTTTTTATCTTGATAAGAGCGGGGTTGTTTTTGCGCCGGTTGAGCCGGGACAGGATATGGATCTTCCGGTTATAACCGGCTTGGAGGCAAAGGATGGCGGGGGTGGTAATGGCAGTCGGTCGGAGAGGATCAGTGAGGCATTGGCCTTGCTCAAACTTGTCAGACAGAATAATCCTAATTTGCCGCTTCAGAATCTTTCTGAGATTCATGTTGGCCGTGATGCGGGGATGACCATTTATCTCGCTGACTATCCCTTTCCCATTTATTTTGGTGTAGGTGCTATCAGAACGAAATACAGTCGTTTGAAAAGGGTGTTGGAGGTTTTGTATAAGGAAACAGAGCAGGGGATGACCATTGCAGATGTTGCGTATATCCGTATGGATTATTTGGAGAATAAGGTGCTGGTGGCACACAGCGGATCGGGTTGAAAACTGATGAATGAAATAAATGAAATGAATGACATAGAACCAGTGGTCGAAGAGGAGCAGGCTTCTGAAAAACGGGCGCCAGGTGAGGTCGTGGCGGGGCTCGATATCGGAACCACGAAGATATGCTGCGTCGTCGGGGAGGTCTTCGATGATGGGGTGGATATCATCGGTGTCGGTACAGCGCCCTCAGTGGGATTGAAAAAAGGGATTGTGGTCAATATCGAGTCGACTGTAAAGTCCATTCGGCAGGCCGTGGAGCAGGCGGAAGAGGCAGCCGGATGTGAATTGCATACTGTCTATGTGGGGATTGCCGGAAATCACATTAAAGGGTTCAACAGTCCCGGAATTCTGGCCATTAACGGCAGGGAAATCAAAGAGGCTGATGTCGAAGATGTGATTGTGGCAGCCAAGACCGTGAAGATCTCAGAAAATCAGCAGATTATCCATGTCCTGCCTCAAGAGTATATGGTGGATGATCATACTGGAATCCAGAATCCTCTGGGGATGACCGGTGTTCGTCTCGTGACCAATGTACACATTGTGACCGCTGATATGGCTGCCGTGCATAATCTCTATACCTGTTGTCGGAAGGCAGGTCTGGAGGTATTGGATATGGTGTTGGAATCTATTGCCTCAGCCTATGCCGTCCTCAGTGCCGATGAAATGGAGCTGGGGGTGGCCCTTGTTGATATCGGGGGTGGCACCACGGATCTGGCAGTCTTCTGTGACGGGACTATCAGGCACACCTGTGAGATCGGGCTTGGCGGACATAATCTGACCAACGATCTGTCGGTGGGATTGCGGACACCACTTCAGGAGGCTGAGCGCTTGAAGGAGGATTACGGCAGTGCCATCGCCTCATTGATTAAACCGAATCATGTAGTTGATGTGCCGACCGTAGGTGATCGGGAACCACGCAAGGTGACCCAGAAGGTCCTGGTGGATATTTTACAGGCCCGTATAGTGGAGATTCTGGAGATGGTTAACCAGGAACTGATTCACTCCGGGAAAAAAAATAAGATCCACGGCGGGATAGTGATTACTGGCGGAACAGCTTTGCTTGCCAATTTGGTGGATCTTGCCGAGCAGATATTTGATCTGCCGGTACGGATTGGTTATCCGGTAAAGATCGGAGGGCGTGTTGAAGAGGTTCATACCCCGCGCTGCACGACTGCTGTCGGTCTGGTCATGTATGGTCGTAAGCATCGGGTGCAGAGAATAAGCGGTGACTCTTCGATGTTGGGACGTATGAAGATGTTGATGAAAAAAATCATGTGATTCTTATGATTTTTGTTTAAGCGAGTGTCAGCAGGTGCTATATTCTATCTGGTGATATTGTTATTAACGGCCCGCAAGCAGGGGGCTTTGGCAAATCGTACTCAGGGGTGAGATTATGCCGTTTAGAATGGCGGAAACAGAAGGGGTTGCAGTGGTAAAGGTTATTGGTGTCGGCGGTGGCGGCGGGAATGCCATCAACACCATGGTTAACAATAAGCTGCAGGGTGTTGAGTTTATTGTGGCCAATACGGATAAGCAGGCCCTGAATCAGTCTCTGGCGGATATCTGTCTGCAGATTGGGCCCAGTATCACCAAAGGGTTGGGTGCAGGCACTGATCCTGATATCGGCGCCCAGGCCGCTCATGAGTCTCTCGAGGAGCTCAAGAAGGTCCTGAAGGGCAGTGATATGGTCTTTGTCGCAGCCGGGCTTGGCGGTGGTACCGGAACAGGAGCCGCTCCGGTTGTGGCTAAAGTGAGTAAGGAAATGGGTGCGCTCACTGTGGCAGTGGTAACCAAACCCTTTCATTTTGAAGGTAAGTCCCGGATGAACAATGCCGAGGCAGGTTGGGAAGAATTGCGAAAATATGCGGATACGATCATTACCGTTCCCAATGATCGACTTCTCTCACTGATGCAGAAGAATACCAGGCTTTCCGATATGCTCGTCATGGCCGATCTTGTTCTGTTGCAGGCGGTTAAGGGGATAACAGACCTGATCAATGTGCCGGGAATGATTAATGCTGATTTTGCAGATCTGCGCACAGTCATGCGGGAAGTGGGGCCTGCCATCATGGGATCAGGCGCTGCCGTTGGCGAAAACAGGGCAACCGAGGCGGCCAAACGGGCCATTGACAATCAACTCCTTGAAGATGTGGGGATAGATGGTGCCCGCGGCTTAATTATCAATGTCTCTGCAACACAAGAGAGTTTGACTCTGGCTGAATATATGGAGGTATCGGCTCTCATTCAAAGTAAGGTGGATGAGGATGCCAAGGTTGTTCTGGGAGTATTGTACGATGAAACCCTTGGTGATGAATTGCGTGTTACAGTGATCGCGACGGGAATAGGCAATGTGGTCAAGAAAAATGAGCCGATCACTCTGATGGATGAACCACGTAAGACAGTGAAAATTTCAGCCACGCAGGAGACCCCTGTTGCACCGGCTCCAGCCAATCCGCGGCCAACCTTTGTCACTCCTCTGCTGCAATCTAATTTTGAAGGTTTTGACAACCTCGGTGTCTCCTCGTCCCGTAAAGAGGTGGGGCGCAGTCAAAAGGAATCCCGGCCCTGGAATGAGGATTATCTGGAGACGCCAACGTATCTTCGGAAAAAGGCAAATTGAGGAGACAGGTGACAGGACGACTGCAGGAGACAACTGACAGGAGAGAGGTAACAGGTTGCAGGAAATTCGCTATTTCCCCTGCTCCCGGCAGTCTGTACCCTGTTCCGTGATATGGATCGTCGCTCACTACTTGATCTGGAAAGAGGGAGCTATTTAAAGAAATGGACAGGGCAGTTGCCGATTGCCCTGATTTACCCCAATTCCTATTCCGTTGGCATGTCCAGCCTTGGATTTCAGCTGGTCTATGCGCTGCTTGGGGAAATAGAAGGGATTGTCTGCGAACGTTTTTTCTTTTCCGGAACAGATGAGCCTCTGCTCTCATTGGAGTCTGGCCGTACTCTGGATAACTTCCCCCTGGTTTTTTTCTCCATCAGTTTTGAACATGATTATCTGAACCTTGTCCGGCTTCTTCTTGCCGGATCTCTCCCACCTTTTGCTGAAAATCGGGACGAAAAAGTCTGTGCTTCACAACCACTGGTTGTTTGTGGAGGTGTCGCCACCTTTATGAATCCCGAACCTCTGGCCCCCTTTGTGGACCTTTTTGTCCTTGGCGAGGCAGAGCCAGTGCTGGCTTCCCTGGTCTCTTTCCTCGCTGTACATATGAAAAAGGAAAGACGTGCTGACCTGTTAAAAGAGATCAGCCTTGGTTTTCCCGGCTGCTATGCTCCAGCCCTCTACGCCCCGCAATATACTCAGGACGGTTCATTTGCCGGACATACTCCTGCCCCTGGCTTGCCGCAGCGTATTCAAAAGGTGACTACCCAAACCTGTGACCAGGCGGCCCATTCTCAGCTTCTAACGCCGAATGCTGAGTTTTCTGATCTCTATCTCACCGAGCTTGGCCGGGGATGTTCAAGGGGGTGTCGATTCTGTGCTGCCGGTTTCATCTATCGGCCGCCTCGACTGTGGGATGTCGATGCCGTACTGAGTGGTCTGGCCGAGCGTCCCGATGCGGTAAATCGGATTGGCCTGTTGGGGATGGAGATGGCTGATCATGATTCATTGACCATCCTCTCCCGCTACCTTCTTGAAAGTGGTTGTTCACTCGCATTCTCGTCTCTCCGTGCTGACAGAATATCCGGGCCTTTGTTGAGTCTTCTTGAAAAAAGCCAGCTCAAGAGTGTGGCCATTGCGCCCGATGGGGCTTCAGAGCGTTTGCGTCGGGTGATCAATAAGGGTTTGACCGCTGACGACCTGCTGGCGGCGGCGGAATCTCTGGCCCGTGCTGGTCTGTATAAATTGAAGATGTATCTGATGATTGGCCTGCCCACGGAGACGCTGGAAGATCTCGAGGAAATGCTGGAGCTTATTCGCAGGATCAAGGAGCGAATCCAGCCCATAGGGCGGGAGCGGGGGCGGCTTTGTGAAATTACCCTGTCCGTCAACAGCTTCACCCCCAAGCCATGTACTCCGTTTCAGTTTCATCCCTTTGGGGTGAGTGAACGACTGGCCCCCGGAGAAACACGTGATGGGGCAGATGCTGTCCGGTCACTGAAAGAAAAAATCAAATTTTTACAAAGTGGACTAAAAAAAGAGGCCAATGTTCGTATGACTTCTGACAAGCCGGAAAATGTTCTCTTTCAGGCGGTACTGGCGCGGGGGGATCGCAGGTTGGCCCCGGTTTTGTTTGATATGGCAGCCGAGGGGCTCTCCTGGAAACGGGCAATGCGCAAGAACCATCTGCAGGCTGAACAGTTTGCCATACGTGGATATGGCTGTGATGAACCTTTACCTTGGAGCATCGTTGATCACGGGATTAAACAGCAATATCTATGGGATGAATACCTGAAGGCCTTTGCGGAAAAATCCACCATAGCCTGTGACACCCGAGTTTGCAGGCGTTGTGGGGTTTGTAATGATTGATGGTGGAAACATCATGGCTGATCAAGAAAACTCGCAAGGGGAGATGGTCTTGCCGCCAGTTGAAAAAAAAATGCGGAGGGAGGAAATACAGGCTGGATTGCGTCCCTTCCAGCTGGTTAAATATTTTTCTTTCACCAGTTTGGGGGTTATTCTTGTCTTTACCTTGATCCTCTCCTGGGTTATCTCTAATCATGCCCGCAAGATTATGCTGGAACAGAGTGAGGAGTATTCACTCCTGCTGGCAGAAAATCTGAATCAACAGGTTTTTCGTAGCTTTGTCCTGCCGACGGTAGTTCGTTTTGGTAAAATTGCCCTCAGTCATCCGGATCAGTTTGAGATGCTGGATCGTATCGTTAAAAATGCTACTCAGGGGCTTAAAACGGAATCAGTTACTATCTATGACTCCAGTATCAATATCATTTCCTATTCGACCCGTCCGGAGCTTGTCGGCAAGAAAGATGTGGGAGGTGTCGAATATCAGAAAGCCTTGAAAAATAATCCCATCTCTCAGATTGTCTTCAGTGGCTCCCTTTGGAGCCTGATGCCTGGGGCGCCATCGGTCCAGTGTCAGCTCAAGACCTATATCCCCTTTCGTCAGGTCAGTAACAGCGGGGCTGCCAGCCCGCAGATCATGGGGGTTATAGAGATTACACAGGACCTTTCCAAGGAATATGGTGCCATAATCGAATTGCAGGGGCGGATTATTCTGGTTTCCAGCATTATTATGGCAGTATTGTTTATTGTCCTTCGCACCATTGTCAGTCGGGGTGACCGGCTTATGGAAATTCGGGCCACGGAACGGCTTCGTCTGGAAGAAAAATTGAACCAGTCAGAACGGCTTGCCCACTTGGGAACTATGGTGGCCACTGTGTCCCATGAGATCAAAAGTCCCTTAGGTATTATCAGAAGCACGGCTGAACTTTTGGAAAAGAGAATTAAGAAGGTGGCTCCGGGGAATGAGCAATTGGCCAGGATTATTGTGGATGAGACCACACGGCTGAATAATATTGTCATGGAATTTCTTGATTTCGCCAGACCTCAGGAACCTAAGCTGTCGAGGGTTGATGTCAATACTGTTGTCCGCAAAGCCTTGCAGTTTATTGAGCCCAGTGCGCGCGAGAAAAAAATCGAGTTACGGGCAGAACTTGAGCCTGTTCTGGCTCCAATTGCTTTGGATCAGGAGATGTTCTATCGGGCTTTACTGAACATCTTGGTGAATGGCCTGCAGGCCATGGATGACCAAGGGGTGTTGCAGGTCTCGACCACTAAAGGAGAAGCTGCCGGTTCATCGATAGCCATGGATAGCCAAGTGATACAGGAGCCAGGGGTGGTGCAGGAGCAACCTACAGGAGTCGTGAAAATTATTGTTCGTGATAACGGTAAGGGGATGTCTGCTGAAAAGGTAGAGCAGATCTTCAAACCCTTTTTTAGTGATAAAAATCGAGGCACAGGTCTTGGTCTTGCCATAAGCCGCAATATTATCGAGCATCATCATGGAAGCATTGGGGTTGAGAGCAAAGAGGGAGAGGGAACAACCTTTACCATTATTTTGCCCGCAGTTTGATTGTTGACGCTCGTGAATGGATCTTGAATATAATTTTTCTCTACATCTCTGCGGCTCTGTCTGTCCCGGAGAGTCTGTAGAAACCGCTTTTATAATTGGTTTTTTTTATTAAATAGGTATGAAAAATGGAGAAACAGTATGAGTGAAAAAGTTGGTGAAAAAATTGTTATTATTGGAGGGGTAGCAGCAGGCCCCAAGGCTGCGTGTCGGGTTAAACGTTTGATGCAGAACGCACAGGTGACTATTATTGATGAGGACAGTCTTATCTCCTATGGCGGATGCGGCATTCCTTATTATGTTTCAGGGGACGTGTCTGATGAGTCAGAGTTGCGCTCGACCAGTTTTCATATGGTGCGGAACGAAAACTTTTTCCAGGATGCCAAAGGGGTGGATGTCTTGACCCGTACTCGTGCCCTGTCCATTGACTGCAAGAACAAGGTTGTTCATGTTGAACATGTGGAGACAGGGGAGAAACAGGGTCTCTCCTATGATAAACTGATGTTGGCAACGGGCAGCCGTCCTTTTGTGCTGCCCATTCCTGGTGTGGAACTTGATGGAGTGTTCACCATCAGCAATCTGCATAAGGCCATTGAAATCAAGAAGAGAATTGCCGGCGGCAAGGTCTCACGTGCTGTGGTCATTGGTGGCGGCGCCATCGGCGTTGAGATGGCAGAGTCTTTGACTGATTTGTGGGGGGTGGAGACGACCCTGGTTGAGTTTATGCCGCAGCTCCTGCCCCGTATTGTCGATTTTCCCATGGCAGCCATGCTGGCCAGTCATCTGCGTGAGAAAGGGGTGGCGGTCCATTTGGGCGAAGGGGCCGCCGAGATTGTGGGAGAGGATGGCAGGGTGACAGCTGTCCGCACTTCTGCCCGCACTCTTGAGGCTGATCTGGTGATCATGGCTGCAGGCGTCCGTCCCCGTTCAGAACTGGCGCGAGATGCCGGGCTACAGATTTCGCCCATGGGTGCGATTGTCGTTAATGAGCGGATGCAGACTTCGGATCCTTTTATCTATGCTGCCGGAGATTGCATCGAGGTTCGTCATCTGGTTTCCGGGAAGAAATTCTACGCACCTCTTGGTTCTCTTGCTAATAAGGAAGGGAGGGTGGTTGGCGATAACATGGCAGGGATTCCCTCGGTCTTCAAGGGGGCAGTGGGCAGTTTTATCATGAAGGCCTTTGATGTCTGTATCGGTGCCACCGGCTTGAGTCTTGATGTGGCCCTGGCTGAAGGGTATGATGCGGATGTGGCCCTGACCGCTCCTTCTGATCGGGCTCATTTCTTTCCCGGTGAGGCCATCGTCGTTTTTCAGATGGTGTTTGATAAGCGGACGCGGCGGGTATTGGGGCTGCAAGGGTTTGGACCCATGGGTGATGGCATCTCGGCACGCATTGATGCGGCTGCGGCCCATATCAGCATGGGGGCCAATATTGACGATTTCGGGATATTGGAGATGGCCTATGCGCCGCCTTTCTCTGCGGCGATTGATTCGATCAATGCTGTGGCCTATGTGGCTGATAATATCTGTGATGGCCGTCTGCGAAAGATTCCCATGATTTCTTTTCTGCAGTGGATGGATGACTTCAGTACGCAACCGGATTGGATTGCTCTCGATATCAGACATCCGAAAGAAACGGGGCCGTTTGTTGAGAAATTTGGGCCAGAACGATGGCTGGCCATTCCCTATAATGAAGTGCGGGCCAGATATCGTGAGCTGTCCGCTGATAAGACCATGGTTATCCTCTGTGATGCCGGAACCCGTTCCTTTGAGATCCAGAGCTTTTTAGACAGTGTTGGTCTGCGAAATAGTCAGGTCTTGAGTGGTGGTTTTAATGTAGTGCGAAGGATTGGGGTCGACTGGTATCCCGAATAAGGTGTTTTCTTCTGGTGTATGATGTGTGAGATCCGGTGGCAGGGGCGAGAATGGATGAAAATCATCTCTTCTCGCCTTGATTAAAGCCGCCGAAAGCTTCTTTCCTCAACCAAAGACAGGCTAGAGGATAGTTTTATTCTGCTTTTCTGGACAAGTTTGATCTTCTTGTGATATATATACACCTTTCTACATGGTTGTTAACGAGAAGTTTAATTCCGCGATGAAATGGTTTGTCGGGCAGTATCGTTTCAGTTTTTGTGTAACTGTAAGATATCCATTATTAACCAATAATATTTGGCAGGATGTGATATGACGGATTTAAATCCCCAGCATATGATTGAAGAGATACAGGATAATATAAAAACCGGCGATGCCATGAAAACGCAGTTGGTTCTTTCCCATCTGGGTGAGGTTGATAAGAAGACTCAGAATCGTTTGATTTATGAGTTGACCCGTGGTGAGGTACCGTTCAGTATTCCTCAACTTCTCTATCTTCTTGCTGATCATGCCGTGCTGGCTGCTGAGCTGCCGATTATCAAGGAGACGCTGATCTCACAACTCCTGGCCTATCCAGAACTGCTGAGTGGCTTTCTTATAGATCCCAAGATCAAGGGGAAACAGTATCTGATTCAGATCGCGGGTGAGCTTCGCTCCGATGATTCCACTCAGGCTTTGATGGAGCTGGTTGCCGGTTCCCAGGACGAGGCGGAGATAAAACTTGTCCTGGAGACTCTTGGTCTGATCGGTGATCCTGAGGCCATTAATCTTCTTACCGATTATCTCTATGCCGCTAATCGAGAGTTGATTATTGCCGCCGTCCAGGCTCTTGGTCAGGTGGGAACACCGACTGCCATGCACAGGCTGGCCGAGCGGATGGGGACGGATAATGAACTTGATTTCATGATTCTTTCCATCTTTGCTGATGTACAGGATCAGGTGTCGCTGGAGAAGTTGAATGAAACCCTGCGCTCCCATTATGCCCATATGCGGACCTATGCGAAACAAGAGATTGTACGTATCGGGGCGAAGGCTGTGCCTAATCTCATTGAGAACCTCTTGCATGAAGATCCTGATTTTCAGATTCATACCTTGAATGTCTTGGGTGAGATTGGAGATGAATCGGCAATCATGCCAATCAGAAAGTTACTGGGACGTGACCCCAAGAGCGCTAATGTGCGTTTTGCAGCCTATGAGTCACTGGCCCTTCTGCCTTTGCGCAAAGGGGCCTATACCTTGACCGCCGGACTGACCGACAAGGAGGACCATGTCTGTATAGCGGCTGCCAGGGCCATAGAACGGAATTATTCCGATATCCTGGTGGCAGGCATTAAAAATCTCTTGATGGAGAAGGATGATGATGCCCATCATATCACCAAAATCATTGTTAATGGTCAGGTTGATAAAATATTTATGAGTCTTGCCGATGAGCCTTACTTTCAGGAAATGGCCATGATTTATCTGCCCCATGCCCATAAGGATATCCTTCAACATTATCATACCTTGTTGAAGAATGCCGGCATGGATGATTTTGCCAGAAAACTGGTTGGTACTGAAGAGGTGTCGGTTAAACTGAAAGTGGTGGCTGTGGATGATTCCCGGATGATCCTTAATATTTATAAGGCGACCCTGCATGAACTGGGCTATGATCCCGTGTTGTTTGAGTTTCCTGCATCGGCCCTTGAGTGGTTGGCCAAAGAGAAACCTGCCATGGTCCTGACGGATCTGAATATGCCGGAGATTACCGGGGTAGGTTTGACGGAAGGGATACGGAAAAAATATTCTGCCACAGAGCTGCCGGTGATTATGGTTACCACCCAGAATGAGGTTCAGGATAACAAGGCTGCCCTGTCCGCAGGAGTGAACAAAATTATTCAGAAGCCCTTTAATGCAGCATCATTGAAAGCGGCTATGTCCGAGTTTATCTGATCGTTGAAAGATGGTCCAGCAGTTCAGGGATTTTGTGAAAGTATCTACCCACATCCTCAGGTTTGTGGGCATCTGATCCGGCAACAAGTGGGATTTTTCTGCTTATTGCCATCTGGATAATAGCTGGGGCCGGGAAAGGGGTTCCGCGGATAGCAAATCCTGAGGTATTTATCTCAAGAGCCATATCCTGTTCCTTGACGGTGTCCAGCAGTTCCTCGATCTGTTGCCAGTGGCTTGGCATGAGTTGAAGTCCAGGTTGAAAACGGAGGGCGGCGTCCATGTGGCAGAGTACAGTGCCGGGAAGGACGCGTGCTGCTTCTATGAGGGTATCGAAATAGTCACTCAGAATACTCCCACAGCCTGTTTCGGCAATGGCCAGGATGTTTTTTGCCTTTCTGCTGACCAAGTTCAAGTCAAAAGATTGACCGAGAACAGGCATAAAGTGGTAGGAAATTCCTATTTGATCCCAGGATCGTCTTAACAGCCGATCCTGAAGTTCTTGTCGTTGTGCGGCATTATACCCAACTTCTACGCCGAGGCCGATATTCAGCCGGTTGCTATACTTCTCCTTGAGCTTTTCCCCCTCCTCAAAGTAGTCATCAAAATCCTTGTCAGTCAACCAGGTCGTTTCAAAGTAGTTTACACCCGTTCCTTCCATATGTTCAAGAAAGACAATATGGTCAAACCCCTTTTTGATTGCAGACAGCACGTACTCCTCCATGGTGCCGGTGGCATGATGGCAGTATCTGGTGTGCATGTGACCATCGAAAAGGAGATTGATCAAGGAGTGATTTAACATGAAAAAGGCTTGAAGGAATGGTGCTCAGGCGTTTCCCTTGGGGAAAAAATGGACAATGCCATCAATTTCTGAGGTGTCGCAGACATGACCAATATCCAGTTCCAGATCGAGGAATTCACCGATGCCGCCAATGTTCAGCGATAAGGCTGGACCATCCGGTAGATGGTAGATCAGAGTTTGAACCTTTGCATAATTGATGGGTCGGGTGAAAATCTTCATTGAATATACCTATAGTCATTAAAGTGATGGATTTTTTTAATATTAGTGAAAAGAATTATCTCTTTAAAATTGACTATAAGGATTTTTATAATAAACCGCAAGGGGTATGAGATGAGGGTGTCTTGGCCGTAATGTCCTGTGAAAGAGAAAATTCAAGAGTTATTGACGAGGTATCGGGTGTATCGGAATAACTGGTATGAAATAGGTTTGACAGTGAAAGAGTATATGTTTACTATACTAGGTTCTATAGAGGAACTTTCTCCGCTCTTGCGTGGTGCGGTAATTACTATTTGATATAAGGTGATAATATGACAGAACAAAATATGTCTGCCAAAGAGAATATCCTCTTTGGCAAAGCAACAAATCCATCCAATATCCTTCCCCGGAAACTGACTTTGGACAGTAAAATCAAGTTTCGTTGTCATCCCGGCGTGAAATGCTTTACAGCTTGTTGCGGTGGCATCAAGATCATTTTGACTCCCTATGATATTCTACAGCTGACAAAAAGGCTGAATATGCCAGCCCATGAGTTCCTGCATCAGTATGCGACCCCAGTCTATCTTGAGCAGACCGATATGCCTGGTGTGGCTATCAAGCTGCGAGAGGATGATCAGAAATGTCCTTTTGTGACCCCGGAGGGGTGCACCGTCTATAGCGATCGTCCTTCTGCTTGTCGCTATTATCCTGTGGGGATGGCTGATTTTCACGAGGGTGGAGATAACAAGAGTAAGGATGGTGATCAGAACGATGAAGAAAAATTTTTCTTTATCGTCAAAGAAGAACACTGCAAGGGCTTTGAAGAAGATAAAGAGTGGACCGTTCGGGAATGGCGTGCCGATCAGGGCGTTGATGTCCGCGACGAGATGAACAAGGAGTGGCTGCGTCTGGTGATGCGCCGTAAATCATTCGGGCATCAGGCCACCCTCTCGGAGCAGGCCAAACGCATGTTCTTCATGGCCTCAACCGATCTTGACCATTTCCGTACTTTTGTCTTTGAAAGTTCATTCCTTGACACTTTTATTGTTGATGATGAGACAGTTGCCAAGATTAAGGAAGATGATGTCGAGCTTATGCTCTTCTCCTTCAAGTATCTGGCTGCAACCTTGTTTGGTGCCCAGGGCTTGAAAATACGAGAGGAGAAGATCCAGGCCAAGGTAGGGGAGATTAAACAACGGCAGGATGAATCCGTTCTTGAGTCAGTTCAGGACTATGAGAGGATCAAGCAACAACGAGCAATGGAAGGAAAAAGCTAGGACTGAAATTAGATTGGTCAGGTGAAATTTTAAGAGGTGTTTTACTGGAGGGTGGTTGGTCGTGATCCCTCTGTGAACAGTTTTTGTTGAATTTGATAATAAAAAAGGGTGTTTCGGAAAGTTATTTTCGAAACACCCTTTTTGTTTTGGGTAGATGTTTTTGAGCCTGTTCCTTGCGGAACAGGCTCAAAAAGTTACTAAGATTTTATTTTTCTGGTTCAAGAGACGCTGCCCGCGCTACCAGGAATTTCCAAGATTTAGTTACATCCTTCTGAGACAAGTCCATGAGCTCTTGGGCATGAGCTGGATTCATCATCTTCAGCATACGGTAGCGGTTTTCAGCCATAGCGTATTCCTCAAAGGAGATGGTGGGCTCCTTGGAGTCGATGGTCAAGGGATTCTTGCCTGCAATCTCCAACTCAGGGTTGTAGCGGTACAACGGCCAGTGACCGCATTCTACCGCTTTCTTCTGCTGATCCAAGCCCTTGGTCATGTTGATGCCATGGTTGATGCAGTGGGCGTAGGCGATGATGAGTGACGGTCCGTCATAAGCCTCGGCCTCGGCTATGGCCTTGGCAACCTGAATGGGATTAGCGCCCATGCTCACCTTGGCAATATAGACATTACCATAGGTGGAGAAGATCATGCCGATATCCTTTTTCGGCATCTTCTTGCCGCTGGCCGCAAACTGGGCGGTCGCCGCACGGGGGGTGGATTTTGACATCTGTCCGCCGGTGTTGGAGTACACCTCGGTATCAAGGATCATGACGTTCACATTTTCGCCGGAGGCAAGGACGTGATCGAGACCGCCGTAGCCGATATCATAGGCCCAGCCGTCACCGCCGAAGATCCAGACAGATTTTTTCACCAGGTAGTCAGCCACGGGCAGGAGGCGTTTAGCAATAACATCTTTGCTGCCTGCCAGTTTACTCTTCAGCTGGGCCACACGCTCCCGTTGTTGCTCAATGGCGGTCTGAGATTTCTGATCGGCACCGAGGATCTCATCGGCCATCTTCTTGGTGATCAGTTTGGCGGCAACGGCCTGATTCATGAGCTCGACGGCCTGGGCGCCAAGCTTGTTCACGGAGGCACGCATACCAAGACCAAACTCTGCATTGTCCTCAAACAGCGAGTTGGCCCAAGCAGGTCCGCGTCCGTCTGCACGTTTGCAGTATGGGGTGGTGGGCAGGTTGCCGCCATAGATGGAGGAACAGCCGGTGGCATTGGCAACCAGCATCCGGTCGCCGAACATCTGGGTTACCAGCTTAATGTAAGGGGTCTCGCCGCATCCGGCACAGGCGCCGGAAAACTCAAAGAGCGGCCGACAGAGTTGACTGCCCTTGATGGTGGAGGGATCAATGTCGGCGGGGTTGACCTCGGGCAGGTTGAGGAAATACTCCACATTTTTGGCCTCGGTTGTGCGGATCATCTCGGTATTGGGGACCATCTGCAGGGCCTTGGTCTTGGCCGGGCAGACAGCAACGCACTGGGTGCAGGCACAGCAGTCTTCGGTGAAGACTTGGACTACAAATTTCTGACCTTTGAATTGGGCGCCGACACCATCTGCAGATTTAAATGCCTTTGGTGCTTTTTTCAGCTCGGGAACGACTTTCAGTCGTATGGCTGCATGAGGGCAGACCAAAGAACAACGGCCGCACTGGATACAGTTCTCAGGTATCCATTCAGCAACTTGTACGCCGATATTCCGTTTTTCGTACTGGGTGGTTCCGGTGGGCCAGGTACCATCATCGGGCATCTGCGAGACCTTGACTTCATCGCCTCTACCTTCAATCATAGTGGCGGTGACTTCCTTGACAAAGTCAGGTGCGTTTTCAGGGACAGTCGGCGGCATGTCATGACCGCTGGTAGATTTGCCCAGTTTCACCTCAACAATGTTCTTGACGGCGGCATCGACAGCGCTGTAGTTCATCTCCACGACCTTGTCACCTTTCTTGCCATAGGTCTTTTTGATGGCGTTTTTGATGGCGGCAATTGCATCTTCCTTGGAGAGGATGCCTGAAATCAGGAAGAAGGCGGTCTGCATGATCATGTTGATGCGGGCGCCAAGTCCCAACGCCTGGCCGAGGGCTATGGCGTCGATGATGTAGAATTTGGCCTTTTTCTGGATCAGGGCTTTTTGTACCTGGTTTGGCAGCTGAGCCCAGATCTGCTTGGCGTTGAAATGAGTGGTCAGGAGAAAGGTGCCACCTTCTTCCAGGTTGCGGAGCATGTCATATTGGTCGAGAAAGTTGGAATTGTGGCAGGCGATGAAATTGGCCTTGTTAATGAGATAGGGAGCCACAATCGGATTCTTACCAAAACGGAGATGCGAGGTGGTGATTGATCCGGATTTTTTGGAGTCGTAAACGAAATAACCCTGAGCGGAGTTGTCGGTTTCGGTGCCGATGATCTTGATGCTGTTCTTGTTGGCGCCGACAGTGCCGTCGGAACCAAGACCGTAGAACAGGGCGCGGACGACATCCTTGCCCTCGATGCTGAAGCTCTTGTCATAATCGAGACTGGAGTGGGTTACATCATCATTGGGTCCGACGCAGAAGTGGTTTTTGGGGGCCATGGAGGCCATGTTGTCAAAAATCGCCTTAGCCATGGCCGGGGTGAATTCGGCGGAGCCAAGACCATAGCGGCCGGAGAGGACCAGGGGCTGGTAGGCGGCGATATTGCTCTCGGTGGCCTCGCCGACTGCGGCGCGGACATCAAGGTAGAGTGGCTCGCCGGCGCTGCCTGGCTCCTTGGTGCGGTCCATGACCGTGATGCGCTCAACCGTAGGAGGCAGGGCGTTGACCATGGCCTTGCAGTCAAAAGGACGATACAAGCGGACAATGACCATACCCACTCTCTTGTCCTGGGCCATCAGGTAATCAATGGTGGCTGCTACGGTCTCGCAACCGGAGGCCATCATTACGATGACATCTTCGGCATCGGGATCTCCATAATAATCAAAGAGGTGATACTGGCGTCCGGTGATGGTGGCGAACTTGTCCATCGTCTCCTGGACGATGCCGGGCAGGGCATTGTAATATTTATTGACGGTCTCGCGGCCGGTAAAATAAACGTCAGGATTCTGGGCGGTCCCGCGGATGGTGGGGCGGTCAGGGCTGAGGGCGCGCTGACGATGGGCAACGATCAGATCTTCATCGATCATGGCAGTCATATCTTCACGGGTCAGCTCTTCAATTTTCTGGATCTCATGGGAGGTACGGAAGCCGTCAAAGAAATGGACAAAAGGAATCCGGGAGGCCAGGGAGGCCTGGGTGACAATCAGGGCCATATCCATACATTCCTGGACGTTCTGGGAGGCGAGCAGGCCCCAGCCGGTCTGGCGTACAGCGTTGATGTCGCCATGGTCGCCGAAGATAGAGAGTCCCTGGCAGGCGATGGAACGGGCGGTCACATGAAAGACGGTGGGTGTCAGCTCGCCTGCAATCTTGTACATGTTGGGGATCATCAACAACAGGCCCTGAGATGCGGTGAAGGTGGTGCAGAGGGCGCCTGTGGCCAGAGAACCATGCAGAGAACCGGCAACACCTGCTTCAGACTGCATCTGGGTGACTACAGGGATGGAGTTCCAGATGTTCTCCTGCAGAGCGGCTGATTTGGTATCTGCCTCAGCAGCCATCGGGGTGGATGGGGTGATGGGGTAGATGGTGATGACTTCGCTGGTGGCATAGGCAACATGGGTACAGGCCTGATTACCGTCGATGGTGACCATTTTTCGTGACATGAAGCGACTCTCCTTTATTGCTTAGATTAGAAAATGTTTTCTGTTTATTTATAAACTTGTTGATTATTTTTTGGGCAGATCGCTCAGGTCGTCGATACTCTGGCTCACGATTTTGTATCCGCTCATTGCCGTGATCTCGCTGGCAAGGGCATCGATACCCTGTTCGGGAAGGATGCGCACCGAGACTCGTTTAAAGCCGGATGGTGCATCGTCAAAAGAGGTGAGAATAGAGAGGACACGGGCGTTGTGCTGGCGCAGGACGTCAATCAGCTTGGAGACGGAACCTCCGGTGTCAGCCATGTCAATGACAAATTGATAGGCACCGTCCTGGATGCCAGTGGCGTGGATGAATCCTCGGAGAACGTCTGATTCCGACAACAGGCCTACCAGTTGATCGTTGTTGTCCACCACCAGCAGTCCTGATATTTTCTCGCGCAGCATGACCAAGGCCGCCTTCTCCAGGGTGTCATCTTTTTTCAGGCAGATAGGGCTGCCGGTCATGACATCTTTGACCTTCATCTCAGAGAGCAGGTAGTACATCTCATGGATATCCATGTCGGCCTTGCTGGATGGTGATGCATCTTTCAGGTCGCGGTCGGTGATGATGCCGGCGAGTTTGCCATGGGACAGGACTGGCAGCCGTCTGAGATTGTTCTCTTTCATGGTCCGGGTGGCCCGCATGACCGAGGTGTTGGCATCCACAGTAAGAATCGTGGTTGCCATCCAGTCTTTTATTAACATAAATGCCTCCTTTGAGTCGCGTAAATGGTTGCGCAAATCATAGAAAATGGAATAATGGATGTCATAGTGGATGAGCGTGTCTGACGGCAAGAGGGATAGAAACATGCGTCAAGACTGAAAAATATAGGATGTTTTTTTCTTGGAATATATAGGTGTATTACCCACTATATTACCAATGGCAAAACTTCTTACACTCTTTGAATCGTCAAACCATCCTGCTTAACGAAAGTTCTACTTTTTTAAAGTAACCTATAATATCTGAAATTAAACTTAATAAAAACAATTTGCGACTATAAAGTATTTTAAATATTGATGCAAGATATGAATGAAATTGATATGTGCGGCTCATGAATGTTCTCTCTGCTGGTAATCTAGATAAATTGCTCATGTTTCTGGCCGACAAGGAGCAATTTGTTTGGCTCGATACGGTCAAACCCGACGCTGAGAATAGGACCTCGTCCCTTTTTTTAAATCCGGTCAGCCATCTGCAATGTCACAGTGGTGACGACTTTCGGTTGTTTCTGGACCAGATTGAGTCGACACTGGCCGCTGGTCATTATGTGGCCGGCTGGTTCAGTTATGAATTTGGCTATCTCCTGGAAGAAAATTTACGGGGACTGCTCTGCCGACCAGGTGATACCTCGCTTCTTTTGGCTGATCTTGGGGTCTTTGCTGAGCCTTTCTTTTTTGACCATCGTACTGGGAATACAAATTTCCCAGGCCTGGTACCGGAGGCTCAGAGGGGGGTGACCCGTGCAGGCAGTATTGAACAATCCTTGGACGTTGGTCATGCTTCATCCGTTCCTGGTGCCTGTTACACTGAGCCTTCTCTGGTGCGTGATTGTCAGGTGGAAGATATTCATCCCAGTCAGAGCCATGATGCCTATCTTCAGGCCATTCAGGCTATTCAGGAATATATCAAGGCTGGTGACACGTATCAGGTCAATTATACCCTGAAGTTGCTCTTCGATTTTGACGGATCACCGGAGGCTTTTTATAAAACACTCAGGCGAAATCAATCGGTGGCTTACGGAGCCTATCTCCGTTTTGGAGAGCAGCAACTGCTTTCTTTTTCCCCTGAACTCTTTTTTAAAAAAGATGCAGAAAGCATTGAGGTTCGCCCGATGAAAGGCACCATGAAAAGAGGGCGCTTCCCTAAGGAGGATCTGGAACAGGCACGTCAATTAAGTAGTGACGAAAAAAACCGCAGTGAAAATGTCATGATTGTTGACCTTCTGCGCAATGATTTAGGACGATTGATGCATGATCTTGGAGATGGCCCGGTCCAGACTCGTTCGCTCTTTGATGTGGAACGTTATGAGACGCTGCTCCAGATGACTTCCACTGTTGTTGCGGCAGCTGGGCAAAATCGCCTTGCCTCTCTCACTCTTCTTCAACTTTTTCAGGCCCTTTTCCCCTGTGGCTCTGTGACTGGTGCCCCCAAAATCCGCACGATGGAAATCATAAATGAACTGGAGCCCGAGCGTCGCGGTGTTTATACCGGGGCCATCGGCTATCTGGCACCCTCGGGAGAAACACTTTTCAACGTGCCGATTCGTACCGTCTCACTGCGTGGTGCGCAAGGAGAGATGGGTATCGGTTCCGGGATTGTTGCTGACTCGGATCCTGAACAGGAGTGGCAGGAGTGTTTGCTTAAAGGTAAGTTTCTGACCAGCTTTACCCCCGCCTTTCAGCTCATCGAGACCCTGTTGTGGGAACCCGAAACAGGCTATTGGCTCCTGGCCGACCATTTGGAACGGCTGCATGCCTCCGCTGACTATTTTCTTTTTTGTTGTGATCTGTCCCTGATTGAACAGCAATTGCATCAAGAAAGCTGTCTGTTTTCCGGAGTTCCCATGCGTGTTCGTCTGACCCTGGCCAAAGAGGGAGTGGTTACAGTTACTTCTCTGCCCTGTTCCCTGCCAGTTGCTCGTAGCCTTCCACACCATCCGGATTTGCGGTCTGCTGATCTGCCGCGGATTGCTCTCTCCCCTGTGCGCACAGATTCGTCCATTTCCTGGTATTTTCATAAGACCACCAGACGGGAAGTCTATGACCGTGAGTTTAAACGTGCCCTAGCCCAAGGACTATTGGATTACTGTTTTTTGAATGAGCGGGCAGAACTTACTGAAGGGTGTATCTCAAATATTATCCTTTATCGGAAGGGTGTTTATGTGACCCCGTCCTTGCAATGTGGATTACTGGCAGGTATTATGAGAAAACATTTGCTGAGGGATACACAAATACCCCTACGGGAAGAGGTCTTGACGCTTGATGATCTTCGGCAGGCAGAAGCTGTTTTCCTTTGTAACTCCGTGCGAGGGGTTGTGCAGGTGGCAGGAACAAGGGAATTGGAAATAGTAGGTTAATTGAATGGGGTGTCAGGGAGAGAGTATGAACTGGAAAAATTGGTCGATTGGAATAAAAATTGGTGTGGCCTTGGGTGTTGTTTTGCTGCTGATGGTTGGGATTAGTGGCGTCGGGTTGCTCAAGGTGTCTCAGTTGAACTCTCACATGGATGAGGCCTTGTCAGTCAATGCGTTGAATACTGAACTCGCCAACCGGGAGATTGATCATCTCCGTTTTCTGGGCAAAATTACGACATTCCTTGAGAATACCTCCATGACTACCCTGGATCTGCAAACAGATGATCATAAATGTAATTTAGGAAAATGGCTCTATGGTGAAGGTCGCAAAGAGGCGGAACAAAAGTTTCCTGAGCTGGCCCCGCAGCTGAAAGAGCTTGAGGCCCCCCATGCCTTGCTCCATGACTCAGTGGCCGAGATGCAGAAGATCCTGGCCAAGGCGGAAAACAAGGCGTTGGCCGTGCCTGCCCTGCGGGATGTTTTTCGTCAAAAAACAGAAAAGGCCTTGGTTGAGGTCTCCGCGATTCTGCAGAAAATGGGTGAAGAGCTGGCAAAGAAAACGACGCTTTTGAATGAACAGGCTCAACAAGGCGCCAGTAATGCCATTCGGATTATCCTGATCCTGACGGCCTTGGCGCTGGTTATTGGTGTCGTTTTCGGCTTTAATATGGTCCGGGTGATCAGTGGTAGTCTAAAAAAGATGGTGCTCTTTGCTGAAAATCTGGCCCAGGGGAATCTGACGGGACACCTTGAGATAAGTATGAAAGATGAGATTGGGGGCCTGGCCAACACCCTGAATACCACGGTTGCGCAGTGGCGGCAGATTGTTAGTGGCTTGGGTGATGAAGTTGCAGTGCTTGCTTCGTCCTCTCAGGAACTTACCTCAACCTCTCGTAGCTTGTCGGCTGGGGCCAGCAACTCTGCCGAGTTGTCCGCTTCGGTGGCCGCTGCCACTGAAGAGATGAGTGCCAATATGAACTCGGTGGCTGCGGCCAGTGAGGAAGCGGCAACCAATGTCAATATCGTAGCCACTGCGGCCGAGGAGATCAGCTCAACCATTCATCAGATTGCCGCCAAAACAGAGCAGGCCAAAGAGATTACCAGCGGTGCTGTGATTCTGGCACAAAGCTCCACTGAAAAGGTGGATGCTTTAGGAAGGGCTGCACTGGAGATCAGCAAGGTTACAGAGGCCATTACCGAGATATCGGATCAGACTAATCTCCTGGCCTTGAATGCCACCATTGAGGCGGCCCGGGCTGGAGAGGCTGGTAAAGGGTTTGCGGTGGTGGCCAATGAAATCAAGGAACTGGCCAAGCAGACAGCGGCGGCAACTGGAGAGATTAAAAGCAGGATTGAATCTATTCAGGGATCTACGAACGAGACGGTTAGTGAGATCGAGCAGATCACCAAGGTCATCAGTCAGATGAACGGGATTGTGGCCGATATTGCCCAGTCTGTTGAAGAACAGACGGCCACTACCTCGGAAATTGCTGAAAGTGTCCTGCAGGCGGCTCAGGGGATCAGTGAGGTTAATGAAAATGTGGCCCAGAGCTCCGCAGTGGCTAGTGAGATCGCTGGCGATATTTCAGAGGTCAGTAATGTTTCCAGCGCCCTCTCCAGAAGTGGTCAGGATGTGGAGAGAAACGCCCAGGATCTGGTTCATGTCGCAGAGGCCCTAAGGTCGTTGGTAGCCCATTTCAGCACGACTCCGGGTGCGGGTGGTGGAATGGACAAGGTGGTAACAGCAACGTCAAGGTCGGTGGCCACCTCCACGTCGTCTTCCACTTCTGCCAATATCCCAGATCTTATGTCTTGGAATAACAATCTGAGTGTGAATATTAAGCAGATTGATGACCAGCATATAAAACTGGTGGGGTTGATTAATGAACTGCATAAGGCCATGAAACTGAAAAGGAGTAATAGTACTATGGGTTCGATCCTTGACCGGCTTGCTGACTATACGGTCTCCCATTTTGCTACCGAAGAAAAGCTGTTTGCCAAGTATGGCTATCCTGAAGAGAAGGCCCATGTCGAGCTTCATCGGAAACTGGTGGCCCAGGTTGTGGATATTCAGAAAAAATTCAAGTCCGGAGATGCCATGATTTCTATGGAACTCATGTCTTTTCTTAAAGACTGGCTGGTCAAACATATCCAGGGTACAGATAAAAAATATAGTACTTTTTTACGTGGGCATGGAGTGAAATAAGCGCACAGGCGGGAAGTAAAGAAAAAATGCCCTTTACGCTTCATTTTCAATAAGGAGCGTAAAGGGCATTTTACTGTGTAATGTAAAGATATTTTGTAAAAGTATCTTTACGAACAGTGGCATCGAGATGTAGTTGAAAGTTTTTTTGTTTTTCCGTTCATAACGGGAGCAGTTGTTTGTCTTTTGTTACTGGACAAGCCCTTGGTCTTCCTCCTGATTTATCTCCGCGGGAGCGATAATCAGCTGATGGGCATCGCCAAGGCTACGTGCCATAGTCATAAAGGTGGAAGGAAGCGGTATCTCCCGTTCTTGAATCAGCAGGCCAATTTCGGTGGCATGTTTGAGGAGTTGTGCGCTATCTTTATCTTCCATATGGTCACAGAGGGTCTGTACCCGGAGTGCATCGGTGAGTGGTGCGCGCAGGGTTGGAAGTTCTTGGGCCAGGCTGAGCAGCTCCTGTTCAATATCTGCCCGGTTTGTCCTGCGGAAATCCTGGAATTGCTCTTCCATGTTCAGGGTGCCAAAGAGCTCATTGGTGATAGCGCCGGTGAGCATGGAAATCGAGAGAGAGTCTCGGCCGGGGTGTTTGTTCATCAGTAGGGAACGCAGTTCTTTAAACAGAACCATTTGTACCACGCAAATTCCTTCCCGTAAGACAGGAAGCAGGCGTGACCCGGGATTGTTTGTTTGTGTTGTATCCATTTGTCTGCTCTAGAGTACCATCTTGACAGCAAGATGATTTTTCAAATTCTGGTAAATGGCAAGTCGGGAGGCCTCGTCGGCAACTTCGATTTCCACATTCAGGCTGCAATATTTGCCGCTGGAGCTGGTTTTTGATGGGGTTATAGAGACCTGAGCAGGACATACCGTGGTGATCGCCCTGGTAAGAGAGGTAAAATCCTCTCCAATCACCTTGTACAGCCAGACGCATGGATAGGTTATCTCTGGTTTTTTTGCAGCACAGTGGCTTGTGTTTTTAATATCAATCAGCATCGTGTGTTTGTGCTCCTTGGTGGCTGAGATTGTCGGAATTATTTTTTTACGACTTTACCGAGGAGATCTGTAAGAGTCAAGAGGAACAGGAGATAGGGAGTATGGGAACGAAACCGCAATTTGGTGAAAAAATTTTTGTCGGAAAGAAGGTCTCTACAGAATACAGTTCTCTCTTTAAGGATTTGTTGGGGGATAAAACAGTAAGGCCAGAGGATTGTTTTGTCTTTGAGCAAGAACTTTTTGATGCCATTCCCGTGCCTGTTTTTATTAATGATGCCGAAGGGAATTATCTTGGTGCTAATCGAGCCTTGACTGATTTTCTGGGGGTGGAGCGTGAAAGGATTCTGAGTCAGGGGGTGTATCATTTTTTGATCCCTGCCCTGGAAGAAGAATATCGACGTAAAGATGCAGAGTTGTTGGCCATGGGGGGCCGGGACTCCTTAGAGGAAAGGGTTTTAGCTCGGGATGGTCAGGAGCGCTCTGTGATCTTTACCAAGGCAGCGGTTCATGATAGAGACGGCCGTATTCTGGGGCTTATCGTTACTCTGTCTGATATTTCAGAGTTGAAAAAGGCCCAGGAAAATCTGGGAGAGATTGAGTTGCAAAAGCAGGCCATCCTCGATGGATTTCCAGGGACAGTGGCCCTGCTTGATTGTGATTTAAAAGTTATCTGGTCCAATAGGGCCAAGAATGAAGGCAGTATACCCAGTACGGATGTGAAGAATCTGAGTTGCCATCAACTCTTGCTGGGTAAAAAAGATGCCTGTTTGGATTGTGCTGTCCGCCGGAGTCTAATGAGTGGACAGATTGAGTTTGGTTTGGAGGAGGTCGAATCTGGACAGGAAGGTGGGGATAAAAATTGCTTTGAACTGGTGGCTACGCCGATCAAGGATGTAGCTGGTAAGGTCAAGAGTGTGGTGGCTATTTCGCGGGATGTCACTGAAAAGATAAAGCTGGAAAAACAGGTTCGTCATTCGCAGAAAATGGAGGCAATCGGTTCATTGGCCGGTGGTATTGCTCATGATTTTAATAACGTCTTGACTCCGATTATCGGGCAGGCGGAGATTATACGTTTTCGTATGCGCCAACGTGGGCAGGAGGATCGTGAACTGGAGAGTTCTGTCGGAGAAATTTTGATGGCCGCCAAAAGGGCCAAGGGGTTGGTCGACCAGATTCTGACTTTTTCAAAAAGTCAGGAGCAGAAGAGTGTTGCTTTGTATGTCCATCCCATAGTCAAGGAGGTGATGAGTCTGATAAAGGTGGCTTTGCCGAGCACCATCCAGATTCGCCAGGAACTTGATATCAACTGTGGGCTGGTCCTTATTGATCCTGTCCAGTTGCATCAGGTTTTGATGAATCTGTGCACCAATAGTTTTCATGCCATGGAGGGACGTGTCGGTATTTTGACCGTATGTCTTGCCAAGGGAGAAGTGGATCAGGATGGGCAGGGTTGGGTCGTCTTAAGTGTGGCGGATACCGGAACCGGAATTGAGGCGTCAGTATTGCCCCGGATCTTTGAACCTTATTATACCACGAAGGACAAGAGCCGAGGCACAGGGATGGGACTGGCCATGGTGCATGGCATAGTCAGTAGATATGGTGGCAGGGTGGAGGTGCAAAGTGAGGTCGGTGCGGGAACCACCATTAATGTTTATTTGCCAGTTGCTACTTGTGTACCCGGTCCAGTAAAGAATGTGGTGGCTGTTCCTGCACCCGTTGGTGGTAAGGAGCATATTCTTGTCGTTGACGATGAGGAACAGGTTCTTGATGTTGTAACAAATATATTGCAGGGGTTGGGGTACAGGGTAACAAGCACGACTTCCTCACAGGAGGCTTTGTTGCTTATTATGGTACCAGAGTCTGATTTTGATTTGTTGATTACGGATCTTACCATGCCCTTGCTGAGTGGAGTTGATCTGTGTGAACAGATCAAAAAAATCAGGCCGGATATGCCGCTTATCCTTAATACTGGTTATCCGGAGCAGATCACGGAGGATCTACTGAAGCGGGCTGGTGTTGAAGAATACTTTCTGAAACCGTTAACTTTACAGGCCTTGGCTCAAGTTGTGCGTCGGGCTCTTGATTGGAAGAAGCAGGGGAGATCAGTTGTAGTCACTGCCGTTTAAGAGACTGATCTGATCGTTGAGTGTCCAGAAATCATAGATATATCCCAGTCCGAAAATCCCTCCAGTTAACAGGTAGATGATACCTGAAATCCATTTCCCCATATAGAAACGATGGATACCGAACAGCCCCAGAAAGGTGAGGAGTATCCAAGCCAGGTTGTAGTCGATATCCCCTTCATGGAAGCGGATATCGGCCTCTTTGTTCATAGATGGAATAAGAAAAAGATCCACCAGCCAGCCGATCAGAAAAAGTCCCAGGGTAAAAAAGTAAATGGTGCCGGAAATGGGTTTGCCATAATAAAAACGATGGGCGCCAATAAAACCGAAAATCCACAACAGGTAGCCCATGAGCGGGGTGTGAGTTTGTGTTCTGGGCATTGCTTTTGACTCCTTGTCCTGTCTTTTATGCAAAATTGTACAGTTGTTTTCAGTGGCTTAGCAAGTTTGATTCTTTAGGATTTTTATTTTCAACTCTTGAACTCGTGCATAAGCCTCATGTATCTGCTTTTCCAGGAGCACCCCGCTATGCAGTGCTTGCAGAACAGCGGCAATGATCCGTGTCAGGATATTCGGGGCATAGTCGATATTATTACCTATTATAAGCAGGTCTACGCCGGCCGCAAGGGCCAGGCATGCGGCTTCCTCCAGACCATATCGGTCGGTTATGGCCTTCATCTGCAGGTCGTCAGAGATGACAGCCCCGGTAAATTGCAGTTCCTGGCGCAGGAGACTGCCAATGATGCGGGGTGAGAGCGTGGCCGGATGGATGGGATCCAAGTCTTTATGGAAAAGATGTCCGGTCATAATCGCATCGGCCAGACCGCTTGCAATCAAATCTTTATAAGGCTGGAGCTCTTCTGCTCTCCAGGTCTCTGTAATATCAGTGAATCCCAGATGGGAGTCACACCGGGAACTGCCATGGCCGGGAAAATGTTTCAGACAACTGAGAACGCCCCGTTGGCTGTGCGCCCTAATCCATTCACTGGCGTGGATACTGACCATAGCCGGAGATGACGAAAAGCTGCGCTCAAGTCTGCCTATCACGGGATTTTCTGGAAAGGTGTTGACATCAACGACTGGTGCAAGATTAAAATTAATCCCCATGGCCTGCAGGGTGTCGGCAGTGGTCATGGCATGAATGCTTGTCAGGGTGCTGTCATTTTTTTGACCAAGATCAGCGGCACTTGCCGTTGCTGGAAAGCCCCTTTCCGGCTTGAGTCTGCGGATTTTTCCGCCTTCCTGGTCAATCCCGACGAGGAGGGGGGTATGGGCAAATCCCTGCAACGCGGTGGTGAGCTCTTTGACCTGCCCTGCTGATCTGATGTTATTATGGCTCTGATTTTTCGCAAGGGAACGGTCAAAGAGAATAACGCCAGCCAGGTTTCTTCGGCTGATATCTGCTACCACGGGATGGGACGCATCGATACGGTCTCCCTCGAATCCAAGGAGAAAGAGCTGCCCGATTTTTTGTTCTATGTTCATGGGGGCTTGGACAAGATCCTTAAAGAATGAGTGATGCTTTTTGGTCAATTCTGACTAACCGTTGTCTCTGGCATTTAACAGGTATCTTACGTTAAGAGAGGGAACTTTTTACCCCCTTGGAACTGCCTTTACTCTTCTTGTCGGTTAATTGCAACAGGAGATAGATGGAATGATTAATATGAGTCTGGCATTGTTCTTGCTTTAATAAAATTATCAAAAGATGGATAAAGTTATTTTGTCGGTTGGTCGATATACTTTTAAGTCCAAACTTGTTTTGATAATTTATTTAAGGAAATAATAATGAGCTCTTCAATGTTGACAGCCGCAGATACTTTCACCAGCAATCCAGGGGGTGAGATCGATCAGGTGATGATTGAGCTGGAGCATTTCAGGCGGCAGAGTGAGCGTCTGGATTTGATAAATAAACTTCATATCCGTTTAGCTGCTGTTCTTGATCTTGCCGGCATGATCGAGGCATTCTCGGTCTGGCTGATGCCCCATGTGGAACATGAACTGATAGGATACAACAATACAATTCGCAGTAAAAAACACTTGTTTTGTTCTGGACATGGGCCGCTGAGGCGTAGCGTGATTGCTTTCGCTGAGCAGTTGATGGCGAACGAGGCTTGTAATGTTTCCTGTTCGGTTAGCGAAGATGGTCACTATGCTCATAAGTGGTTAATGGAGGCGGTTGATAACGCCGGATTACTTTTGGTGTTAAAGGGCGGACGGGCTTTGAGAACCGAAGAGATTGATATGATCAATGAGTCTCTGGTCGTACTGAGTGAGTCTCTACGTCGGGCTCTTGAGTATGAAGAGCTTTTTGAGAGTGCGCGTCGTGATGCCTTAACTGGTCTTGCTAATCGCCGGGTCTTTGATGAGCAGATAAAATCCAAGATTGACAGCGCCAGACGATCTGGCCGTCCTTTGACTATGGCCTCCATGGATCTGGATCGTTTTAAACAAATTAATGACAACCTGGGTCATCAACGAGGTGATCAGGTCCTGCGGCAGGTAGCAGCGGTCATGGCTGACGCGATACGTTCCACGGACCTCCTGGTCAGGATAGGCGGAGATGAATTTCTGCTGGTGATGGATGATACTGATCAGAAAAGTTCCCGGATTCTGGCTGAGAGATTATGTCTGGCTATTGACGAGTTGGATATATGGGCTGACAGCGAAACCAAACTTGGGATTTCCATCGGTCTTGCCCAATGGGAAAAAGACGAGACTCTGGATGTATGGATGGAACGGGTGGATGATATCCTCTATCATGCGAAGGCCAATGGCCGATCCAGGGTGAGTCTGGTCTAGATTCCACCGGGTCAAAAAATAAGAATGCAAAAAGCCGACTCTTTAAGAGTCGGCTTTTTGCATTTTCGCAACTGTAGAATGGATTTTGCCAGCCGTCACTATTCGTTTGTCAAATTGTTGACTACTGCTGAATAATGATGAAGATGAACTGATTATTCGTCCAGTTGAATAATCAGAGGAATGATATGCATTTCTTTACGTCGTTGTTCGGTGCGGCCCAGTGACCATTCCCGGCAGCTGGCCTGTCCGGCCAGCATGGTATTTATAGCCTCAACCAACCCCGCTACATTGATTACCGGGTGCCTGGTAAAGACCTGGGGTAGTCCTTGCGTCAGGTTGCAGGCCAGGCAGCATCCAGGTCTTTCATGCAGGCGCAACTCCAGGCTGATACTTTTGCCATCACAGCCATTATAGGCAAGTTCAATATCATAGGCCCCTTCGCTGGCATCACCGAACAGGGCGTCAAAAAAATCATTGGAGCGTTCTCTGGGGAACAACTGTTGCAGGGTCTCAGGGGTAAAGAGGGCGTCAATGGTCTTGGTATCCATAATGTTTTTTGTTGTTAAGTGTTGAAGAAAAGCCACCAGAGATGTTGCCTCTGATGCCTTGGGCACTGGGTCTCAAATGGAGTGTTATTATAATCAGAGTTGTGTCTTTGTCAACCGACGTTGCGGTGGAAGCACCGCTGTGGTAAAGTCTGCCCCCATGCAAGCTCCTATCTCCAATATTTCACACAGTCATGGCTCTTCAGTCATAGACCTCAATGATCTGAATCCTGCCCAGTATGAGGCGGTGATCAGGACTGAAGGACCGGTTCTGGTCATAGCCGGTGCCGGCAGCGGCAAGACCAGGACTCTTGTCTATCGGGTGGCCCATCTTCTGGAAAAGGGGGTGGCCCCGGAAAATATCCTTCTACTGACCTTTACCCGGAAATCTGCGCAGGAGATGTTATGGCGGGCCGGAAGACTCCTCAATGATTCCTGTAACCGGGTCGTGGGCGGCACCTTCCATGGAACCGCCAACATGCTGCTCAGGCGCTATGGCTCGTATCTTGGTTTCGGTTCGAACTTTACCATCATTGACCGTTCCGATGCTGAAGGGATCATCAATCTCCTGAAGTCATCCCTTGGCCTCACTGGTCGTGACCTGCAGTTTCCCTCCAAACGGGTCATCATCAATATGATCAGCGGGGCAGTCAATAAATCGAGAGCCCTTGAGGACCTGGTCTTTGAGCAGTACGTCCATCTCAGTGAACATACAGAAGACCTGCTCAGGTTGCAGAAACACTATCAGGAATTCAAGTTTACCCATGGCCTGATGGACTATGATGATCTGCTTATCAACTGGAAGCGACTGATGTCCGAGGTCCCGGAGGCGCGCCAGGCCATTGCTTCCCGTTATACCCATGTCATGGTGGATGAGTATCAGGATACCAATCTGGTGCAGGCGGAAATTGTCCGTCTTATTGCGCACGGACATGATAATGTAATGGTGGTGGGCGATGACTCCCAGTCCATCTATTCTTTCCGCGGCGCGGATTTCTATAATATCATGCGCTTTCCCAAGTTATTTCCTGATACCCACATCATCAAGCTGGAGGAAAATTATCGCTCCACCCAGCCCATCCTTTCCTTGACCAATGATCTTATCTGTCACGCCACGGAAAAATATACCAAGACCCTTTTTACCCGTCTGGAAGGGACGGCTAAACCCCTGCTTTTTGCGGCGAATGATGAACGGGAAGAGGCCAGATTTGTAGCCGGCAAGATCAGCGAACTGGTGGCCGACGGTGTCCGTTTTCAAGATATCGCCGTACTGTTCCGTTCGGGCTTTCATTCTTATAAGCTGGAGATCGAGTTGGCCAGCGGCGGGGTGGAATTTGAGAAACGGGGCGGTCTGAAGCTGACCGAATCGGCGCACATGAAGGATGTGCTTTCTTTTTTACGCATCCTGTCCAATCCTCAGGATAATCTCTCCTGGAACCGGGTGCTGCTCCATCTCGATAAGGTGGGTCCCAAGACGGCCCAGAAGATAGCCGCCCAGATTGGCCATTCACCTGAGCCTTTTCGGCTCCTTGCTGAGTTTCCGGCGGGCAAGGCCTGGGAAGAGGGATTACGCCGTCTGGCCAATCTTTTTGAGGATCTGCTCCAGGAAGAGTCGCCTGCAGTCATGTATGAATTGATCATGGTTTATTATCAGTCGGTCTTTGAGCGCTTGTACCATGACGATTATCCTAAAAGGCAGAAGGATCTTGAACAGCTGCAGGGGATTATCAGTGAATACGCTGACCTGCAGGCCTTTGTCGATGATACGACCCTTGATCCTCCGGAATCAGCTAGCTCTCACCGGGCAGAGGATGCAGAGCGGATGGTCCTGTCTACTATCCATTCTGCCAAGGGGTTGGAGTGGGAGGCGGTCTTTGTCATTGGTCTGGCGGATGGCCGCTTTCCCCATGCCAAGGCGGAACTTGGTGAACAATGGGAAGAGGAAAGGCGTCTGCTCTATGTGGCTGCCACCCGGGCCAAGAAACATCTCTATCTGAGTTATCCAAAGGAACTGATGACCCCGGACCGGCAATTCCGGCGGGTGGGAATGTCGCCATTTCTTTCTGAGCTGAAGGGCGGGGTCTTTGAGCGAATTCAGGAGGAGCGGCAGTCCTCTTTTGTTGCAAATCCTTATCCCCAGAATTTTTCAGGCGGAGCCTTCCCAAGGGATACTGGTCTTGCTCCTTTGAAAAAAAGCAGGAGCAAGGTCTCCGTAAAAGATCTGGCGAAAGGCACTCGTGTCAGCCATCCTTTTTTTGGGCAAGGAGCGGTGGTGACTATAGGCAGTGGTCGATCCGTTGATGTCCTCTTTGAGCGGCATGGCTTGAAAACCCTGCATCTTGACTATGCGAAACTTACGATTGTGACTGATTAAGGGCAGATATCCCGCAGAGACGCCGAGGCGCCGAGAAAGAACAAAATTTGTTTTTTCCTCGGCGCCTTTCTGTCTTGTGGGGAAAATGTCATGAGAAAAACTCTTTATCCTTTTGATTGAGATGAACTACCAGGAAGCACAAACATATCTTGAAGACTTGCAGTTTCATAAGATCAAGCTTGGCCTTGACTCCATGCGCTCGTTTTTGGCCCGGGTTGGCCATCCAGAGCAGCAGTTGCGATACGTCCATGTGGCCGGTACCAACGGCAAGGGATCGGTGAGTGTCACTCTTTTGACTCTCCTGGCTGGGGCTGGGTATCGCGTTGGCCTTTATACCTCTCCCCATCTCAGTTCGGTCAGGGAGCGCTTCCGGATTAATGATGAATTTATCAGCAGGGAGAAATTCGCTGAACTGGCAACCCGGATCAAGGGTGTGCTTGGTGCGGAAAAAATAACCTATTTTGAGTTTACCACTGCTCTTGCCCTGCTCTGGTTTGCAGAATCAGGGCTTGATCTGGTGATTCTCGAGACCGGGCTTGGTGGTCGGCTGGATGCTACCAATGTGGTTGTACCCCTGGTCTCGGTGATTACCAATGTGACCATGGACCATGAGGCCTATCTCGGCACTACTGTGGCGGCGGTGGCAGCGGAAAAGGCCGGAATAATCAAAGATTCTGTGCCCGTGGTCTCTGGAATGGCGGCGGACGAGGGACTGGAGGTTGTGAGTCGGACCTGTCGCGAGCGAAACGCGCCTCTCTATCTTTATGGCCGGGATTTCCATGCCGAACAGGGCCATGATCGCTTCTGGTCGTGGCTGCCGGAGAACGTAAGCCTGTCACTTCTGCCTCTGCACTCATTGCACTGTTTCATGCGCGGCAGCTATCAGATTGTCAATGCGTCCCTTGCCTTGGCCACGCTGTCCCTGTTGCGACCACATGGTTTCTTGCTTTCTCCGGAGACAATTCGGGCTGCTCTTGAGGCGGTACGGTGGCCAGGTCGTCTGGAGTATATCTGTCTGGACCGGAAAAGTCGGGCCGTGCGTGAACAGGGGCAGAGAACGGATAAAAAAAACGTGTGTTATCTGCTGGACGGGGCGCACAATCCTGCCGGGGTGGAGAGTCTGGTGCTCACCCTGCGTCATGAATATGAATATAAAAGACTGATAGTTGTCTGGGGCGCTATGCTGGATAAGGATCTGCGGAAGACCCTGCCGCTGATTGCTGACTTGGCAGCGGTTCTGCTGCTCACCAGACCGGAGGGGGAACGAGCCGCCGATCCGGAGCAGTTGCTGGAACATCTTGATGCAGGGATGCAGGGACTCTGTGAGTGTATCCCGCAGGTCGATCAGGCCCTGTTGCGGGCCGAGGCCTTGGCTGCGGCCGGTGACCTGATTGTGGTAGCCGGCTCTCTATACCTGGTCGGGGCGGTGCGCAAGATTCTTTTGGGTGAGTTGGTGACAGGGTGAAGGATTTCTTCGGTTTTGATGGGATGGATGAGGCCCAGATCCGTACGGAACGGGCCAAGGCCAGGGAAATGCGCAAGAGCCGCTGGTGGCAGCAGAAGACTGCCTCAGGAAAGTGTTATTATTGTGGGCAGACAGTTCCTTACAAGGAGCTGACCATGGACCATCTGGTTCCGCTGACCCGTGGTGGGCGCAGCACCAGAGATAATCTGGTTCCTTCCTGTAAAAGCTGCAATAACCAGAAAAAGAACATGCTTCCTCTGGAGTGGGAAGAATATCTGGAAATGCTGAATCTTGACAAGTGACAGGACGTCGTACCCGGCAGTCACTAACTGCTGCTTCTTGTGAGTTAGGTTCCTGAGTGAATCCGTTCAGCGCTCTGTGCTGTCCTGCCGATTTGTTTGATGTATATGGACATCTCGCTGGGGATAAGGAAAAGAAATACCTTTTTCGTCAAAGCTGAGCTTGATTTTTTCGGTCAGGTCAAAGCGGACATCCCAGTAGTCTGAGGTTTGCACCCAGGGACGGACAACGATCTGGATGCTGGATTCCGCAAGTTCCGCGATGGCAATTTGGGGCGCTGGATCAGTCATGATGCGTTTATCTGCCTGCAGAAGTTCCATGAGGACCTTTTTTGCCTGATTGCTGTCATCCTGATAGCCAATTCCGACCGTCAGGTCGATTCGGCGTGTTGACTCGGCATTAATGTTGGTGATGATGCCGGAGGTAATACTGCTGTTGGGAACGATGATCTTTTGATTATCCCCTGTGAGAATGATGGTGCTGAAGATATCAATATCCCGTACCGTGCCGGTGACCCCGCCAGCGGTGATAACGTCTCCCACCTTAAACGGTCTGAACAGGATCAGCATCAGGCCAGAGGCAAAATTGGCAAGTGAGTCTTTGAGCGCCAAGGCAATTGCCAGGCCGGCTGCACCAAGGATGGCGATGAAAGAGGTCGTTTGAATGCCAAGTTGATCGGCGGCAGCGATAATAACGGTCGTCAGCAGGGCATAGTAGATGAGTTTGTTTAAAAACTGGGCCAGGGTATATTCCATTCCACCCTTGAGAAGGGCCTTTTGTCCCAGTGTTGCAAACCATCGGGCCAGCCAGCGGCCAAAGACGAAGATGGCAATAGCCATGAGCAGCCCAATGCCGTTGTTGAGAAGCCAATCTTTTGCCAGTTGCAGATATTGAGCCGGAATGTGTGCTGCGTCCATAGTGTGCCCTCCTGAAAGATTGACGGTTGCAGGAATGAGACGGAATTCTCTTTTTAAAGGGTGATCCTAATCAAGACAAAAGTAAAAACAAAGTATTTTTCCTCGTTGTTACCTCCTCCCGGTTAGAAGGTGTGTTTTTTATAGAAAAAGATAATGCATGAGTCTGGAAAATAGTTTAAAGCTAATGTACTGTTTTCTGGGAAAGTTATGTAATGTGGGCGGGTAGCTCAGCTGGATAGAGTGTCGGCCTCCGAAGCCGAAGGTCGCGGGTTCGAATCCCGCCTCGCCCACCATTTCAAAACCCCAGGCAGTCTCAAGAGGAACAATAACCCGCACCCCTGAAAAGGAGAGCGGGTTTTTTTATTGTCCAGTGTAATCCGGTGAAAGCTCTTTAAGAGTTGCTGATCCTTTTCAGGCTGTGAGTGGAGTGTGAGAATTGAATAAAGATGTGAAGTGAAATTGAGTTCCGTCAAACAGCCCCTTGTCGCTTAATTTGAGTTCTGGAATAACCAGCAGCGCCATGAATGAGAGTGTCATGAAGGGGGCATGTAAAGGACTTCCCAACTCTTTGGCGGCTGCATTAAGCTGCCGGTATATGCTCGCTACTTCCTGCCCGTCTTGATGGGTCATGATACCGGCAACGGGCAGTGGCAGATGTAATTGTTCCTCTCCGTTAACTGCCACGATTCCACCCTTGGACTCAATCAGCAGATTGACGGCATTGACGATCTCTTTCTCTGATGTTCCCACCGCTATGATATTATGGCTGTCGTGGGCCACGGTTGAGGCCAATGCCCCTTTTTTCAGGCCAAATCCCCGGACAAAGGCCACGGATGGGGGCACGTCCTGGTACCTGTTTATGACCACTATTTTTAAAACATCTCTCTCGGTGTCGCTTACCACTAGATTATTTTTAATCTTCGCTGGCCCTGTCTCCTGTTTGGTAATCAGTTGGCCGTCAATTGCCCTGATGATCCTGACCGTGGCTGCTAAGGCCGGAACTTTGATATCATCCGCGGATATGGGTGATGCTTTGAATATATTTGGTGTGGTTCCTTTTTCGGTGGAGAAAAGGCAATGACCGTTACGGGCCACTGCCTGCCCGTTGATATAGGTTGCTGAGATGTTAAAGTCGTTGAAATTATCTACGATAATGAAATCGGCAGGATCTCCTTGTTGTAAAAGTCCAACGTCAAGTTGGTAATGACGTGCCGGATTTAGTGTGCACACTCTCAAGATCTGAAGAGGATCATATCCTGACTGAATTGCTCTTCTGATCATCAGGTTGATATGTCCTTCCAGCAGCTCATCGGGATGTTTGTCATCCGAACAGAACATGAGGTCTTTACTGTTTTTTTCAATTAAGGGAATGAGGGTGTCGAAATTTTTGGCGGCACTTCCTTCCCTGATCTGCACCTTCATGCCATAGGCAATTTTTTCGCGCGCTTCTTCCAAGGTAAAACATTCGTGATCGGTCGTGATGCCGGCTGCAATGTATTTTCTGAGCTGCTCTCCGGTAAGACCCGGCGCGTGGCCGTCTATGGGCTTCTGCTGTTTTTGGGCGATATCTATTTTCGCCATTACTTCTTGGTCATTATTCATCACTCCGGGGAAATTCATCATTTCGGAGAGGTATTTGATGTCCTCTCTTCCCAGAAGAGTGGTAATCTCCTCGGGTCCAAGGTGGGCACCTGATGACTCAAATGATGTAGCCGGTACGCAGCTTGGTGCCCCGAAAAAGAATTTTAAGGGAACTTTCTGGCTGTTTCTGATCATGAAATCAATGCCGTCCAGTCCCAGAACGTTGGCAATTTCATGGGGATCCGACACTGTTGCTACCGTGCCATGTACTACGGCCAGTCGTGCAAATTCCGCAGGAACCAGCATCGAACTTTCGATATGGATGTGGGCGTCAATCAAGCCAGGGAGGATAAATCGCTCGGGAACATCGGCTTTTGTGTAGATTCGGCTAATTCTGCCGTGGCTGACTTCAAACCCTCCTTTGAAGAATTGCCCTTTGACTACATCTGCGATGGTTCCCTCGATGATAAAATAGTTCTTCATTTTTTAAAAATACATCAGTCATACCATAAAATCTATCAGGAAATTATGGATGCCGGGGCGACGGCAATGTTTTTTTGGCGTAGTTTTTCATTGTACAATCTCATTGAGGCGAGAGAGTATGAGGAGAGAAAAAAATCTTCTTATTTGTTTGTGATTTTTTTCCTGAATATTAAGGAGTTGTTGAACTCACTTTAAGCCTCTGGCACAATATGTTGTAGAATCTCCTTGAGTAATGCCACAAGGGTGGTGTATATATCTTATGCGTCCCATTAATGGGGATGTTTTTGTTGGGAGAGATTTTCCGGCCTTGGACGCGGGGTGTTTTGGAGATTTCAGGAGAAATTTTTCAGATTTATTGATTTATCAGACGATAAAAAGAGGCACGATATGACCCCTGACCACACCAAACAGGAGATGACCGCTACGGCCGAGACCGTTTTGGCTAGACGCTACTATCTGAAAGATGATGCCGGACAACCGCTGGAAACCTGGGAGACCCTTTGTCATCGGGTGGCCGATGCCGTAGCCTTGGGTAATGGTAAGGGAACACAGGTCGCTGAACTGGGCAAAGAATTCTTCAACCTGATTTATCATCTGGATTTCCTGCCTAATTCGCCCTGTCTGATGAATGCTGGGACGGATATTGGCCAGTTGTCTGCCTGTTTCGTCCTCCCCATAGAAGATTCCATGGATGGGATCTTTACGGCCATTCGCAATGGGGCCTTGGTTCATAAGACTGGAGGGGGAACCGGTTATTCATTTTCCCGCCTTCGTTCCAAAAACGCGGCCGTCAGGTCTACTCAGGGTGTTGCTTCTGGGCCCCTTTCTTTTGCCGCGGTCTTTGACGCTGCTACTGAAACTATCAAACAGGGTGGTAAACGGCGGGGGGCCAATATGGGCGTCCTGCGTATTGATCATCCTGATATCATGGATTTTATCTGTGCCAAAGAAGACCAGAACAAGTTTAATAATTTTAATTTCAGCGTGGCGATCACGGATGCCTTTATGGAGGCGGTGGAGGAGGGGCGCGAGTATGATCTGATTGAGCCTGCCACTGGAGTTGTGATTGCCTGTCTGGATGCACGCAGCGTCTTTGAAAAGATCATTGATCTCGCCTGGCATAATGGTGAACCTGGAGTGCTCTTTATCGATGCGGCTAACCGGGCCAACATGACCCCGCAGCTGGGTGAATTTGAGGCCACAAACCCTTGTGGAGAGCAGTGGCTGCTGCCCTATGAGAGCTGTAATCTTGGTTCTATTAACCTGGCCAACTTTGTCACCCTCGGCCAGGTTGATTATGAACGGCTGAAAAAGGTTGCCCAGACGGCTACGGTTTTTCTTGATAACGTGATTGACTGCAACCGCTTTCCCATCCCGGAGATTGAGGAGATGACCCTGAAGACCAGGAAGATCGGTCTTGGTATCATGGGGCTGCATGATATGCTGATTCAGATGGGTATCCCCTATGGCAGTGAGGAAGGACGTAACGTGGCCTCAGAGGTGATGCAGTTTATCCGGGATGCGGCCGAAGAACGCTCGATGCAGCTGGCGGAGGAAAAAGGGGCTTTCCCGGCCTATGACCCTGCAGTCAATAAATATGGCCCCCGTCGGAATGCTGCCTTAACCTCAATCCAGCCCACAGGCACGGTTTCCATGATTGCCGACTGTGCTTCGGGCTGCGAACCCTATTTCTCCATTGTCATGGTCAAACATGTGATGGACGGGGACCGACTGATCCTGGTCAACAAATATTTTGAGCAGATTGCCCGGGAGGAAGGTTTTTTCTCGGAAGAGTTGATGAGCAAGGTGGCGGACAGTGGCACAGTGATTGGCCATGACGAGATCCCCGAGCATTGGCAGGAGGTCTTTCGTACTGCCCAGGATGTCAGGCCTGAGGATCATATCCGGATGCAGGGGATCCTGCAGCAGAGCGGGGTGGATTCCTCCATCTCCAAGACCATCAATCTGCCCAACAGCGCCACCCGTGAAGAGGTGAAATTGTGTTATCTGCTTGGCTATCAGCTGGGCTGCAAGGGGCTGACTGTCTATCGCGATGGCTCCAGGGACTCGCAGGTCTTGAATGCCGGGGGATCTGGGGAAAGCGAGCAGGTGGCCGTGGTCTCCAGTGACGGCATGGTAAAACGGAATCTGCCGGACACCTTGAATGCCAAACGCTATCGTCTGAAGGATCAGGATCAGAAGTCAGTTTATATCATTGTCTGTTTTGATGAGAATGAGAAGCCCATGGAGGTCTTTGCCAAGTTCCCCTTTGACAACCGGGTCGACTTGAAGGACAAATCAACCATGTGGACCACCACCTGTCGTCTGGTCTCCCTGGCCCTGCGTTTCAATATCCCGGCCAGCGAGATCATTAAACAGCTTGACCGTTCCAGTGGACATATGCTAGATCTGCCAGCGCAATTGAGTAAACTGTTTAAATCATTTATGGCGGGAACTCATCATGGTTTTGCCAGTGTCTGTCCGGAATGTTCCGGTCAGCTGATTTTTGAAGAAGGTTGTGAAACCTGTCATCAGTGTGGTTACAGTAAGTGTTCGTAATAATCCAGAAAAAGTAGCTTAAGGTCGGCAGACAGGAAGGTGTGGTAATGGGGAAAATAGGACGTAATGAACAATGTCTCTGCGGAAGCGGAAAGAAATTCAAACACTGTTGCTTGTTGAAACAGCAGGCTGGGCTTGTCCCCAGGAGTCCGGAGCAGGCCTTTAAGGTCTCGCTGGTTCATGAAATTGAACTGATTCAGAAGGCAGCATTAGAAGGACAACAGAAGATCAAGGAGCTTGGGGTCTTTATTCTCTTCTCGACGGTTACGGGTGATGCCTGGCTGCTTGAGATCACTGATTCCGATGGCGTACAGTTGGCCAAGGGTGGCGTGGCACTTGATGTTCCTGTTGATCAGAGTCCCGAGACCATTGAAATTAACTGGAGTCATATTTTTGCCATTCACAATCGGGAATTTGAGATCAAGGCCTACGCGGATCGTTCTGTGCAGATGCTGACCGGTTATCCTACCAAAGAGATTCATGCCGCAATGAAACGGATCAAAAAGAAATTCTCTGCAGAACAGCTCGGTATGGTTCATGTGAAGCAGGATCAATTGAAGCCGGTTGAACCATCATCCTGACGGAGTCCCTTGCTTTTTCTTCTGCGCATAATCCCCATGCTTCTTGTGATGGGGATTATCTTTTTTTTCTCCCATCAATCGGGTAATACCCTTTATTTGCCACCGCTTCCCGGGGCGGATAAGATCTGTCACATGGCAATTTATGGTCTGCTTGCCATGGCTGTGTTGTGGTATTTCAGCCCGGCGAAACAGCTTCCTCTGGTTAAAGTGGCCTTGAAGACGGTTCTTTTCTGTCTTGTTTATGGAATAAGTGATGAGTTTCATCAGTCATTTATTCCCCAGCGCTCGGTCAGTGGGCTGGATCTGTTGGCTGATCTGGTGGGGGCGATAGTGGTCTGCATGATCTGGTTGAATAGCAGGAAATTTCGTGTTTCCCTGGAATCATGGTACAGAACAGTTGCCAAGAAGCTAAAATGGGTTTATATTAAAATTAAATATAACAATGAGTCTTATTAGTTTTTGAGCAGGAGGTGCAGTATGATTGGTCAAATGACAGGTGTCGTGCCGCTCACAGGGACAGAGCGGGTACAGCGTTCTTCCGTAAGTGGGGCGGATTCCACTTCCCAGGAAGTTTCATTGAGTAGTATGCAGGGCGGAGTAGACAACACATCTTTTTCGCCGGCGGCTCTGGCAATGGCCAAAAATGTTCCTCCCGTAGGTGAGAGTGCTGAAATGGGAAAAACCGGTCCAAACGAGAGCGAGAATGTGGCAGAAAATAGTTTGGAGAAACGGATAGATATCAGAGTGTAGTCTTATCCTTCGAAATATTTTTGGTTATTTTGTAAAAAAAGAGGGGTCGCTCTTCAGAGCGACCCCTCTTTTTTTATGCATTTTGTTTGCTAAGTTCCGTTGTTTTTATCTGTTGTCACGGAGATATCGTGCCATGTCTTTAGCAAAATAGGTAAGGATAATATCGGCGCCGGCCCGTTTGATTGAGAGCAGGGTCTCGGCCATGACTTTCTCGCCGTCTATCCAGCCTTTTTCTGCGGCTGCCTTGATCATGGCATATTCACCGCTCACGTGGTAGGCAGCTATGGGCAGGTCAAATTCGTCTCTGAGCCGGGAAACGATATCAAGATAGGCAACTGCTGGTTTGACCATAAGGATATCAGCCCCCTCATCCACATCAAGGGTTGCCTCGCGCATAGCCTCACGAGTATTGGCAGGGTCCATTTGATAACTGCGGCGATCTCCGAATTGGGGGGCACAGTTGGCGGCATCCCGAAAGGGGCCATAAAAGGCTGAGGCGTATTTTACGGCATAGGACATGATGGGAATCATGTCGAAGTTGTTTTCATCGAGGGCGGCACGAATCTCAGCCACCCGGCCGTCCATCATGTCGGACGGAGCTACCATGTCTGCCCCGGCCTGGGCATGGGAAAGGGCCGTCTTGGCCAGGATCTCAAGGGTGGCGTCATTGTCCACTGTGTTGCCGATCAGACAGCCGCAGTGGCCGTGGTCGGTATATTCACAGAGGCAGACATCGGTTGTCACCATCATCTCCGGGGCCTTGTTTTTCAGCTCCTTGATGGCCCTTTGGATAATGCCATCCTTGGCATGGGCACCGGAACCGACTGCATCTTTTTTCTCTGGAAGTCCAAAGAGAATTGCCGATTTTACACCCAGTTGCAGACACTCTTCCGCTTCTTTTTTCAGCTGGTCTACCGAGAGACGAAAAACGCCGGGCATGGAAGGGATCTCTTCCCGCTTGTTTTTGCCGGGCATGACAAAGAGAGGGTAGATGAGTTGTGAGGCAGAGAGCTGTGTCTCGCGGATAAGGGAACGGAATGTCTCGTTCCTGCGTAGTCGGCGTGGGCGATATTCAGGGAAAACCATGATCTGAACTCCTTATAGATTATTTTAAGTGTAAGTTTGAAGCTGAAAAAATCATCCTTGGTCAAAGCTAGCATATTGAAAAATCCCTTAACCTTCAGCTATGATGTACAGGCTTTTAAGCTTTTTATGGAGATGGCTCCGTTCCAAGCCGATTTGTTCAGCCGTCTGGGAAATATTTCCTTCATTCTCATTGAGCTTTAACTGGAGATAGTGTCGTTCAAAACTCTTTTTTGCCTCTCTGAAATCAGCAGCCAGATAGGGAAGCAGGCCTGCTTGGTCATTCGACGTCTCACCAGTGGTACCGGGAGTCAGAAAAAGATGAACTTCCTTTTCACTGATAACGGGATCTGGGCACATGATGATTAATCGTTCGACAAAATTTCGTAGCTCCCTGACGTTTCCCGGCCAGGAGTGGGTCATCAAGGTTTGGTAGGCGCCATCTGAAAACTCTTTCTGCCCCATACCTTTGGCAGCCAATCCTTGAGCCAGTTCTTGTACCAGCAGAGGAATGTCCTCCAATCGTTCGCGGAGGAGAGGGACCTGGATGGGCACAACGTTGAGACGCCAGAACAGGTCGGCACGGAAGTTTCCCTTCTCTATCTCTTCTTCCAGGTTTTTATTGGTTGCGGCCAGCACCCGCACATTGACGCTGATGGTCTTGTGACCGCCAACCCGCTCAAAATTCTGCTCCTGTAAAATGCGCAGGATCTTAGCTTGGGTCTTGAGGCTCATGTCGCCTATTTCATCCAGGAAAAGGATGCCGCCATCGGCTTGGTCAAATTTCCCCCGTTTACTGGTATGGGCACCAGTAAAGGAACCTTTTTCATGGCCAAAGAGCTCGGATTCGATGAGCTCTTCCGGGATTGCCGCACAGTTGACCTCGACCATTGGTTTGTTGTGCGATTGGGACAGTCTGTGGATAGACTGGGCCACGATCTCTTTGCCCGTGCCATGGGCGCCGCGAATCAGAACCCAGGCATCCGATGGGGCCACCCGTTCGATCTGAGCACGCAGTGCTTTGATCACTGCGCTGTTGCCTGTCAGTGTCGTCGGTTTTTTGTTGTTTTCCCTGAGCAGGAGATTCTCCTGTTCAAGTTGGGCAAAGCGCAGACCATTGTTAATGGCGAGAATGATCTTGTCGTACGAGAGTGGTTTCTCGATGAAATCGAAGGCTCCTTTACGGGTTGCCTGGACTGCTGTCTCAATGGTGCCGTGTCCGGAAATCATGATCACCGGTAGAGGGAAACGTTCCTTGATTTTTTCCAGGGCGGTCATGCCATCCATATTTTTCCCCATCCAGATGTCAAGGAGGACAAGATCAACCTGTTCCTCCTCAAGCAGCTCTATTCCTTCCTCGGCCGAAGAGGCGCAGAGAGGGGTGAAGCCTTCATCCTGAAGGATACCGGCAAGAGATTCCTGGATACTGACTTCATCGTCTATGATCAGAATTCGTTTTGACATCTCTTCCTGTTTCCGTTTCCTGGTAACAATAAATAATCTGTTGCTTAAGGGCCGTTACGGTACTGCACTGTTACCGTGGATTTTTGAAAATGGGCTTAGCTGCTTTCTTTCTGAAAGAGGGGCAGTTCAATAATAAAGATTGAGCCATGAGGGATGTTGTTTTGTACCCGGATGTAGCCATTATGGTCAGCGACAATGGTGGAGACGATGGCCAATCCCAGTCCTGTCCCTGTTTTTTTGGTGGAGAAGTAAGGCTCAAAAAGTTTTGGTTTATCTTCTTCGGGAATGCCAGGGCCACTGTCGGATATCTTTATAAAGACGCTTTCCTTTTCATCGTTTAAGGAAAGTGTAATGTCTATTGTACCGCCATCAGATAAAACTGCAACAGCATTGTCCAAAAGGTTGATCAGGCAGCGTTTGATCTGCTCAGCGTCGAAGCTGAAGATGGGGATGGGTTCTGTCTCACTGCAGGTGAAGACGATCTCTTTATGGGCCTCCTGATAGAGGAAAAGGGTCTCTTTGGTAACTTTGCAGAGGTTGGCTGCTGCCTGCTGGATCTTGGGCATCCTGGCAAATTGGGAGAATTCACTGACCAGCCGTTTCAGCTCATCCACCTGATTGATAATGGTGTTAGTGCATTGATCAAAGATACCGTCTTCTTCTTTCAGGATGTCAGGGTAACGTCTTCGCAACCGTTGGGCCGAGAGCTGAATGGGAGTGAGCGGATTTTTTATTTCGTGGGCGATGCGCCTGGCAACCTCGCGCCATGCCGCCATGCGTTGCATTTTCTCCAGCTTGGTCAGATTGTCAAAGACCAGCACAAAGCCCAGTGAGTTGCCCTCATCATCTTCCAGTCGGGTAAAATTGACCAGCAATGAAAACTTTTCTTTGAGAATGCTGAGTTTCAGATGTTTCTCAATGGACGTCTTGCCGGTGATGGTCAATTCCTTGATAAAACCGCTGATGATCTCCGCATGTCCCTTGAGCAGGGCCTCTTGATAGGGGCGATTCAGAAAGATCGCCTTGTTGATGTGCAGAAGCTTTTCGGCGAAACGATTAATGGTAGTGATCCGTCCGGAGTTATCCAGTGACACGACACCGGCTGCGACATTTTGAAGGATGATTTCAGTATAACGCCGACGCTGCTCTGACTCTTGAGAACTTTTTCGAAGGGCGGTATGTACTTCTTCCAGCTTGCTATTGCTGAAATTGAGGTTGGTGGTCATGGTGTTGAATGAATCCACCAGGAGCCCCATTTCGTCATCGGCTTTTTTTTCCAGAACAAAACCCAGATCTCCCCCGGCAACTCTTCTTGTGGCGGCAGCCAGCTTATCAATGGGTCCGGTAATCCCTTTGGCAATATAGAAACCAAACCAGATAGCAGCAAAAACGATGAGCAGGGTAACGATGAGCAGGAGCGCAAGGAGCCAGAATTTGAAGGGTTTCTTCATGTATTTGAGCTGACGGTAGTCCTCTATGCCCTTAGTGATAATGGTCATTCGCTCTTTTTGTTCGCTCTTGATCAAGCGCGTGGTGACCAGAATTGATTTTTGGGATGGGAAATGAAGCATAGGGATCTCGGCAACGCAACGTATCAGATCGCCTTGTGCGAAATCCTGTACGAGGACAATCTTCTCTTTTTTACTTCGTGCTTCGTGCAGAGTGTTGAGTGGGATTGTCGGCAGTGTCTGTCCTGTCAGCACCGGCATGGAGGCAGTGATCTCCAGATGCAGATCATCAGTGATCAAGGTAAGGCTGTCCGGGCCATCAGCGAGATGAGAAGTGATAATGTTTTCCAGAGATCTCTGGAGGGACTCCGCGTTGTCAAGGGTTGTTTCCTCTTTGGAAAGAAGTTGTGCAATGACGTCGTTTTCTGTTTTTACTTGTTCTTTCCGCTCCTGAAGCACTGATTTCGCAAGCTCGAGTGATTCTTGCAATGATTGTTCAATATTGGTGTTAAACCAGTAGTCCATGCTGGTGGAGATAAATTGCAGGGCCACGAAAAAAAGCAAGGCGGAGGGGACCAGCGAGAGACAGATGAACGATGTTACCAGCTTTGTTTTAAGCTTGAATCCGAGAAATTTCTGACGGCTTTCAAAGAGGAGTTCTGCCAGATTACGCAAAACCAGAAAAAACATGAGCAGGGCCAGCAGCACATTGAGATTGATGATGCCAAAGAGCAGAATGTTGCTGTTGATGGGGAGTGTAATGTCATTGGTGAAAAGACTTTTTTCCAGCCAGGTCAAGAGGGGAATAAGGCAGAGGCAGGACAGGATGACCAGACGGATAAGTCTTCTTTTCTGCAGACGCTGGGCCGGGTTCAGGACGGGTCTGTCAGAAGTCGGAGCAGGTTGCGGGCTGTTTTGTGCTAATTTGTCCATGCGCACAAGGAGTTTGCGTTTTTAATAGGTGAATTCAATGGTGTGCCAGTCAGTTTCCACATTCCACCAGGAGACAAAGGGGACAATGTAATGAAGTTTCATGGGGAGAGTCTTTTCGTAAAGTGTGGCCTTGAGTCGTAGTTGGTAGGAGCTGTCTGGTATGAGCTGGGACAGTTCGATAACTAATAATCCGTTGATCTCATTCATGGCCTTCAAAGCGTCGCTCAGCTTTGAGAAGGATTCCGTTTTTTTATTTTTTTCAGTTAGTTCAACCCTGTAATTTTCCTGCAGGGTGTCATAGGTGAGGATATGTTGAAATTGCATGGAGACAAGTTGCAGGTCAGGCCAGTTTTTTTCTGTCTTGTTAAGCTCGACTTGAAAGGTGAACTGGATGGGAATACCATTTTGTAATCCTTGCAGCATCTCATCGGTAACGCCATTGTTGATGATGCCAAAAAGAAGAAGATGGGTCTTTGAGGTGGTAATTATCAGGTCAGAAAAATGGACATCTCCGTCTTCGCTGGCTTGAGCATGAGTGGTCTGCAGTAAAAATAACAGAGCCAGGGGGAGAAAAAAGAAAAATAGTTTACGGTGCATAGGGGTGAGTGAAAATGATAAGGTGGATTGACAAAACATTGCAAGATTGAATATTTTCTGAAAATTATATGGATGATACGTAATTTTTTTTAAATAAAAAACTTACTTGATATTGATGTATCTGTCACTGTTTGTTCTCTCAATCTCTTTTAGAGATTGACAATTTTCTTTATGCCGGAGTGAGGCAATTCCTTGCTCCGGCAGGTCAAGGGGCACGGATTTACTTGACAAGAAGTCATAGTGTTATTACTTTGTGCATATGTTCATTAGCGTATTGTGCTGCAAGAAGCTGGCAGAAGGGTGTTCCTTGTGCTGGAAAAGAATATAGGACGTTAAATTTAAAGAGGGACAATTATGAACAGGAAGGAAAATTTGTATCAGGCGGAGACCACTAAGAGTGCTGCTCAATTTGCCAGTGATTTTGAGGCAGTGTGCGGGAAGTACGCCTTTGTGGTGAATAACAGCGACAGCATGGATATGAAAAAAACTTTCAGCGCCCATGGTGGAGTCGTTCCTGATGATTTTGACTTGCATATGATGCAGGTCTGCAAGCCAACAAAAGCGGATAAAAGCCTTACCGCCAATCCTGAACGCGCAATCTTGATGCCCAAATTTGTTATGGTCTTTACCAAAGAAGGAAAAACGCAGATTCGCTATATGAGCTACAGCGCAGCCGATATTGCGGAGATGGTCCCGGATGATCCCAAATTTCCAGAATCCCTTGCCGAGACCTTTGCCAAAATCAGATCAATGATTGATGAGGCAAAATGATGGATTGTCTCCATGGCTAATGTGTGCGGTTAGCCGTTGAATTCTTGCAAAGAGGGCTTTTATGTGGAAATTTCTTCTCTCGATCAATAAAAAACTTATTTGGGCCATTCCTGTGATGATGGGTCTGGGGTTCCTGTTTGGCAGGTCTGTTAATCAGGACGTGGTTAAATCACTAAAATCACTGATTATGCCGCTGACTTTTTTAATGGTCTATCCGATGATGGTGACCCTGAATATCAAACATCTTAAGGATGGAATTAAAAATGTTAAACTGCAAGTCTTGACCCAGGTGATAAATTTTTGTGTTGTCCCTTTTCTTGCTTATGGACTTGGGATTTATTTCTTTCCTGAAAATCACTATTTAGCTCTTGGCTTATTGTTAGCCTCGTTACTGCCCACAAGTGGTATGACCATCTCCTGGACCGGTTTTGCCAAAGGCAATATGGGTGCGGCCATTAATATGACCGTCATCGGTTTAACTCTGGGCTCCCTGGCAACACCTTTGTATGTCAAGATGCTCATGGGAACCAAGGTGGACATGAATATGATGTTGGTTGTCAAACAGATTGTCTACATTGTTTTTATCCCCATGGTCCTTGGCTATTTAACCCGTTCATATTTTCTGAAGAAATATGGACAGCAGGAATTCAAGAAGACCTGGGCTCCACGTTTTCCTTCCCTGTCTACGGTTGGTGTGCTTGGTATCGTCTTTGTCGCCATTGCCCTGAAGGCCCAACAATTATCCCAAGATCCGGCGATACTCTGGCGGATTCTACAACCCTTGCTGTTGCTGTATGCGGCCAATTTCACTATTGGTACCATTGCCGGCAGGCTGCTGTTTTCCCGTGGAGATGCCATCGCACTGGTCTATGGAACGGTGATGCGGAATTTGTCTATTGCCCTTGCCATATCCATTAATGCCTTTGGAAGCCATGGAGCGGATGCGGCCCTGGTTATTGCTGTTTCCTACATCATTCAGGTGCAGGCAGCAGCATGGTATGTCAAGTTTACCGATGTTTTTTTCGGCCCGGTGCCTGTTGAACAGTGAATGAGAAGTGGTAATGTTTTAGGCAACAATTTCATTTGGCAGATTTTTTATAGAAAGAATAGCGGTGAGAGGATTCAGCCATTGGAGGCGATATGAAACAACCTTTGTTTAAAAAGATATTGTATGCAACAGACCTTTCCCAAACTGCTAAACAGGCGGCACGCTATGCGCTCAGTCTGGCTCATGAGTATGGAGCTGAATTGACTGTTATCAATGTAATTCCGGATTTGGTGGAGGAGATGTCTGCGGGAATGGGGTATGATCTTGTCAGCCATTTCGGTCCGGAGAAGCTGAGTAGCTTTTATACTGAAGGGCTTGATGAGAGTAGAAAAAATGTGATGGCACGCATTCATTCCGTCTGCGCAGAAGCAGGGAGTGAACTGGAAAACTGTGTAGTGGAGCCGAAGGTGGTGGTGCAAGTCGGTCATCCGGTTGAACAGATTGTGCGGACGGCAACAGAGGGTGGTTTCGATCTGGTGGTGCTCGGAACCCATGGGCATAGCATGATCGATGACCTGCTTCTTGGCAGTGTGGCCCGGGGAGTTGTGAAAAAAAGTCCTATGCCGGTCTTGACAGTCAGGCTGAAGGAATAAAAAATATAGAAAATAAAGCCTTCGCAATGTCTGCGGGGGCGAGTAAGTGAGGATAAACTAGTTATCAATCCGGGGCTTCCGGTTACATAAGGAGAAATGAAAATGCGTATAGCTATTCCGACAAATAATCCAGGTGGCATGCAGGCCAATCGTTCAGAACATTTTGGCCATTGTGATGTCTTTACTGTTGTTGAACTGGATGATGATAAAAATATCAAGACGGTGGAAATGATTCCGACACCTGAGCATGGACCTGGTGGCTGCATGGTCCCGGTGAATACCCTCAGTACCGCCAATGTCAACGTCATTGTGGTGGGCGGTATGGGTGCGAACCCTTTGCGGGGATTTAACAAGGTGGGTATTGATGTTTACTGGGCCGATAAGGGCACTATCCCTGATGCCGCAACAGTTATTGAACATTTTGTGGCGGGTAAATTGCCAATGATGCATGCGGATCAAGTCTGTGGTGGCGGCAGTAATTGCCATCATTGATTGAATATTTGATTTTTTGCATTATCTGCAGTATATAATGTAGAAATGTGTAATGGCAGTCTGTGTGTTGAAATGCACGCAAACTGCCATATTTATTTATTTTAACTGTAAGAAATAAAAAAATATGTCTCCAAGGCCAAAAAAAATACGACATTGTCAGGGGAATTTCTGTGGCCGGGCCTTTAAACCAACCGGCACTCCTTTAAGTAAGCTTGATCGGATAGAACTGTATCGTGATGAGCTTGAAGCACTCAGGCTTTGTGATCGTGACGGATTAACTCAGGAAGAGGCTGGGCAGTTCATGGGGGTGTCGCGGGGAACTATTCAGCGGATTATCACCACTGCCAGAAAAAAGGTGGCCACGGCTCTCTCCGAAGGACAGGCCCTTGTGTTTGTTGATGATGAAGAACAGGAAGAATCGACGACATAAGGATTCGGAATGCATGGGTAGTTGGTCTTGGCAACTACTGACTGTTCTTAGCGAATAGTCAAAAAGACGCTTATTCGCAAATGGTCTAAGGAGCAGTAAGCAGAGCAGCCGGAACAGCACCGGCAGTTCTGAACTGCTTCTAAATATTCTCCCTCGTTTTATGGAACTCAATGGCTGGCCATTTTTCCATGAAGAAGTTCAGCATCCACTCATTCTGGGCCAGATAGGTCAGAAATCCCTCCGCATCCCGGGCCAGTGCCGCCTGATTTTTTCTTTCAAATTCCGCCATCTTTTTTGAATCTGCGCAGGTCACCCAGCGTGCGGCCTGATAGCTAATCGGTTCATAGACAGCATCCACCCCGTATTCATTTTTCAACCGGGCCATAGTGACTTCAAACTGAAGAACACCTACCGCTCCCATGATATAATCAGCGCCGATGAGCGGACGGAATACCTGGACCGCTCCTTCTTCTGCCAGCTGAATCAGTCCCTTCTGGAGCTGCTTCATCTTCAGGGGATTTTTCAGTAAGACCCGGCGGAAGTGTTCAGGGGCAAAGTTGGGAATACCGGTGAATTTGAGCGGTTCCTTGAGGGTAAAGGTGTCGCCGATCTTGATGGTGCCATGGTTGTGCAGGCCGATGATGTCCCCGGGCCAGGCTTCTTCCACATTGGCCCGGTCCTGGGCCATGAAGATGGTGGCATTGCCCAGGTTGATGTCTTTGTCCAGGCGATGATGGCGCACCTTCATGCCGCGGGTGAATTTGCCGGAGCAGATTCGAAAAAAAGCGATACGGTCGCGATGGGCCGGGTTCATGTTGGCCTGAATTTTGAACACGAAACCAGAGAAATCTTCCTCTGTGGGCTCCACATCACGGGTTACAGCAGCTCTTGGGCTGGGAGGAGGAGCCAATTCTACAAAGGCGTCAAGCAGTTCCTGGACTCCAAAGTTGTTGACGGCGCTGCCAAAAAAGACCGGAGTCTGATTGGCCTTTATGTAGTGCTCATAGTCAAAGGGGTTGGCTGCCCCGGCCAGAAGCTCAAGGTCTGAGCGCAGTTCGTCGGCCTGATGGGCCCCCACCAGTTGATCCAGGCGCGGATCATCCAGGGACTCGATGGTGATTCCCTGCTGACCCCGGCTCTCCTGACCCGGGGTGAACAGGTGGAGCTGCTTGCGATAGAGATTGTAGACCCCTTTAAAGGTCTTGCCCATGCCTATGGGCCAGGACATGGGGGCGCATTCGATCTGCAGTTTTTCTTCGATCTCTGCCAGGATGTCCAGCGGCTCCATCCCTTCTCGATCCAGTTTGTTGATGAAGGTGATCAGCGGCGTGTTGCGCATCCGGCACACCTCCATCAGCTTCTCGGTCTGGGCCTCAACCCCTTTGGCATTGTCGATGACCATGATCGCCGAATCAACGGCGGTCAGCACCCGATAGGTGTCTTCGGAGAAATCCTGATGACCGGGGGTGTCGAGTAGATTGACCTCGTAATCCCGGTAAGTAAATTTCATCACCGAGGTGGTGACCGAGATGCCGCGTTCCTGCTCAATGGCCATCCAGTCACTGGTCGCGCGTCGTTCAATCTTGCGCGACTTGACAGCCCCGGCCAGATTGATGGCGCCGCCGAAGAGGAGGAGTTTTTCGGTAAGGGTGGTCTTGCCGGCATCCGGATGGCTGATGATGCCGAAGGTCCGCCGTTTGGCTACTTCCTGTTCAAGCTGTTTACTCATAATATTTAAGCTGCTCTTGTCTGGTGTTCTGGGGTTGGCGCAAGGTATAAGTGTAGGAATAAAGAAAAAATACAATAGGTCTTTTTGACAGGAATGCAATGGTAAAAGGCATTGATGGGCCAATTTCCCCCGGATAAACAGGGGAAGGTGGCCGATGGTCAGAGATTTCCTCTATTCCTGAACCCGGTTATCAGTCGCTGGTGAAAAAGATATCACCATAATAAGCGATTGTCTCCTGGCCGCTGTTGTCGGTGTCGGTCATGATGGCTACGGCATCGATGTATCTGATCTCTGTGCCGAAGAATTCTTTGAGATCGGCGGCGACATTGCGTTTTTCCTGATACCAGCTTGCCGCCTTGTCTGTGGATGAACGGAGGGCCAGCATCATGGCGCTTTTGCCGGCAAAGGCATTGGGCCAGCTCTTTCCTTTGGGCGAAGAGGAGGCCCAGACATAATTTATGGCCTTGGTCTTCCAGAAGAACAGTCCTCCGTCAACGACCACATAGACCCGCGCCCCATAGTCATCGCCTGATTTTGTCTGTTCGTCGAGTCCATGCAGGGGTTGGTCAACGCGCCAGCGCCAGTTCAGATAGGGGGTTCGTTGCAGATCGATGCGCTGCTTTTTGAACAGGCCGGAGGCTGCCGCCTGGCTGGTGGCCTTGACGACTGTTTCCGTTCCCTCCGTGACAACCTGATAATCGGTCTTGCCGGAAAAGCTCTTTTCCTCCCATCCTTTCAAGCCGTCAGTGGCAAAGTTACTCATTGCTGTTTTCATAGGTTCGGCACCAGAGGCAGGGGTGGTGAACAGGAGCAAGAGTCCTACTCCATAGCAGAGCAGAGAGAATGAAATGTTCATTTTTGTTAAGGTCAATGTCGGGGTTTTCATGGGATGTAGCGAACAATTCTAAGAAAATACGAGATTAAATCTTTAATTGTGTTTTTTATTGATAATAAAGTGCACTAGGAATTTGAATGTGTAGCGGTCTAATTATGTGCTCATCTGGAAGAAACAGTTCCTCTTGTTAAGAGTAATGATCTGCCCTGTAGCTATTCGAATAATACATTTCCCCCATTCTTTTCCCTTAAGGGTGAAAATTTAACACTACTTCTTTTATCATCCACAATGTCGTACCAAGAAGGGAGCGAAGCTCTTCTGCACTTGAGGACGTTAATATCCAGCATTCGAGAGTAATGCAATTAAGACCCATGGTAGTCCAAAACACGATTTGAAAAGAGTGTTTTTTTGACTTGTGACGAAGTAACTTTTGTGCGGCCAAAGCACCCGGCCAGCCACCGGCCAATGCGAAAAAGTGTAAGGTGCTCTCTTGAGTTCGCCATTGGTCGTTTTTTGCGGCTGATTTATCGAGCGCATAGATGAAAAATGTGACAGCACTGGCAATGAAATAAAGTCCAAAAATAGCAGCCGGTAACTTACCGGTAAAAGCTGTCCATGCCACAAAGACGAGAAAGGCAACTGATAGCAGGAGGGAAAAGGCATCTGTCAATATGGGGAGAACTTTGCTACTCCATGATAAAATAGGCAACATCACATGCTCTCCGTCAAATAAGACATTAACGGCCTGTGATCGACCTTTGGCATCGGTCTTAAGCTTGTAGGTTACTATTTCGTTTCCGATTGGCCTTCTTTGTTGGTTGGCAAACGACTTGATGTGAACGAAGACTTGATGGCTTCCACCATTATTAGGGGAAATGAATCCGAAACCTCGGTCGTCTTTCCAATTTGTTATTTTCCCTTGATGGCGCATATCTGTGGCTTATTATTTGATGTTATTATTGTAAAATTCTCTCAGTGTTGATGTAAGATGGCCACTATTCCAGTTATCTACCATTCAAAGCGGACGTTGTTGTCGAGGGCGTCCACCTTGGCTATTTTTACCTGCACCATGGCACCCGGTTCCGGGATCTGGCCGGCGGGGGCCGGGATGTCAATATCCAGCAGGATGTCGGTGAGCAGGAGGAATATCCGTCTGGGGGTGGCATCAAGGACAAGTGCCTTCATGCTGACTCCTTTTCTGGCCTCAAGGTATTTGAGGAGCCAGTAGCGGTGGCGCTGTTGCTTGACCGCATTGGCGGAAGCCAGGGTCCTGCTGATGACGGCGGTGAAGTCCTTGCACATCTTTTCATTGAAGCGCAGATCCTCACGTCTGATCAGGGAGTGGAGCTGGTGCTGCATCAAGAGATCAAGGAGCCTTCTGATCGGTGAGGTGATGGTGGTGTACTGTCCAACCCCGAGTCCGCTGTGGGCCTTGGCTGCGGTCAGCAGTTCGCCGCGGGAGAGCTGCTTGCGTTGCAGGCTGTTGAGAAAGAGGTCATTGTCCTGGCCATGTACCAATCGTTTTCGGGGCGGGCCTTGGGCGCGGAAGAGTCCGGGGACCATCCGGTCGGCAACGAATCGTGCCGCCTCGGTATTGGCCAGGATCATCATCTCGGAGACCAGGGTGCGGGCCGGGGTGTCGGTGTCGCTCAAGGTGACCTGGACCGTGTTGTTGCCATTGACCGAGATATTCACATCGGGGAAGGGGAGAAGGAGGGCGCCTGCCGCCACTCGTTTCTCCCGCAGTTTGATGCGCAGCATGTTCAAGGTCTGCAGTTCCCAATCGTCTCTTTCAATCAACTGGTCTGCCTCTTCGTAGGTGAGACGTCTGGCCACTTTGATGATGGAGGGCTTGATCCGTACCCGCAACACCTCGGCCTCGGGTGACAGCAGAATCATCAGGCTGATGGTGGCCCGGATCTCATCCTGGATCAGACTGCAGATCCCCTGGGAGAGATGGCGGGGCAGCATAGGGATCTGTCCTTCCGGAAAATAGAGGGAGGTGCCACGGTGCATGGCCTCCTGAAAGAGCGGATCTTCCGGTTTGACATAATGGGCGACATCGGAGATATGGACGCCCACCAGATAATTGCCATCTTCTTCCGTAATGGACAGGGCGTCATCATAGTCGAGTGTGGTGGGGCCATCTATGGTCATGGGCTGCAGGGCGGTGAGGTCAATCCGGCCTTGATCGCTGAACAGATCAGAGGTTCCCTGCTGCAGGAGCATTTCGGCCTGCTGTCTGGCGGCCAGGGAAAAGGTAGTGGGAATCTCCTGGCGGAGCAGGGGGATGTTCTCGTTGGGCTCCCAGATGCCGGCCTTCACCAGGAGATGAAAGGGGGCATGGGGATCATGGAGGTTTGCCATCTTGAGCAGCTCCCGGGCCATGGCAGCCTGGGGGGCATCTCCTGCAAAGAGATAGAAGTCCTGGAGTACCGACAGGCACTGGTCAAGTGCGGGCTTGAGGTCGGCGTCGATTTCTTCATCCTGCATCAGCCTGGATATGGCCAGGACGCCATTGCTCAGCAGGGCCTGTTTGCTCTGTTCCTTTTCGTGCTGGAGGCGGAGCTGTTCGACCTGCTCCCTGGTGTGGGCGTGGATCTCTCCTTCCCGGAACTTGAAATATAAGCGGTCGGAAAAAACGCTGCGGATGAATGCTGCCACCATGTCGTCGTCCGCCTCGGAGCCAAAGGCCAGTTCCGCCAGAAAAAGCGGCTCAAAGGCTTCTGTCTCCTCGTCCGCTGTCAGTTCCCAGATCTCCTCAAGATTGATGGTATCCACCAGGGTCTTACGTCTGTCCGCGGCCTCCTGCAGTTCTCTGAGCATCTCTTCCCGGTTACCAGTCACGGAATGGGAGCGTTTAGAGATGTGCAGTACTCGAGAGAGGGGCAGGTTGATCTCTCGCCCGGTTTGGTTAATCAGCCGCAACCGTTTCTCCTGGGCTTCGGTGACAAAGGCGCAGATAAACTTGCCGCCGTCCAGATATTCGATGATTTTTCCAGCTGTTGTCATGAGAACGTTGAATAGTGAAAGTTGAATAGTAAATGTTCAGAATTTAGGGGCTGTTAAGAGATAACTTGATCTTTTAACGGCTTAATTGTTCGTCAAAGGTGATAAGCGAATGACGAACCGAACCATATACTTTATAGTATTGTTTGCCGTTTTGAACACTTATATTCGCTCTGTGCGCTAACTTTTTTATTGATGGGAGAATCAATTCGTTATGATGGACTTGGATGATAAACCAATACGTTCCGGGATGGTTGCCATTGTCGGCCCTCCCAATGCCGGCAAGTCAACCCTGATGAATGCACTGCTGGAGCAGAAGATCTCCATCGTCACTCCCAAGCCGCAGACCACCCGCAACCGGATTTTGGGGATTGTCAATGCTGAGGGCTATCAGATTGTCCTCCTTGATACCCCCGGTCTGCATAAGGCCCGTGAACCATTGAATCAGGAGATGGTACGTATTGCCATGGACAGTCTTCATGGGGTGGATGCGGTGATCTATATGATTGATGTCTCCCTGCCGCTGCCGGATCGTTTGAAGAAGGAGAAGGGGCAGGAGCTGGCCGGATATATGGAACAGGTGACCAGCCCGGTGATTCTGGTCCTGAACAAGGTTGATCTGCTGAACAAGGAAAAGCTGCTGGCCCTGATCCAGGCCTATTCCGATATTTTTCCTTTTCATGCGATCATTCCCATATCCGCACTCCATGGCGACGGAACGGACCGCTTGCTGGCCGAGCTGTTGCAGCTCTTGCCCATCGGGCCGCGCTATTATCCTGAGGATATCCCCACTGATGCCACAGAGCGATTTCTGGTGGCGGAGATTATCAGGGAGAAAGTGTTTCTGCTCACGGGCGAAGAGGTGCCTTACTCCTCGGCGGTGCTTATTGAATCTTTCAAGGAAGATCCAGTGAAAGGGTTGATCACGATTCATGCCGCTATCGTACTGGAACGGGAATCGCAGAAGGGAATTGTCATCGGTAAGGGCGGTCTGAAGCTGAAGAGCATCGGTATTGCCGCCCGTAAGGATATTGAAAAACTGCTGGATCAGAAGGTGCTGTTAAAGTTGTGGGTCAAGGTGCGGAAAAACTGGTCTCAAGACGAAAATTTTTTGAAGGAATTGGGATTTTAGGTGGCGTTGCTCAAAGAGCAAGCTTCTTTTCTTGCTCTTTGAGCCTACGGCACCTTATTCCACTCAATAAAACAGCCAATCTTTCACGGCTGTTTTATTGAGTGGTGTCTGGCAGATACCAGCAGGGAGCTATAAGTAAACTGTAGAAGCTTAGATCGGATCTGACAGCCAGGGCGAAAGCCGTCACACTTAATCTGACATTCGTATATGCAGTAGCAGTCTCAAATTTACTTAGATAGACAAGTGATTAGGGTTGGCAGGTCGATGTTCAAAGACTTTTCGTTAAAGGACATTAATCTTTTTCTTCTCGAATAGTTACGCGAAGCACAGAGAACCACTCTCTCTTGAAAGGCCAGTTATCTCAGATGTTTCTGAAACGACTGGCCTTCTGTTTTCTTTCTGCTTTAGGGCTTTGCCTTGTGTGTGATGGCGGGCAGGAACATCGACCAAGAGAATACCTTCTCAAAAGTGGCAATGACTGAACAGTCATTTGTAATGCGGTCGGTAATGTAATTCAAGGTGCCGTCACCATTATCACCCAGCGTACCTGCTGGACAAGTCCCCGTTACTTCGCTGAAATGATCGGCCGGATCCAGAATAAACGTGACCGTGCGGTTTTCTTCAACTACTTGATTTGTTGAAGGGGAAATTGTTCCACTGCCGATTACGCTCGGACTGATAGTATATACTGTAGAACTGCTGCTCTTCTCAACGATGCAGATATCGATGTAAGTCAGGTTATTGTTAATATCGACAACCGGGGTATATAGCGTAGTCTCAACTTCACTTGCCTCGGTGAGCAATACCGGGGCACTCGTCACGGTGTTGTCGGTGAACAACATCTTTGATGCGCCGCCGTTTGGTACGTATGTCAGGCGCCACCACCCGGTTTTCTGCCATGTGGCATTCCCGCAGTCAGACGTCGCCAAAGGATCGGGCAGATCGTTCATGCGCCAGTTGTAGACATGGACATATTTACCGGAGACACTTTGTTCGAGCGTGTATGGCACGATTGGGAGGTTGCAGGAATTCGACCACCCCTCACCTGCTACCCAAGCGCGCTGAAATGGGTAGTCTGCAGGATACACGGGAGTTTGGCCGCCGCCCACGGCAGGACATTCGTAGCCAGTGGCAGTGGCATCCACTGGAAACAGCTTGGTTAGGTACAGGTCAGCAGTACCTGCGTTGATGATGGCATAAGGTGAATGGTAATAATAGGGCAGCATCGCCCTTGCTCCACCAGCATCTTCCGCAACCCGTGCGCCCCACTGCTCGGTGATCCCCTGGCCGGACACATGATACATCTGATAGCCTGTTTGGGTTTGTGGCGTGGCAGGAGGAATTTCAGTCAACGGGTCTTGGCCCAGGTCGACAAAGGGTTGGGTTTCCACCCGCAGAACAGAGTTTTCATTCCAGTTTATCACCTCAATGCTGTCACCCCAATCTACGAAGCGGACATTGACTGGCGCGCTGCCGCCTGTGGAAGGTACACCTGTGAGCTGAGAACTCCACTGGTTGTCTGTCACTTTCTGCCAGTAGATGCGATCGACCGATTTTCCTGCGCATTTACCGCCTTCTGCTATGCATTCCGCCGCCGTATAGAAGATCGTCGGAGAGGCCAGGTCATTGACACAGGAGATGTTTGGATACGAAAACGTCTCGAGCATTTCAGTGCCTTCGCAGCCGTAGGAATAGGTCGTACCTAGTGCTTCATCCGCACCCAGAACCGCAAAGAAGTCAAAGGTGGAGGTACCGTCTATCAGTATAGCCGGATAGGATAAATTGTTGTCAGCTTCCTCACTCTTTGCTTCGATAGCGCCACCAACGAAAGCGAGTAAGCAAGTCAAGGCTACAGTTACTGCTGTGGAAACAGCTTTAATTCTCATAGCATTTTCCTTCTTTAAGTAAAGTGACAATGTAGGTGCAGGGCAGATCTATTTTTAGGATTAGTGATGCTTCCCGCCTCGTGAGGAAGTTGTTACGGCAGTTGTTTCCCTTGCCACTCACCTCAACAGTGATAAAAACCGTTAACGTAAAAAGTTATGCGACGATCTTCTATCAGTCTATGATACGAGTCGGAAAAAAGTCAAATAATATGGTTCTTCCGACTAAAGCGTACTCGCGTTTTGGCCAAAAAATAGCTCATTGGTAAAATTTTTTGAAATTTTGTTATTTTTTTAGTCTTGAAAGAGGGTGAGAAAAGGATTTTTCCTTAATAGAAGATCGCTTTTTATTATTAGTCACGAACTGATATCTTTGCAAGTCATCTCGGGATGTTGTGAAATATTATTCTTAATAAACTTTATGTTTGTTTTTCTATAAAAACAGTGCATTATCTTAAGTACGCTTAAATCGGATGAACCAATAATATCAGAGGGTAAGGTCAACAGTGGCGAGGAAAACGGAAACTGACACCTTCTTCCTGATTATCAAATAAACCAGGTGTCAGATTAGCTCGGATCTTTCTCCCAAATCATGTCAGATTAAGTCTGACTTACTACAAGTAAACCAAGTATGTCACCCTTTAGTCTCTCCACCTTTGAGTTCAAGAGAAAGGATAAACTCCGCAATCAGGGTTGCGACCTCGTCCTCACGTCTTAAAAAGAAGTGATCGGTGCCCCGGATGATGTTATGGATGATGTCGTTTGGTCTCGGCAGATCGGCTGGTGTTGCCAGCAGGCCATCATCTTCTGCCAGGATGGTACAGACCGGGATGGATAACGATTGCATCCCGGTAAAATCGTATTCGACCAAAGGTGGTGCAATGGCTGAATACGAAAGGACTTGCTCTGTCATGGCGGTCAGGGCCATATGGGCTCCGAATGAATAACCCACGAGATGTAAACGGCTGAAATATCCGGCGCTCCATTGGATCACCTTTTTCACTTCCTCACTCATCATGCCATAGTCCCCCTTCTGATCCAGTCCATGCCAGTATTCAAAGAGCGGCAGACCAGGGATGGGATGGGTACTTCTGCCCACTGCCGGGTAGTTGAAGAGAAGTACCGGCATGGATCCTGCCATCTTGCGGGCGACGGCCTGCACCACATTGTTCTCCAGATTGCCCGCCAAGAGAGGATGGGGCGGGCAGATAATGACTCCCCGGTCTGATGTGCCTTCGTTGCAATAGTAAAGACGTCCTTCCAGTTGGCCGCAGTTGCCGGGAATGGTGACGTCCAGAATACAAAGTTCCCTCTCCATCAGTAGACTCCCTGGCGATCAAGGGGAGTGGCGAATTCCAGGGGGGCAATGTGGGAAAGTCCCAGTTCGCCATTTGGGCAGTTAACGGCCAGGGCCGTGTCCCGTTCCACCAGGTTGATGATGAGAAAGCTTTCATCCAGGCGATGGAGGATGACCCTGCCCCGAAGACCGGGGGCAACAGAGCTGGTCAGGACCTGGCGGCTCTGGGCATCAGCCGGGAGAGGGGCCAGTTGGAGCCAAAGGGCCGGATCCTGTACCTGGAAGACATCTTCGTCATTTTGCTCTCTGACCTTTGGAAAAGTCACCCCGAACAGGCTGTTGCCATAGCCGGGCAGGATCACCGCCTGGCAGAACTGTTCCTGGAGCTCCTGGGCGCTTGTATGGTCCAAGGCCATGCCGCCGGTATGGATGCCGCGTATCTGGTCTCTCTGGCCCGGAGTCATGATCCGGGCCAGAGAGACCAGCAGGGGCGGGGTGGTGAACAGGGTGTCAATCTCCTGATGGCTAATGATATTCGCGGCCTGGGCAAGGACATGGTTCGTGTAGAGTTTCAGGCCCAGTGAACCTCGGGCCTGACGTTTGATCCAGCGCACATCGCAGTCGACGGTAAAGGGCTCCAGGCTGCCCAGGGCCCGGGCCATGTAACGTGCGGACCGATCAATGATATGGGGGCCGCCGGGGCCTACAAAGAGCCAGCGCCCCTTGCGGGGGAAATTGTGTTCAGCCACCGCCTTCAGCCAGGGGCCAATAAAGGCGTTGTGAAACTCCTCCGGGGAAAAGACCCGTCGGCAGGGATCACCGGTGGTACCGCCGGTCTCGGAGAGGAGAAGGGAAGAAAGATCCTGATGCAGGGCCTTCGGGATGAAATCGGTGATGGGCCGGGAGCGCAGGGCCGCAACGTCCATCACTCCCAGGCGATGGAAATCATGGTGGCTCTGGATGGTTTCCCTTACATCCAGACCAAGGTGCTGCTGCCTTTCCAGCCAGAAAGGAGTACCATCTTGCGGGTGAAAGTGCAGGGCCAGTATATTTTTAATGTGGGCAGTATCCATTTATTCTTTCCAGAGCAGGATGAGCAGGGGTAGAAGTACCAGGTCGCAGAGGATGGCCAGCCACAAAGAACCGCTGATCAGCAGGCCGAAATTGCGCAGAGGGATAAAGGGCGAGGCGATAAATCCCAGGAACCCTGTTCCGGCGACCAGGGTGGTAGTCAGCATGGCAGGCCCGGTAGAGTGCAGGGCATTCTGCAGGCGAATCATAACGGTGCCGGGTGTTTGTTCTTCTTTCTGAAAACGATGGAGGAAATGAATGGTGTCATCCACCACGATTCCAAAGACGATACTGGCAACCGTCACGGTGGCCACACTTAAGGGGATGGAAAGCCATCCCATGAGGGCCAGGATAAAAAATACCGGCAGGATATTAGGGACAATGGCCAGGAGTCCCAGATGAACGGAACGCAGGGCCAGTCCCATGACCAGCGATATTGAAAAGAATGCGCAGCCGAAACTCATCAACAGCGAGGAAAAGAGATGCTGCTGCCCCCGGGTATAGAGGGGGACGGAGCCGGTGACATAGGGGTGATCCTGAGGCCCCAGATGTTTTTGGAGAAAGCTCTCCAGCTTTTCCGCCAGGTCCAGGGTGGGCTCAGAGGCCAGGGTTTTGAGCAGGACCGTGGCACGCTGCGGTCTTTCCTTCATCTCGCTCAAGGAGAGCGGCATGGGGAATCGTGCACCGCTCGCGGTTGAGCTGGTGAGCACCATGCCATCAGCAAAATAATAAAAAATCTGGGTAATGACCGGGTTGTCGCCGGCAAAGTCAGCAAAAGTGGCCTGCAGTTCATCATTGTTGATCCTGCTGTCGGCAAGGTCAACCTCAAAAGGGGTCAGACCCAGTCCCGCGTCTTCTATCGTTTGATAATTCTGGCGCAGCATCGCCTTATCCTCGAAAAAATCAAGAATCAATGAGCCTGTGCTCAGACGGCTGATCCCGAAGGTGGCGAGGAGTGCAAGAAAGAGAAAGATACCGGCGAGCAGTCGACGATATCTGGCCATGAACGCCATCATGGCCTCTGGCATCGCGATGGGTCGACTGCTGGAGGGTTCAAAAAAGAGGGGCAGAAGGATAAAGGAATTGGCCAGGGAAAGAATACTGGCCACAGTTCCCCAGATGCCCAGCTGCTGTACCGGCAGATAGGTGCTGAGGACGAGTGACAGAAAACCGAGCATGGTGGTGAACCCTAACAGCAGACAGGGCGCTGCCACTTGCGCAAAGAGGCTGACACTGTCGGGATGGCGCTGGTTTGCTTGTTTGATCACCAGATGGATGGCGTGGGC
>JAQVER010000039.1 GCA_028697885.1 Desulfocapsaceae bacterium
GTGACATCAAGGGCGATAATTTCACAGTCAAGTCGCTGAGCCATTTTCATGGCATAGTCTGTAACCTGCGCCGTATATTCTCCATCCTGAACCATAAGTACTTTTGTTGGGGAATTTCTCTGGTCTACCATCCTGGCCAGGATATCAGCGCCTGAAGTCAGACTACCAGCCGCCATTACACCCATATCGACAGATTCTTCTTTGATTTTTTTTACATTGACTTGTTTCGTTTTTTTCAGTCCCAATGCAAACCAATCAGTAAATCCCATGATGTTCTCCTCGCTATGATAGGTGTTTGTGAACGTTTGTTTATCTATCGTGCCTTTGCCTAGTACTATGCACTTGTCATGCCAATTTTATTAATTTTTTTATCAAAAGAAAACAGTATCTTACAGAGACGCCCTAAAAGACGATGCTGACGCCCTTAAGCCGTCATCCTCTAATTATTGCAGCTTGAAACAGTCATCGTCCCGATATCAAGTAAAATGTAGCCTTCTTGACAAGAGCAGACAGCATTCACCATGCATAACATCAAGGAATATATAGATATTCCTTACATAATGCCTTATAAGAGACAGAAGACTGTTGCAGGATGAAACTACGTAACAGAATGCAACAAAAGACGTATCAGAAGGTACGGAGAGGGAAAAAGACAAAAGCGCTGAGAAGATGATTACCTTGCGATGCCAACAAGTTATCAACTCAAGCCTTGATGATTTTTGCTAAGGAAAGGTTCAGGAAAGCAGGTGCGGAATCGCCTCGTCAAGCGTATCAACATACACCAGCTCCAGATGCCCCATAACATCATCACTTAATGAGGTCACATCTTCCTGGTTTTTGGCGGGCAAGACAACTTTAACACAACCGGTTCGGACACCAGCCAGGAGCTTTTCACGAATGCCACCAACAGGCAGGACCTGGCCTGTCAGTGTCATCTCACCAGTAACCGCCACGGTACGATGCGCCGGACGGCCAGTCAGCAAAGAGACCAGCGCGATGGCTATAGCCAGGCCTGCCGAGGGGCCATCTTTTGAAACCGCACCGGCTGGTAAATGAATATGGATATCCGAATGATCGTAGAAATCAGGCGCGATACCAAGTGCTTCAGCATTGCTTCTTATATAACTCAACGCGGTCTGGGCCGATTCACGCAACACTTCGCCCAGAGATCCGGTAAGGATAAGATTCGTGTGCCCCCGCATTATCAAGGACTCAATAAACATAATTTGACCACCAAACTGGGTCCAGACCAAGCTGGTCACGACCCCAGCCTTGTCCTCGCCTTCGGCGGCTTCCTGACGATATTTACGAGGCCCGAGCATAGCAGTGATTGCAGCATTATCGATATCAGGCAATGATCCCTGCGCGTCATTCTGCAGGACCTTCAAGGCGAGTTTACGACAAATGGTTCCGATTTCCCGATTAAGCCCACGCACTCCGGATTCCCTGGTATATTCGACAATCAGTTTCCCAAAGGCCTCATCGCTGATCCGGGGATTGATTGCGGTCAAGCCATGAGCCGCTAACTGCTTGGGTAACAAATATTTCCTGGCAATGACCTGTTTTTCCTGGAAGGAATAACTGGGGAACTCGATCACTTCCAGGCGATCCAGTAAAGGACCTGGCAATTTGGTGATGTCATTGGCCGTGGCAATAAAGAGGACACCGGACAGATCAAAGGGGATATCAAGATAATGATCAATAAAGTTCTTGTTCTGTTCAGGATCTAGGACCTCAAGCAAAGCTGAAGCGGGATCGCCCCTGAAATCCTGGCCGATCTTGTCAATCTCATCAAGGATAAAACAGGGATTACTCACGCCCACCCGTTTAATTTCATTGATGATACGACCTGTCATGGCACCGACATAGGTTCTTCGATGTCCACGAATTTCAGCCTCATCACGTAGACCCGCCATGGAGAGACGAACAAACTCCCGACCAAGGGAGGTCGCCACGGATTGGCCGATAGAGGTCTTTCCGGTACCAGGAGGACCGGAAAAGCAGAGAACAGGCCCATGGCTGACGTGTAGCTTTTTCTGTTTCTGCAGGAGCGCCTCGACCGTCTCTTTCAGTTCGTCAAGCCGGACCGGTTTCGACAGATAATGGGTCGCCCCTTTACGCAGGGCATCCACGGCATTTGACACCGTAGCATAACCGGTAACCATAACGACACTGGTCTCGGGAGATGCCTTGGACATCTTGTCAATCAGGGTAAGGCCATCCATCTTATCCATTTTCAGGTCAGTGATCATCACATCAAAATGATCACTGTTTTCAACCTGCTGCAACGCATCCAAACCGTTTGCGGCGACCTGAACCGTATGACCAAGCCCCTTAAAAAAACGTTGCATATTCTTGAGGGCAATCTCCTCATCATCAACGATCAATATTCTTGACTGCTGTTGATTTTTCAGGGTCTTGGTGGCAAGGAATTCCAGTACGCGCTCCTTAACTGCGTCAAGGCCGTAATGATGCGAGGCCATGATGGATTCAGCTCGCTTGAGATCAAGGTTATCCTGCGTCTCCTTAAACCACGGCAGAGACAACAGCAACTCGACATAGTCAATGCCTATGGAAAACTCGGCGGCAAATGGATCAATTTTTCCCAGACGATCAAGTTCACCTGTTACCTGACGGGCAACGTATGGCGGTAAATCAATGTTAGCGCTCCTGATTTTCAGGTCGGCTAACTGTCCAGAACTGAGATTTTCTCCTGATTCGGAGGATTGGGGGGCAACTTCTTTTTTGGAGAAAAAACTCATGACTGTCCATCCGTTGAAAAAAAGGTTTGTGCGTCAGGGAAATGATAGTAAAAAAACATTCCCCAATTGTACAAACGATCTTAGTCATGAATTCCAAAATTTCAACGACAATTATAAGGCTGAATAAGAATTTTAGCCGGAATGTTGAGATGCCTGTGAAGGTTGCGTATCATTCGGAGGGAAAGTGGTTTTCTACGATTAAGCACGGAACTTATATTGCCGGAGCTACCAATATCCGCCTTTAAATCCATATTGCGCAGGCCTCGTTGAGCCATAACTTCTTTCAGGTACTCAATAGGGTCCGGTAGATGTTCATTTTCATACAACTCTCCGGCAGATTCAATTGAAGAGATCATTTTGTCAAGAATTTCATCTTCTTGATTGAAAACAAATTGCTCACTCCTTTCCATTACGCTTGCCAAGTTTATAGTATCCATAGTTTTTCTCCTAATACAAACAACTGCTATTTACATAAAAGACTGGCACTGTTTGGGTTGCATCGTCAGCTTGAACAACACAAAACGATAGCAAAATCTTTTACCATATGAAGCTTATCAAGCATCTTCCTCTCACTCAGTAGATTCATTACGAATATATTACAATTTTGATTTGCAACCTGTATGCCGTTTTTCATCCTGTTTCATAAAAAAGAAGATGAGCACTTTCCAGAACTCTACCTTCAGGTGAAAAATAAAAGGAAGGAGAGGAATAAAAATTTACTGCACGGCGTAACAACTTGCCCACACCAGAAATTCATAATTCTTCTATCCGGCAACAAGTGTTGCAAAAAGCAACATGCGCCGTTGCGACAATGTTGTTAAAATGCAACACTTCACTGAGAGACTGTCGGGAACTGGCGAACAATACTTTTTGCAATATTGCAGAGAAAGAATAGCAGTATCAATCATGTTTTATTTTGCATTTGGCCTCAAACTTGCTAATGATACTAAATGGTTTACAAAATTATCTCTTAAACCATTCCATTACACATGAAGACTCTATCCGGGGACCCAAAAGAGAAGAGGACGACGGATCCATCGTTCCCAGTGTGCACTCTCCCGGCGGGGTGACAAGAGCGCGAGGTACTATGTTTGCTTTAAATCTACGCCAGAAGATGATTGGCTGTTTTTGCCTTCATCTGTTTTTTTACATCATTATTGTGCTCACTTTCTTAAAAGATTTTGACATGTTTAACGAGGATGTCGCTTTATTAATCCATGCCGGGAACATCAGTAATATCTGCCTTGAAATACGACGTTATGAGAAAAACTACATCATTGCTCCTAACAATGATGATTTTACCAAAGTCCTTGAATACATAAACGAGGCTCAGCAATTTGCTCCCCGAGTCATGAATGATTTAAAGATCATGCCTCAGCCGACACACCTACAGGACATTTCCGCCAAACTTGCGGAATATAAGATGAATTTCCAAAACCTTAAAGAACAATGCCTCTCGGGCCAGGAGCTGGCCGTATGCCCCTTGCGAGAGAAAGTACGTGGCCTGGGACAAGAATTGGTCAACATCACCGGAGACCTTATCCAGTTTGAACAGCACAAAATGAACACCTTTATCGCCAAGTTTAAAAGTCGACTGGCAAAAACGATTTCTTTTCTTGTCCTTCTCTCAATTTTTACTATTGCTACTCTCTACATCTCAATTATCAAGCCCTTAAAAAGGGTAGAAAAAGCGGCAATAGCCATTGCAAATGGGACCTTTTCTCCGCTACCCGTTGATGAAAACAAAGGTGAGGTGCGCAGTGTGCTTAGGGCCTTTAATAAAATGGTTACAGATCTCGAGAAACAACAGGAACAGCTCTTCCAAGCGGCAAAGCTCTCTTCAATTGGCACCCTGGCCTCAGGAACAGCGCACCAGATAAATAATCCGCTCAATAATATCGCAACGTCCTGCCAACTGGCCCTTGCGGAGATAGACCCAGAGCAGAGTCCTATTGTTGTCAAGATGCTGGAGACCATTAACCAGGAAACCGAACGGGCCGGAAAAATTGTGCGTGGATTGCTGGAATTTTCCAGGGATCAGGATTTTTCCCTACATCCATATCCTCTTGCCGAAGTTGTAAACAAAGTAAAACAGCTTGTTGCCTGCGAAGTCCCGGCCGGCGTTGATATGCAGATTGATATCCCTGGGGATATAATCCTCTATATCGATATGCATAAAATGATTGAAGCCTTATTGAATCTGACAATCAATGCCCTCCAGGCCATCACCGAACCACCGGGGATCGTCTCTATTGCAGCAGAAAAAGATGGCAACAATAGCAATGCAGTCATTACCATTGCCGATACAGGCCGAGGCATTGATAAGGAGAACCTGCAAAAAATATTTGATCCGTTTTTTACAACCAAAAATGCAGAAAATGGTACCGGCCTCGGTCTGGCAGTTGCTTATGGGATTATAAATAAACTGAAAGGGTCCATTCACGTAGAATCGCAGGAAGGAAAGGGAACTCGGTTCATTATCACACTGCCGCTCCACCTCGGAGCTGACGAATCAGCTTCTTCCGGTCAAACTCCAATATCCAGGAATGACAATGTCTGATAAACCTACTATTGCAATTTTACTGGTTGACGATGAGGTGATAAACCTTGAAAATGTCGGTCACTTCCTCGAGCAGCAAGGGTTCCAGGTCACAACTGCAACAAACGGCAGTGAAGCAATCAGCTTGTTGCAGCAGTCCCATTTCGATCTGGTAATAACAGATTTAAAAATGGGTGATGTTGATGGCATTCAAGTTATGAATACCGCCAAGGAACTCCAGCCCGAGATTGAGGTTATTATTATTACCGGCTATGCGACCATCAACTCAGCGGTAGATGTCATGGCTCAGGGAGCATTCTATTACCTCTCTAAACCGATTAAACTCAAGGAACTTCACGCCCTGGTTCTCAGGGCTCTTGAGAAAACAATGCTGCTCAAGGAGATCACTCGTCTCAAACGACACATCAAGACTCAACAGGGGACGACTCAGTTTATTGGCCAGAACCCGGCAATACTGGAGCTTAAAGATTCAATTGTCCGTTTTGCCCAACTTGACTGTAATATTTTGATCACCGGTGAGACCGGGACCGGTAAAGAGTTGGTGGCCAGGACCATTTATGAACTGAGTCCCAGGGCCAATAAGCGTTTTCTCCCTATCAACTGTGGGGCAATGACAGAAGAGCTGATGGTCAACGAACTGTTCGGCCATGAAAAAGATGCCTACACCGATGCTGGTGGACTACGTAACGGGCTTCTCGAATCAGCCAATGGCGGAGTTGTTCTGTTTGACGAAATAGGTGAAATGCCGCTTACTATGCAAGTGAAATTATTACGGGTGTTGCAGGAAAGAAAAATTATCAGGGTCGGCGGGACCAAAGAGATTCCAATCGATATACGTGTACTGGCTGCAACCAACCGGGACCTTAAGGAAGAAGTGCAAAAAAAAACATTTCGTCAGGATCTGTATTACCGGTTAAATGTTGTCAATCTTCATATTCCGCCACTCCGGGAGAGAAAGGATGATATCCCACTTCTGGTTAACTATTTTATGGCCAAACATCCTCTGACTGCAGGGAACAAAAGTATCTCTCGGGAAGCGCTAAGGCTGCTTCAATGTTATGATTACCCTGGCAATGCACGCGAGCTAGAGAATATCATTGAACGCTCCCTGGCTCTCTGTGATACTTCAGAGATACAACCCTACCACCTCCCCTCGGAGCTCAGCAGCAACCGCAATTTCCACCTACCCAAAATAGAGGCCGTCAAATCAAGCCAGAGCCTTGACGAAAACGAACGCGAATATATTCTTTCGGTCCTTAAAAGCGTAGACGGGAATAAGACACAAGCAGCCAAAATCATCGGTATTGACCGGGTTTCCCTCTGGCGAAAGTTGAAAAAATATGAGAATAATGGAATTGATATGGGATAATATGGCATGACAAAATCGGCCGGATGTTTCCTCTTTTTTTTTAATATCAGTTGAGAAACTGTAAATTCCTATCCCTCATTCTAATACTTTTATCGGTTCACCCGAATAACACTTTCCTGACAAGGTTGAGGAACTGTGTAGAGTGCGACTGATTATCTGAAACAAGGAAGAACAATGCAGATTCCATGTATGTTTAGCCAGTGTACTATCCGGCAGCGGCTGATACAGCTTAACGCCATTACCATGGTGCTTATTATTGCCCTGGTCTCCATATATAGCTACCAGCTTATTTCTCTGGAAAGCAAAATGGTAACCATGGAACGGGTTGACGATCTTTTTAGCAATATCCTGGAAGTACGCCGTTATGAAAAAAATATCATGCTGCAATTGGATAAAGACAATGTAACAAAGGCCGGACAATCCTTGCAGAGAATCAAGAATTCCATCGAAGACTTATCACCCAAATTCAGCGAGTTATCCGAGCAAAAACTCTTCCTTCACCTCAAGGAAAGTTTCACCAGATATAAAGTCATTTTTGACCAGTGGTGTGTAAATGAAGAGTGTGTAACAGATCCTGCCAAAGAAGATGACAGTTTCTTGATCCGCCAGGAGGGACAAACGCTGACGGACAATGCTGCTGAGCTGGTTCACCTCAAGAGAAAACATATAAGTGAGGGGTTCAAAGGGATTCTTTTCTGGCTGACTTTTATGCCTGCCATTGTATTTGTATGTGGAGCAATCCTCTTTTTTTCACAGATCAGAAGCATACTCCACCGCCTTTCCTCATTAGATCAGGGGACTAAGAACCTGGCAGCAGGAGAATTTAAAATCATTCCAACAACTGACACCTCACCAGATGAGATCTCAGGACTTATTGATAATTTTAATCAGATGGTCGGGGCATTGGAACAAAAACAAGAGGAACTGATTCAGTCAAAAAAAATGGCCTCCATCGGCACTTTTTCCTCAGGCATTGCTCATGAAATAAATAATCCGCTTAATAACATCTCCCTCTCTACAGATATAATCCTGGAGGAATTCGATTCCATGGAAGATGAGGAAATCAAGGAGATTTTAGGCGATATTATGACCCAGACAGATCGGGCCAGCAAGATCGTCAAAAATTTGCTGGATTTTTCCCGAGTCCAGTCTTCGGAGATGCAACCGGTATACATCGATTTTGTCCTGCATAAGACAACAGATCTTATCGCTAATGAACTGCGTATTCATAAAATTGCCCTGGAAAAAGACATTGCCGACATGTTGCCGCAGGTCAACGGTGATTTACAAAAGCTCCAACAGGTATTTCTCAACCTGATCATCAATGCAGAGCAGGCCATTGGTGATTATGGCACAATAACCGTCCAGGCCCGCCAAACCGAGCAAGGATATCTTCGCATCAACGTCAGTGATACTGGACCCGGCATTGCCCAGGAAAACATCGATCAAATTTTTGACCCATTTTTCACCACTAAAGGGGTAGGCAAAGGAACCGGCCTAGGTCTGTCCATTGTCTATGCCATTGTTAAAGAACATGGTGGATATATAGAGGTCTCCAGCAAACTGAATGAAGGGACGACCTTTTCTGTGTATCTCCCAGTGTACCATGATACTGATAACATGGAGCAGCAGCCCATATGATAAGCATTGCCATTGTCGATGATGAAGAGACTACAAGGAAGATGTCAGGCCTTATCCTGAGCAAGGCTGGTTATACTGTAGAGACCTTTGCTGCAGGCTCTCCCTTTCTGCAGAGAATGGAGCAGGACCCCTTTGATATTGTCTTTCTTGATCTGCAGTTACCCGACATGGGAGGACTGGAAGTTCTGGACCATATCAAAGCGATCCACCAAGAGACAGAAACCATTATTGTGACCGGATATGGTTCCATTGAAAATGCGGTGGAGGCGACCAAAAGAGGAGCTTTTCACTATTTGGCCAAACCCTGTCGCAGCCACGACCTCTGCCTGATGGCCGAACGAGCTGCTGAAAAAATCAAATTACATCAAGAGAATACACGCCTGAAGTCAGAGGTGGGGAAAGGTACCTTGCTACCCGGATTTATCGGAACCAGTAAGGTCATGCAGCCGATTTTTGAAATAATTCGCAAGGTCGCCCTGGTAAACTGCAATGTTCTTCTGGAAGCGGAAACCGGTACCGGAAAACAGTTAACTGCCCGGGCCATCCATGAACTTGGCCCGAGAAAAAATGCACCCTTTGTTTATTTCAACTGTGGCGGTTTTAGCGAAGATCTGATCTGTAATGAGCTGTTCGGCCATGAGAAGGATGCCTTTACCGGTGCAACCGCATGCAAGATTGGCCTGCTGGAATCGGCTGCCGGCGGAACGGTATTTCTCGACGAGATCGGAGAGATGCCACTGTCCATGCAGGTGAAACTGCTGCACGTTCTGCAGGAGCGCCAAGTACTCAGGGTGGGTGGGATCAAACCCATTGATCTCAATATTCGTATTATTGCCGCTACCAATAAGGATTTCAAGCAGCTTATCCAGAAGGGAGCGTTCCGGGAGGATCTCTATTATCGGCTTAATGTGGTGACAATCCGTTTACCCCGACTTTGTGAACGAAGGGAGGACATTCCGCTACTGATTTATCATTTTATTGCTAAGTCTAACAAGGCTTTTTCCAAGGACATCCAAGGAATCTCCTCCCGTGCTCTGGATCTGCTTATGCATTATAACTTCCCGGGAAACGTACGGGAACTCGAAAATATCATCCAGCACGCAGCCGCTCTTACTGAAGGGAAAAAACTCATTCCGGAAGATTTTCCTGTTCACCTGCGAAAGTTACACCTGCAGGATAATTACGAAGAAGATCTTTTGCCGTTGGACGATATGGAAAAACACCATATTTCAAAAGTGTTGCGTATGACAGGGAATAATATTAAGGCCGCAGGCAAGATACTAAAAATGCCCCGAACGACTCTGTGGCGAAGAATAAAAAAATATGGCCTCTCCGACCCAACTGACTCCAACGTCTCTTAGGTTTCACATTGAAACCAATGCATATTGGCCAGATTTATTTATTCTATACATTCTAGCTTGTTACATCTCTAAAACTCACTTTGATTTCATTTTGAAACATGAGCACAATTGGATCTTTTTGGAACAATTCACCCGCGAGATTCTTTATCCTTTCTGAAAAAACATATTACTGTAACGTATCTGAATATTAGTATTTTTTGTTTCCCATGAGCTTTACCCCATAAGATCAAAATTCTGGCATCCCTATTGCATAACTAGAAAAACAGTTCAAGGACGGTGTATCATTTTTTGTCTGAAAAAGTACAACGCCCCTGGCTCACCTCAATTTTATTAAGCGGGGATGCCGGCAACTACCGTCGTCCCTTAATATTCAAATAAAGGGTGTATCTGGGTAAATTGTTTATTCGTCTCGTTTTGATGTTGTGCTTAAAATGATATCATCAAAAGATCAACTGGATGGTGGTGGTAGATTCTTGTGCCCGCCTTAATCGTGGACGAAAACCCAATTATTCAAAAAAAACCAAAGGCGTAATGGGGGGAAGATGGAAGGAAAAAAAAGAGATCATAGTACGTAAGTTTTTGGCTAGAAACGATTGAGAGGAAGAAGTTTTTTTGGAAAGTAGAGAGTATTTCATTCATTACAGGGAGGTTTAACGATATCATGTTTTATATGTATTTACCTATTGCAGGAAATAGTGTGAACATTCTCATGATACTTGGATTGGGCGGTTTTGTCGGGCTGCTCTCAGGTATCTTCGGTGTAGGTGGTGGTTTTCTCATGACCCCACTGCTCATGATGTTCGGAATACCGCCGACGGTTGCTGCGGCCTCCGACTCCAACCAGATTGTCGGGGCTTCGACGTCAGGAACCTTAGCTCATATGCGGCATGGCAACGTGGATATAGCCATGGGTGTCATGCTGTTGATCGGCGGTATTGCCGGGGGTACCGTAGGCGTTCAGGTCATTAAACTCCTGCGTGCCATGGGGGGTGCTGATTTTCTTATCGCCATCACTTATGTTATTATGCTCGGCGGGGTTGGTGGCTATATGTTCTGGGAGAGCCTGGAGGGTCTGAAAAAAAGCAAAAACCCGACGGTAGAACCCAAAACGACTGAAGCAGAGCAGAAGTCTGGGAAGAAATCATTCCTGCAAAAGCTGCCCCTTCAGTACAAATTCGAAAAATCAGGTTGTCATATTTCCATGTTGTTGCCTTTAGGCTTTGGTATTCTGGTGGGTATCCTGGCAGCGATCATGGGTGTTGGCGGTGGTTTTATCATGGTACCGGTCATGGTCTATCTTCTGAGGATGCCCATGCATGTCGTTGTCGGAACCAGCCTGTTCCAGATCCTTTTTACCTGCATAAACGTCACCGTCATGCAGGCTTACAGTAACAAAACTGTTGACTTTGTCCTGGCAGTCCTCCTGTTACTAGGTTCGACCATTGGTGCCCAGGTAGGAACCAGTATTGGTAAAAAACTTAAGGCCGATCAACTCAAAATCATGCTGGCAAGTCTGGTTCTGTTGGTCTGTGCGAAGATGATGGCCGGTCTGCTGATGACCCCAACAATTATGGTGGCCCTCAAGGGTGGTCATTAAGATGTATACGGAGAAAAATATAATGAAACGAGTTATGTATGGATTGCTTACAGTTGTTCTCGTGAGTTTGGCCTGGTTCAATACGTCCATGGCAGCGGAAGGACCGTTGTTGCTCGAGCTTGCCAAAACTAATATTAAGATATCCACATTTTACAATGGCACGACCCTCGATGTTGCCGGTAGTTTACCTGCTGATGAAGATGTAGTTGTGCAGCTCAGTGGACCTAAAAAAGATGTCCATTTGAAGGAAAAGGGAAAGGTAGCGGGTTTCTTGTGGATGAACAAGACCGATGTCTCACTGGAAAATACCCCGGCCGTCTACATGGTGTATACCCCGAGCGGATCAACGGCAGCTAAATTTCTCAACCCCGAGCTAGGAGTGGGTTACAAGGCACTGGTCAAGGATATTACCATCAATCCGGAATCTGCGGATAAGGCTTTTATCTTTGGTGAGTATGTTAAGTTGATGGAAAAATCAGGAGTCTATGCTATCAATGAGGGCACTATCAAATATGGCGAGCCCAAGGATGGGATGAAGGGCTTTACTATTTCCTTAACCATTCCTTCAAAAATGAGTGCAGGCACCTACAAGGTTGCTGCCTTGTCCATGAAAGATGGAGTGGTGACCAGCCGGGTCACTGAGGACCTTACTCTGGAGTTATCCGGGCTACCTGCAACTATCTCCTCGCTGGCCTATGGCAAGCCCCTGCTCTTCGGCTTTATGGCCGTATTTATCGCGGTTGGTGCCGGGTTGCTTGTCGGAGTTCTTTTTCGGGGTGGTGGAGGAGCCCATTAAGCATATGGCTTAAGATTAGAAGAAGAAAACCATGAAAAATATTCTACACCAGGTCGGTCAGCTCTTTCAAAAAAAAGAGCAGATGACCGTCCCGTTCAAGCTTATCTTTGCCGACTTTAAGAAGATTCTGAATCTCAATAATCAGATTCTGGATCTTATCGCCGATGCAAATGACAAATTGAGCGGAGACTATATCTTTGATGAGCAGTATATTCATGCGACCTGCCATCAATTGACTGACCTGGTGCGGGAACTCATTGTTCTTATCAACCATCTGACACAACAGAAGTATTCAGACCTGTACAACAGTTTTCACCATATTGAAGAGAATATTGAAGCCATTCTACAGGGAGCAGTCCTCTGCCCGGTGAAGGACTACATCCTGCCATATGCATCCATTACCCGGGACTTAATTGACGCAGTAGGTGGGAAAAATGCCAATCTTGCCGAGATAGGTTCCGTGCTTGGCCTCCCCATACCGGAGGGGTTTGCCATAACCACCGCGGCATTTTCGCTATTTTGGTCAGAGAATAATCTCGAGGAAGAGGTTGCTGCAATTATTGAACAATGGGAACAAAAAACTCTGTCCGATGAAGAGATGGCCTGGAAAATTCAACGGATGATCTTTGACTCCACCGTACCAGCAAAACTCGAGAAGGAGATACTTGATGCCGCCAGCAATCTTAGCAAAGGAAAACAGGACGCAACTCCCAGTTTTGCCATCCGCTCGAGTGCTCAGGGAGAAGATGGTGTATTCTCCTTTGCCGGGCAGTATCGCAGCTGTTTGAATATCCCCCTGAAAAATATACCACAGGCATACAAGGAGGTCGTTGCCAGTCTCTATAGCCCCGAGGCCATGGAATACAGGCGACGTAAAGATTTCCGGGCCAATGAGATCAAGATGTCTGTGGCCTGTCAATTGATGATACCGGCAAAAACCAGTGGTGTGATGTACAGCTATGATCCGGTGCTGCCGGAAGAGGAAACGCTAGTTATCAGCTCTGCCTGGGGACTGGGTGACCCCATTGTCTCTGGAAAGGTTGCCACAGACCTTTTTGTTCTCGACCGGCAACCACCCCATGAGGTCAAAGAAGTACAGGTCGTCCGTAAAGAACAGAGCATGAATTTACACGGATCTGGTGGTACTGGCATGGAGCCGGTACGGGAAGAACAACGCACACAGCCCAGTCTGAAGAATCAGCAGTTGAAAGATCTCGCCCAAATAGGGCTACAGCTGGAAAAATACTTTAAAAAACCGCAAGATGTAGAGTTTTCCATTGACCAGCAAGACAGGATTATTGTCTTGCAGTCTCGGCAGCTGAGCCTGCAGCAAGAACAGATGCCCCGGGCTTCTGATTTGACCGACATTATTGGCAAATATCCCATTCTCATGCAGGGTAAAGGCATTGCGGCCATGAAGGGAATTGCTTCCGGACCCGTCTGGGTTCTAGAGCATGATGGTGACCTCCAGAACTTTCCCATGGGTGCTATTCTGGTTGCCCGTTATGCGTCACCACAGCTGGCACGAGTAATCCATAAAGCCAGTGGTTTTATAACTGATATCGGTTCAACCACCGGTCATCTGGCCACCGTGGCCAGGGAATTCCGGGTGCCAGCCCTGTTCAACACGGAAAACGCCATCACTCTGCTCAAACATGGACAGGAGATCACCCTGGATACAGAGAGCCTGACCGTATATGAGGGAATCGTACACGAACTGCATTATTACACTTTTCATGAAGAACCTATCGAAGAGATGTATGAGTACCGACTACTGCGGCGGATACTCAAAAAGATAGAACCTCTTAATCTCTTTGACCCACATGACGAGAATTTTATACCGCAGGGCTGTCGAACTTATCATGACCTGACTCGATTTGTCCATGAGAAGGCTGTGGAGACGATCATTGATCTTAACTTTTACCATACCCACCAGCGTGATACTCAGGCCGGACAGCTGCTGTGGGATTACCCTCTTGATTTGATTCTGATTGATGTCGGGGGCGGTATAGAGGGAGAACATGATAAAGGAATACGGCCGGAACAGATACGTTCCATTCCCATGCAGACCTTACTGCAAGGGATGTCTCATCCGGGTATCTGGGACATGTCGCCCGTAAAAGTTGATTTCGGTAGCTTTATGTCCAGTCTGACCAGAACCCCACCAACTCGTAGTTCACAACCGGAAGACATCGGTCGCAACCTGGCGGTAATCTCGGCTGAGTATACCAATATTAATTTCCGCCTGGGCTATCACTTTACAGTTATTGACGCCTATCTCTCTGATAATATATTAGATAACCACATCTACTTCAGGTTTTCCGGTGGAGTGACCGATACGGTTCGGCGTTCACGCAGAACCAGCTTGCTTAATAAAATTTTATCCCATTACGATTTTCTATGTGAACAGCATGGCGATATTATCGTTGGTCGCTTAAAAAGAATGAACAAGAAGAGTATGCTCAAACGCTTATTTCTACTAGGGCTGCTGATCGGCTTTACCCGGCAGCTGGATGTCAAGATGGTTAGCGATGCAAAAATTCCGGTTTATTTTGAACAGATTAAAACCATAATGGAGGAGAGTCATGGCAAGTGAACAGACCAGTATTTTGATACTGGATGATGAACCTATTGTTAGTAAACGACTCAAGCCATCTCTTGAGAAAAAAGGCTACAAGGTAGAGACCTTCACCAGCAGTGCCGATGCGCTGAAACGCATACAAGAACGGCAATTTGATATCGTTATTACAGATTTGAAGATGGATGGCGTGGATGGTATGCAGTTTCTGACCGAGGTCAAGGAAAAATATCCAGATACGGAAGTTATCGTTATTACCGGTTTTGCAACTATGGCAACAGCAAAAGAATCGTTCAATAAAGGGGTGTTTGACTTTTTAGCCAAGCCCTTCAAGCTGGGAGAAATTGCCGAGGTCATCAGCATGGCAGAGGAAAAGATAAAGAATAAGTAAATGTTCAGCAGCACTCCATCTACACCTCTTAATGCCCCCGAAGAGTTAAAAAAATAACTGAGAGTTTAATCCCCTGGATCTAGGATAAAAGTTACTTGTTTTGCAAGGTGAACACCATGTTGAAAACGCTACTACATGTCAATGAAGATCTGGCCTCAAGCATTGCTCTTCGCTATACGGCCTACCTTAATCAATTTGTTCCCCTCTCTCTTTTTATCTCTCATGTGGAGACACCGGATGAGAAAGAGCAGGATGAAACCGGCTGGGTTCGCCATACCTGGGAGGAAAGCGTTGTCTTCAACGGTAAAAGGCTTATTGAACGCATGCTGCGGACAGAAAATATTGACTGTCCATTAGCCGGCCGACCAACGGTCTTTGTGGGAGAGAAGGATAAGGAAATTGCCTATGAGTTACGTAACGGTTTATATAATCTTTTTATCGAAGGATACCTGAATACCGCTGATCCAGATCAATTCTATGAACTCATCAGTTCACCCCTTTATAGCAATACATCCTGTCCTGTACTGGTGGTAAAGAATCTCTCCATAAATAAAAAATGTGCCATATTCTGCGCAGACGGTGTTAATCCAAAAGTACTGGTTGAAAAGAGCATGGCAATCCTCGGCGATTCAACCTTCAGCTTTGATATTGTTCATTTTAAATTTAATGAAAACGAAAATTTAATCACACTAGACAAGGAGGATGGCGGCAGTTGTCTACGAGAGGTCGAATCCCTGTTGGCCCAGCATGATAAATCAGTTGAGAAGGTCATTGTTCTGTCAGGAACACCGGAAAAGGTTGGAGACTACCTTAAAGAATATGCGCTTGTGGTCTCGACCTTGCCAACAAGAAAGAGCATGACAATGTACGTACTGGCAAATTCACTGGCATCGGTTCTCATGGTTCATTGAACCATAAATTCAATCATATTTTTTTCGCGAGAAAAGATAACAATAGGGAGAGTGTTTGCACGACATAAAAAAAACGACTGTAGTAATCTCTTGCAAAATGTTTCAGAAGAAAGATTAGTTGTTCAACGCTAAGGTACTGCCAGCTCTCTAACAAAGAACAACGCGAATATCACCAGCCATTCCCCTCACTCTCTTTTTCCATCAAGAAGTAGAAGAACACTCCCGGCGCCTGAGCCCGTATCAACAATCACTGCTGTCTCATAAATAAGGCACAATAACAAATGGCCAGAAGAGCCTCTTGTGGCATAATGCGCTTCACGAAAACATCAACGATAACAAGGGGATCTGATCCATGGCGTATTATAACACAATTCTTAATCAGATTACTGCAATTATTCCGAGACATGAATTTGATTCCTTGTCAGAACAGCATCACTCCGGTCAGAAATCCTGCTCTTTCAATCGCTGGAGTCAGTTCATGCCAATGATCATCGGTCAATTATCCGGTCGAAAAAGCCTGAGAGATATCACCGATAATCTCAAGGCACAGCACCCCAAATTGTATCATCTTGGAATCAAGAGAACTTCCAGGGCAACGCTTGCAAGAGTTAATGAAAAACAGCCCAGTTCTCTCTACGAATCACTTTTTTTATCAACTTCTCGGCAGATGTAACAAGATTATTGCCCCACACCATAAATTTTGATTTAATAACAAGCTGTATCTTCTTGATACGACAACTATTGATCTATGCCTGTCTGTAGTTCCTTGGGCCAAATTCCGTAAGACAAAGGATGCTATCAAGTTGCACATGGCGATCGATGCTGATGGTTATCTCCCCACTTTTATGGATATGACCGACTGAAAAGGCCATGAATCTCTACAAATGCACTAAGAAACTGACGAACTAGCCAGTCCCAAGACCAGCGTAAAAACAAAGGAAAAATTTTTATACGTCCAACTGACAGAGAAACTGGCGATCAGTCATCAGATCCAGACCGTTGAGAAAACGTTCAATGGATTCGGCAGCAACCTTGCCCTGAAAAACAGCTTTAGCAGCTGTCTGCGGCCCCAGAACATCATCACCACCGGCAAAGATCCAGTCAACTGAAGTCTGCAGGGTAAGGGGATCGGTTTCGTAGGTGCCCCACTTGGTCACCTTAAACTCGACGCCGTGGTCAGCAGTATGATCAACATTCTGGCTGATAGCAGGAATAAGGGAATCTGCTTTAATGACAAAATTAGACTTCTCTTGAACTACAGGCCTTCTTCTTCCTGAAGAATCAGGCTCCCCAAGTTCCATACGTACGCACTCTACACCAACAAGCTTTCCGTTTTCGGAAAGAATCTTCACCGGGGCTGCCAGCATCTCAATACGAACACCTTCTTCCTCAAGATGATGCACTTCAGCGAGTGAAGCCGGCATTTCATCCTTGGAACGGCGATAGAGGATAAAAACATCAGAAGAGCCAAGGCGCAGGGCCGTGCGGGCGACATCAATGGCAACATTCCCGCCACCGACCACCACCACCTTTTTGCCAAGATCTATTGTTTCCCCAAGATTGATTCGACGCAGATAATCAACACCGTGCATTACCCCTTCGGTTTTCTCCTCATTTTCAAGACCCAATTTTCGACTGGCATGAGCCCCAACCCCGAGAAAAACAGCATCAAAACCCTCATTTTTGAGGTCAGCCAAGCTCTTATCTTTACCGATCGTCACCCCTTTAACAATGGTCACGCCACAACTCTTCAACGCAGCAAACTCGGCCTGAATAATATCACGAGGCAAGCGAAAGGCTGGAATGCCAACGGTTAACATTCCACCAAACTCAGAAAGACTTTCAAAAACCGTGCAAGATACACCCTTATGGGACAGATAATAGGCAACAGACATTCCGGCAGGACCGGAGCCAACGATGGCGACTTTCTTACCCGTCGGCAAGGCACACTCAGTGTGCATATTCTTGTTATTGGCAACCATCGCGTCAACAACAAATCGCTCCAGCATACCGATGGCAACTGCTTGTCCTTTCCCTTTCCCTCTGATGCAGGAGCCTTCACACTGGAACTCATGGGGACAGACACGAGAACAGACTGCCGGCATGGAGGAAGTCTCCCTGATCTTCCAATATGCCTGTTCAAACTCTCCCTCACGTAATAGAGATATGAAACCAGGGATATCATTATGAATAGGGCAGCCATCACGGCAGGCAGGTTTTTTACACTGCAGACATCGATTAGCCTCAAGGATTGCAGATTCTGGGGAGTAACCGGCCACAATTTCATTAAAATTAGTAACACGCTCGCCAACAGGCAACTCAACAGCCATCTGTCGGGCAATAGCCATACGGTCTTGTGGTTTCATATTCCCTCTTTACTTGTCAATTCAGGTTTTGGTATTAATTGAAAATTGTACATCTCAAGTACAACATTAAAAAAAAAAAGGCCGTCCCAATCAAGGACGGCCTTTTTTTATCATTCTTCTTTCGAAGAATCAAGTCATTTTAGAAACTTTCATACGCGCAAGGGCTCTCTGCAAAGCGGCCTCAGCACGAGTTCTATTTATTAAATCATCATGCTGACTAGCCTTGGCAAGACGCTGTTCGGCACGTTCTTTGGCCCTCATTGCCCTGTCAACGTCAATCTGTTTTCCATGCTCGGCACTTTCCACTAAAAAAGTGATCTTGTTATTGGAGACCTCACAGAAACCACCGCTGATCATAAGATTCTCACGTTTCTTTCCCTGATCATAGGTCAACAACCCTATTCTAATTGTGGAAAGAAAAGGGGCATGATTGGCAAGAACACCAAAATCGCCTCCATACCCTGGTGCATTGACGATATCGACATCTTCACTGACGACAGCGCCATTAGGAGTAACTACTTCAAGTCGTATTTGTTGAGCCATTAGATTGACCTCTTAAGCCGTTGTTCGAGAACAACTGTAACGTTTTACTGCCGTATCCGATATAAAAAACAATAAGGAACTAACCAAATATTATGTAGTTAGTTCAATATTGTTTCATATCAGGAAGGAATTAGGCCTTCTCTTTGGCTGATTCCTTGGCAAGGGCCTCTTCAATGGTACCTACCATATAGAAGGCGTTTTCACCCATATGATCATACTTACCTTCCAGGATTTCCTTGAATCCCTGAACCGTATCAGCAACCTTCACAAACTTCCCATCCATGCCGGTAAAGACCTCGGCAACGGTAAAGGGCTGTGAGAGAAAACGCTGAATTTTACGGGCCCGACCAACAAGAACCTGATCTTCCTCAGAAAGCTCATCCATACCAAGGATCGCTATGATATCCTGAAGATCCTTATACTTCTGCAGGGTAATCTGCACCCCACGAGCTACATCATAATGTTCCTGCCCAACAACATTGGGATCAAGAATACGGGATGTTGAATCCAGAGGATCAACTGCGGGATAGATGCCCAGCTCAGCAATCTGGCGTGACAGAACAACGGTACCGTCAAGATGGGCAAAAGTGGTAGCAGGAGCGGGATCGGTCAAGTCATCAGCAGGTACATAAACACACTGTACTGCAGTAATGGAACCCTTGGTTGTGGAGGTAATACGCTCCTGCAGGGCGCCAAGGTCAGTGGCAAGTGTTGGCTGATAACCAACAGCTGATGGAATACGTCCAAGAAGAGCGGATACCTCGGAACCAGCTTGGGTAAAACGGAAGATATTATCAACGAAAAAGAGTACGTCCTGGCCCTCTTCATCACGGAAATACTCAGCAGCAGTCAAACCAGTCAAGGCAACACGAGAACGTGCTCCTGGAGGCTCGGTCATCTGACCATAAACCAGGGCAGCTTTTGGCAGAACGCCTGAGGCCTTCATCTCCTGGTACAGATCGTTTCCTTCACGGGTACGCTCACCCACACCGCAGAATACGGAGATACCACCATGATGCTGGGCAATATTATTAACCATTTCCATCATGATAACGGTCTTACCACAACCGGCACCGCCGAAGAGACCCATCTTTCCACCCATAGGGAAGGGAACGAGCAGATCAATAACTTTAATTCCGGTTGCGAGAACACGAACCTCGGTGTCCTGCTCAGTAAAGAGTGGAGCCTCACGGTGAATGGACATTTTCTTATCTGAGTTAATCGGACCCAGCCCATCAACAGGACGTCCAACAACGTTCATGATACGCCCTAGGGCAGGGGGACCAACAGGAATGGTGATTGGCAGTCCGCTATCCCGTGCTTCCATACCGCGCACGAGACCATCTGTGGCATCCATGGCAATACAACGACAGGCATTATCACCAAGATGCTGGGCAACCTCAATAACAAGGTTATCTGCCTCGTTGGAAATGCCAGGGTTACTTACAAATAAGGCATTCATAATACTTGGAAGCATACCGGGTTGAAATTCAACGTCAACTACCGGACCGATTACTTTAATTATTTTTCCTACGTTTTGTTCACTCATAGGGATTCACCCCTCCTCAAAGTCTTAAAATTGGTAATGGTCTATTATCCCTTAAGGGCTTCAGCGCCACCAACGATATCCATTAACTCACCGGTAACTGCAGCCTGACGAGCCTTATTATAAATCAGAGTCAGGTTATTTACTATATCACGACAGGCGGATGTGGCATTATCCATGGCCGTCATCCGTGCTGCATGTTCACTGGCACCAACCTCCAGCATAGCGTGATACAAAATAACATTAAGATATAATGGCTGCATGACATCCATGATTTCCTCTGTAGAAGGCTCATAAATGTAATCACCACTAATCGCTTTTTTATCGCTAGCCTGTTCACTAGCCACCGGCTGCACCGGCAACATATCCTGGACAGCTGGCCTCTGAATTGCCACTGACTTGAAATGACCATACAGAACTTCAACCTTATCGGCTGCACCATTCACAAAATTTTCAGCAATATCCTGGGCAATTTCGCGCGCATGGAACATCTGGAAGGCAGCCATAATATCGGTATAAGACTTCCTGATTTTACCGGTCTTTTTAAAATATTGGTGGCCTTTTTTGCCTACACAGACGATGCTGACTTTTTTCCCTTCCGCCTCATAGGCCTTTATCTTTTTCTCTGCAAGTTTATTAATATTTGCATTAAAAGATCCACAGAGCCCACGATCAGAAGTGACGATCACTATTTCAACAGTGGCAACATTTCTGACCTCCATCAACGGGAAGGAGCCAGTATTGGCACCACCGGAAAGATTGGACATCGCCTCTTCAAACTTGGAAGAGTAAGGCCGGAAGGCCTCCATCTTCGACTGTGCGCCACGAAGCCTTGCAGACGCAACCATATTCATGGCTTTGGTAATCTGCGCCGTCTTCTTAACACCAGCAATCTTGTTTTTAACCTCTTTTAAACTTGCCATGGCAGGACTCTATCCTCTCTTAGTTGATACCTTTTGTTGCTTTGAAGGTTTCACCGAAACTGGTCAGAGCTTTATTAAGCTTGGCTTTGATCTCATCAGTAAAGACTTCCTGCGCCTTCAGATCAGCAAATATTGAAGGATCATTGGACTCAATATAGTTAAACAACTCAGCTTCATAATCCCTAAGGGTATTAACTGGCAGGGAATCAAGGTATCCGTTGGCACCAGCATAAAGAATAACTACCTGCTTCTGCATGGGCAGCGGCTGATACTGAGGTTGTTTCAATATCTCAACCAGTCGCTCACCCCGGGTCAACTGGGCCTGAGTAGCAGCATCAAGGTCAGAACCGAAGGCGGCGAAAGCAGCAAGCTCGCGATACTGGGCAAGATCAAGACGCAGAGTACCTGCAACCTGTTTCATAGCCTTTACCTGGGCAGAACCACCAACGCGGGAGACGGAAAGTCCAACATTAATTGCTGGCCGCACACCGGCAAAAAAGAGATCCGGCTGCAGATAAACCTGTCCGTCAGTAATGGAAATAACGTTGGTCGGAATAAATGCTGAAACGTCACCGGCCTGGGTTTCAATAATGGGAAGGGCGGTCAAGGAACCGGCTCCAAGCTCATCACTCAGTTTGGATGAACGCTCAAGCAAACGGGAATGGTTAAAGAAAATATCACCAGGATATGCTTCACGGCCTGGTGGACGTCTGAGCAGGAGGGAAAGTTCACGATAAGCAACAGCCTGCTTGGAGAGATCATCATAGATAATCAGGGCATGCTCACCTTTATCCCGATAATACTCACCCATAGAGGTACCGGCAAAAGGAGCAACATACTGCATTGGCGCAGGATCAGAAGCACAGGCGGCAACAACCGTGGTGTAGGACATGGCACCATGCTTTCTCAGGGCCTCAACAACGAGAGCTACCGTTGATTTCTTCTGTCCAACAGCAACATAGATACAATGAACACCGGTCTCTTTCTGGGCAATGATAGCATCAACGCAGAGAGCAGTCTTACCAATCTGACGGTCACCAATTACCAACTCACGTTGGCCCTTGCCAACCGGAGTCATGGCATCAACTGCCTTGGCACCGGTGTAACAGGGTTGATGTACACCTTTTCGGGCGATAACGCCTGGCGCAATTACCTCAATCTTGGAGGTCTCAGTGGTGTTGATTGGGCCCTGTCCATCAATAGGAAAGCCGATACCATCAACAACACGTCCTTCCATGGCCGGACCGACAGGAACCTCAGCAATCTTACCGGTACGCTTGACAAGATCTCCTTCCTTAATCCCCCTGACACTTCCAAGAACCGCGCAACCGACATTGTCTTCCTCAAGATTCAGGGCAAGACCCATAATGCCGCCAGGAAACTCAAGAAGCTCCATGGCCATACAGTTCTGAACGCCGTAAACACGGGCAATACCATCACCAACCGAGATAACGGTTCCGGTCTCATTCAGATCAATACTGGTTTCATACCCGCTAATCTGATCTTTAATAATCTGACTGATTTCTTCTGCTCTGATTTGCATTTCTAGTCTCTCCCCTTTATGGAATCTTTTAAACTTGCAAGTTGTGTCCTGATACTGCCATCCAGCTCCAAATCCCCGACCTTGGCAATGATACCACCTATAATTGAAGGATCAACACTGGTAGTCAGTTCCACCTTCTTGCCAGTAAGCTTTTCTAATGCTGCTCTAACCTTGTCCTGCAATGCATCACTTAATTCAATAGCAGATACCACGCTGCCATGACTGACGTTCTTTTCATTGTCAACCATGGACTGATACTCTTCCGCCACCTCAGGCAGGATATCAGCTCGTTTTTTCTCCACCAGCAGGTTAAGAAAATTGGCCATGATCTTTTCAACACCCATGGACGCAATCATGCCAACCATTACCTTTTGACGTGTGTCAAGAGGATAGAGTGGGTTGGTAAGCGCATCAGCCACTTGCGGAAGTGAGACATATAATCCTGCAACTCCCTGAAGCGTTTCGTTATACTCCTCAAATTTTCCTTCTTCCTTGCCGACAGCAAAAAGTGCCTTGGCATATCTTCGTGCTAAGATTGTCTGTTTCACTGGATGGCCCCTACCTTATCTAAGTAATCTTCCACAATCTTGACCTGATCGTCCGCGGTCAGATTCTTAATGATTAACGCCTCAGCCATAACCGCCGCCTTATCTGCAATTTCATTCTTCAACATACGCTTGGCCGCAGTGACCTCATTGGCAACCGCCATCTGAGCCTGACGCTTGATATCTTCAGCCATCTTCTCAGCGCGCTCAATAATCTTGACCTTTTCAATCTCGGCCTGGGCTATTGCTTTATCTACAATCTGCTCGACATCTTTTTCAACAGAGGCAAGCTTGGCAGAAAATTCTTTATAAGAACGTTCTGCTTCTACCTTTTTGGCTTCAACGGCTTCAAGGTCATCCTTCACCTGCTTACGCCGACCTGAGAGGGCGGAACCAATTGGTTTTGCACCAAATTTTATTAAAATAATCATCAAGGCAACAAAGTTCATCACTCTGAGCCCCAAATCTTTCAACTTTTCAGGCGAAAGACTATTACGAACGGCGCCATGTGCTCCAGCCGCAGCGTGCTCAGCCGGCATTGCCGAATCATCGACAATTACTGGTTCTCCATGCTCAGCTACACCCGCATGACCATACTCTGCAGCAGCCTGTCCAGAATGAGCGTCCGGTACAGCCGCCCCTTCATGCACGGCTTCAGATGCCCAGACACTGCCCACAGCCAAGGTGAGCCAAAGCGCTGCTGCCAGCAGGGCGCTTTTTTTGGCTATTTGCGTCACCCTTTTCATCTCAGAAACTCCTTCCCAGAATTTTACTCGCCATGGCGGTTGCAAAACCATCCAGATTAGCTTGAAGCTCTTTTCCAGCATTCACAATCTGCACTTTCACATCTGCCAACTGCTGATCTTTTTCCGCATCAGCTTCTGCCTTGATCGCTGCGATCTTTTCATCACCTGCTGCCTGCGCACCTGCCCTGGCTGAATCCAACGCGCCCTTTGCCTTTCCTGATGCCAAGATCATTTTCTTATCTACTTCTTCTTGCCTGCGGCGAGCATTATCCTGAAGCTTGGCCACATCATCATGCATCTCCTGAAACTTGGTTGCACGATCACGTAATATCTTACGCACAGGTTTATAAATAACTACATTCAGCAGAAACATTAAAACAAACATGTTTACCATCTGAATCACGAGGGTGATATCCATTGTAATCATTTTTATACGCTCCTATTCAGCTAAGATACCTGAAAACTTCTTTTCAAAATGAATGGTGATTCACAATACGAAGGTCGGTTGTACATCATAAAATAAGGCATGTCAACTTTTTTTGCATTGCATGTGTAATACGATTTTCTGCACAATAACAAGTAATTTATGCCTTTTTCTTCTTCATCTTCAAAAAATAAACCTTCAAAAAAATACTTATTCGCCCACAATTTTCTCCACACACCCCGGAACTGCGGCAATAGCCGAACTCAATTTATCGACCATAGGCCCACCAGCCTGTGCCATGTCGGCCCTCCCCCCACCTTTACCACCAACTATGACGGCAATCTCACCGATCAACACACCCGCTGATATTTTATCTGTAAGATCCTTGGAAACAAGAGCCAGAAGCGCTACTTTTTCCTTGATAACTCCTCCAAGTACGGCCACTCCTGACCCCATATGGTCCCGCACTCGATCACCCACCTCCCTCAAGGTCTGCGGACTATCAAGGGCAATCTTGGCGGCCAGCACCTTAATCCCGTTGACTTCCACTGTCGTCCGAAACAGCTCTCCAAGATCTGTGGTCGCAAGCTTGGTGGCAAGATCCGCCACCTGCTTTTCCAGCTGTTTCTGGGCCTTAAGCAGGGACTGGAATTTATCATAAACCCCCTCCGGCTTCACATTTAATGCCTGACACAGCTCTTGTTCACGCTGGCCCATTTCCTGTACATAGGCAAGGGCTGCCCGTCCGGTCAGGGCCTCAATACGCCTTACTCCCGAGGCAATTCCGTTTTCCGAGACAATCTTAAACAAGCCGATTGTCCCCGTTGCCGCCACATGGGTTCCGCCACAAAGCTCCCTGCTGAAATCTCCAGCCGAGACCACCCGTACTCGATCGCCATACTTTTCACCAAAAAGGGCCATTGCCCCCTGCTGGACGGCCTCGTCTCTGGCTAAGATCCGAGTATCAAGCGTGATATTAGCCCTAATTTTTTCATTCACCCGCTGCTCAATTCGCCTGATCTCTTCCTGACTGAGCGGCGTGAAATGTGTAAAATCAAAACGTAATCTCTCAGGCGTAACCAGCGAACCAGACTGCTTTACATGATCCCCCAGGATCTCTCGCATGGCGGCCTGAAGTAGATGGGTGGCCGTATGATTGGCGGCGGTGTCGCCTCGCTGGTCGCGGGCTACTGTTAGCTTTACCTCCTGCCCGATACGTAACACCCCTTCTTCCACCCGCAGATGATGGAGGATAATTCCGTCGGCCGCTGTGTCTGTACCAAGAACCAGAGCATGACCACCTTCCCATTGCACGGTCCCCACATCACCGGCCTGCCCGCCGGACTCCGCATAAAATGGCGTCGTCAAGACAAACAGTCGACCTTCAGTGCCGGCGGGGATTTCAGGGACCTCCAGGCCGTCCGGGCTGAGCAGGGCCTGAACCCTGGCATTTACATCCAACTGTTCATAGCCTACAAACTCGGCTTTCAAGCCAGACTCAGCGAGATCTTTCACTCCCTGCTCCCGCAGTTTGACGTTCTCTCCTTTCCACGAGGCACGTGACTTGGCGCGTTGCTGCGTCATGGCCTCGTGGAATCCTGCCTCATCAAAACCAATCTTTTTTTCCAACGATATATCCCGGACGATATCCATGGGAAAACCGTAGGTGTCATACAACTTGAAGATAAAATCACCGGCGATTACGGGATCACTGTCCTGGCCAATCCGCTCAATCTCCTCATCGAGAAGGACCAGCCCATTCTCCAGTGTCTCACGAAATCGCTCCTCTTCATTTACTACCACTTTTTTTAATAATTCCACCGCATCAAGCAGGTGCGGATAGGCATGGGCCATGGCAACGACAACGGTAGCCGTCACCTCATCCATAAAGGGCTTATCAAGCCCGAGATTACGACCAAAGCGAACTGCCCGGCGCATAATCCGGCGCAGGACATAGCCCCTCCCCTCGTTGGAAGGGAGCACCCCATCTGCCACCAGAAAGGTGGTGGCCCGGGAATGGTCGGCGATGACCCGCATGGCCGTGGTATCGGCACGATCCTGGCCATAAACTCGTCCAGAGAGTTCTTCCAGCCTCTTGATAATCGGTTGAAAAAGATCCGAGTCATAGTTGTTGACTTTGCCCTGGAGCACCGCCGCCACCCGCTCAAGGCCCATCCCTGTATCGATACTGGGTTTGGGCAGGCGAGTCATAACACCATCTGCCGTACGATTAAACTGCATGAAAACCAGATTCCATAATTCGAGGAAACGATCACAATCACAGCCAAGTGCACAATCAGGCCGACCGCAGCCCGCATCAGCCCCCTGATCAATATGAATCTCAGAACATGGGCCGCAGGGGCCGGTATCACCCATGGCCCAGAAGTTATCTTTTTCCCCCAGGCGGACAATACGCCCCGGAAGCAAACCCTCAACATTTTCCCACAAGGCAAAGGCCTCGTCATCATCTTCATAGACCGAGACCCAGAGCTGTTCTGCCGGTACGCCAAGCTCCTTGATAAGAAACTCCCATGCATAACGAATAGCATCTTCCTTGAAATAATCTCCAAAGGAAAAATTTCCCAGCATCTCAAAAAAAGTATGATGCCTCGCCGTATAACCGACATTCTCGAGATCGTTGTGCTTGCCACCCGCCCGCACACAGCGCTGACTGGTGGTGGCCCGGACAAAATCACGCCGATCCTCCCCCATAAAAACAGTCTTGAACTGAACCATACCGGCATTGGTAAAGAGCAGAGTCGGGTCATCCTTGGGCACCAACGAAGAGCTCTCAACCACAGTGTGACCATGGCTGGCAAAATAATCTAAAAATTTCTGACGAATTGTATTCCCGTTCATAATATTAGAAGGTATGAAATATTGAGGTGAAAGATAGAATATATAACTATTCCAGATATTATTTATTTACTAATACATGCGAGGCGCAATAATTATACTACATGGGGTAGCATGGCCTTGAACTCCGGGGTCCCGGCACGGCCCAACAGCTCATAGATAATCATCTCGGCAGGGCCAACAATAGCTCCTGCCGCAGTCAAACGAGCCAGGCCCAGTTCATAATTAGCCTTGCTGCGTGAGGAGACCGCATCTGCCACCACCCATGGAGTCAAGCCTCGTTTAAGTATGCCCATGGCTGTCTGATAGATACAGATATGGGTCTCCACCCCCGTCAAAATCAGGGTAGTCACGCTATCCGGCAAATTGTCAACAAACGCCCGAGTCTCCATATTATCCAAAGCATTAAACTCAGTTTTATCGGGACGGGGAACCTCCGCCATCATTTCTTCCAACTGCGGCACATATGCCCCCAATCCCTTTTTGTACTGAGTATTGGCCAGAATGGGCACCTTGAGAATCCTGGCACAGGCAATCATCCGGCTAATATTGGCCACTACCCGCTCAGCCTCATGGATATGAGCCATCAGGCTTTGCTGCGGATCGATAATATGGAGACAACAGTTTTCAGGCCGCAACAAAGAGCTGGTCATTTTTCTACAACCTCAAAAAATAGACAATATCAAATTCACCCATGCAGAATGAAATATAAGCGCAGAATAGTATAAACTTTATGATGCTATCGCTACCCTTTTTTCTCTTCCTCTCTGCACTTTTCTCAAAGGGAAAAAAAAAGGCACCCGTACTGAGTACGAATGCCTTTATCCTGCCTGCAGCAGGAGCAGACTACGTTAGAGGATCAGTGACTCTGGGCCGCACCTGCACCCATCGGAACACGAATATCCTCGACGAGATGCTGAATATGCTCTGGCGGTGCCTTAGTGACACTGGAAACAGCAAAGGCGACGACAAAGTTGATCAATGCCCCCACGGCACCGAAAGAGCCGGGAGAGATCCCCAACCACCAGTTCGCGGCATTATCCGGAGCCATGGCAGTAGTAGCAATAAACATGAATCCCTTGAACCAGAAGATATACCCAAGAGTAGAACCCAGACCTGCCAGCATACCACAGATAGCACCAGCATTGTTCATCCGTTTAACAAAAATTCCCATCATGAGAGCAGGGAAAATGGATGAGGCGGCAAGACCAAAGGCCAGAGCTACGACCTGGGCGGCAAATCCTGGAGGATTAAGTCCGAGGTAACCGGCAACAAGAATAGCACCGGCCATGGCAATACGACCAGCCATAAGCTCGGTCTTATCGTCGATACCCTTAGCTATCATGCCCTTCAATAGATCATGGGAAATGGCTGAAGAGATCGCAAGCAGCAGACCAGCCGCAGTGGAGAGAGCAGCGGCAATACCACCAGCAGCCACCAAGGCGATGACCCAGTTGGGAAGCTTGGCGATTTCAGGGTTAGCAAGCACCATGATATCATTGTCAACCTTGGTCATTTCGTTACCCTTCCAGCCAAAACCAGCAAATTTGCTCTCGGCGTGTTTTGCAGCAGCAGCGTCCACCTTGGCTTGGGCAGCAGCCACATCTCCGCCTTCTTTCTGGGCCTTGGCCAGATCTGCTTCCGCGGCGCTCAGGCCGTTGTCGCTGTAATACTGGATCCTACCGTCACCGTTTTTATCTTCAAAACTTAGAAGGCCTGTCTTTTCCCAATTACGCATCCACTGCGGACGCTCCTCAATGACAACATTGCCTTCAGGCGAACCAACCTCTCCGGTCTGAATAGTGTGCATCAGGTTCAAACGGGCCATAGCCCCAACGGACGGGGCGGTGGTATAGAGAATGGCAATAAAGACCAAAGCCCAGCCGGCAGATGAACGTGCATCCTTGACCTTGGGTACGGTGAAGAACCGGGTGATAACATGAGGAAGACCGGCAGTACCGATCATCAGAGACATGGTCAACAGGAAGATATTAAGGGTACTTCCTGTTTGAGCGGTATACGCACTGAATCCAAGATCGACCACTACCTTGTCCAGTTTATCAAGCAGATACACACCATCGCTACCGCTCATGGTCGACCCCAGACCAATCTGGGGAATGGGATTACCGGTAAGCTGGAGGGAGATAAAGATGGCAGGAACAGTATAGGCAAAGATCAAAACTACATACTGAGCGATCTGGGTATAGGTAACACCCTTCATCCCGCCAAGAACGGCATAGACAAAAACAATACCCATACCAATAAAGAGCCCGGTCTGAAAGGGGATCTCGAGGAATCGGGAAAAGGCCACACCGATACCCTTCATTTGACCGATAACATAGGTCAGTGAGGCGACGACCAGACAGATGACAGCAACCAGACGGGCAGACTGAGAATAGAAACGGTCGCCGATAAACTCAGGCACCGTGAACTTACCGTATTTACGGAGATATGGAGCCAAAAGCATAGCCAGAAGACAATAGCCGCCGGTCCAGCCCATAAGATACGCGGAGGCATCATAGCCTTTCATGGCGAGCAACCCAGCCATGGAGATGAAAGAGGCAGCTGACATCCAGTCGGCGCCGGTGGCCATGCCATTCAGAACCGGATGAACGCCCTTGCCGGCCACGTAAAACTCACCGGTATTTTTGGCACGTGTTTTCAGGGCAATAAAAAGATAGAGAGCAAAGGTCGCCCCCACCACGATATAAGTGGTCAACATTAAATTTGTCATGTCCAGGTCTCCTTACGCTTCTTCGACGTTGAATTTACGATCAAGCTGATTCATACGCCAGGCGTAGAAAAAAATCAGGACCACAAAGGTATAGATGGAACCTTGCTGAGCAAACCAGAAGCCGAGTTGATAGCCGCCAAGACGGATAGCGTTCAACTGATTGACAAATAGAATGCCGCACCCGAATGAAACGAAAAACCAAACAATCAAACATCCGATAACGAGCCGGATATTTGCCTGCCAGTACTTCTGAGCATTATTCATACCTCTCTCCTTTTTTAATTTTTCACTTTGGTAAAAAAATTAATTCCAATGATGCAGCAAATACAACGAAAACCTTTATACTAACCCCAATCATTGGAGTCAACGGCTTTTCCTCCCTAAACTAAACGCTCCACTTAAAAGTGCTTATGCTCACAACCTTGGAAGATGTCACTGAACAGGCTTACAAGATTGCTTTCATCGCTCCCATATACGAACGAAGCTCCTCGCCAATCATCTCCACTCCGGTGAAACGGATAGCCTCGTTGACGGCAATAAGCTTGACGTTGTCAACACCGTTATCCTTCACGGCAAGGCCCTTACCAATGACATCGGTGTCAATCTTTTTCATGAAATCAGCCAGCAGCGGCACTGCTGCGTGCGCAAACAAATAACAACCATATTCCGCAGTATCAGAGATAACCACATTCATCTCATAGAGCTTTTTACGGGCAATGGTATTGGCAATAAGCGGCACTTCATGCAGAGACTCGTAATAGGCGGATTCCTCCTTGATACCGGCGGCAACCATGGTGTCAAAAGCCAACTCCACTCCGGCCTTGACCATGGCGATCATGAGAATACCATGATCAAAATATTCCTGTTCGGGGATGACTGCCGTGGTAGAAACCGCCTTTTCAAAAGCGCTCTTGGCTGTTGCGGCTCGCCATTTCAGCAGATTTACATCATCTTTGGCCCAATCTTTCATCATCGTCTTGGAAAAATGGCCGGACATGATATCATCCATATGTTTTTCAAAAAGCGGACGCATGATAGTCTTCAACTCCTCAGAGAGAGTGAAGGCCATGATCTTGGCCGGATTCGTCAGACGATCCATCATATTGGTAATCCCGCCATGCTTCAGGGCCTCCGTAATGGTCTCCCAACCATTCTGAATCAACTTGGAGGCATATGACGACTCGATCCCTTTTTCGACCATCTTGTCGAAACAGAGGAGTGATCCCGCCTGGAGCATGCCGCAGAGGATAGTCTGCTCGCCCATGAGATCAGATTTCACCTCGGCCACAAAAGAAGACTGGAGAACACCGGCACGATCCGCCCCGGTACCGCAGGCATAAGCCTTAGCCCAATCCCAGCCTTTTCCCTGCGGGTCATTTTCACGATGCACAGCAATCAGAGTTGGTACCCCGAAACCACGCTTGTACTCTTCCCGCACCTCGGTACCGGGAGACTTGGGAGCCACCATGATAACAGTGAGATCCTCACGGATCTGCATCCCCTCTTCGACGATATTAAAACCGTGCGAATAAGAGAGACAGGCACCCTTCTTCATCAGAGGCATGATGGCGGTAACTACCTTGGTGTGCTGTTTGTCGGGGGTCAGATTGATGACGAGATCGGCCTTGGGAATCAGTTTTTCAAAGGTGCCCACGGTAAAACCATTGGTGCTGGCATTTTTGAAGGACTGCCGTTTTTCACTGATAGCCGCTTCCCGCAAGGCATAGGATATATCAAGACCACTGTCCCTCAGGTTAAGCCCTTGATGCAACCCCTGAGCACCACAGCCGACAATGACAATTTTTTTGCCGCGTAAAGCCTCAACACCATCAAACTCGGAAGAGTCCATGAAACGACACTGTCCCAGCTCTTGAAGCTGCAGACGCAATGGCAGACTGTTGAAATAGTTTTTTCCCATTATTTTCTCCTTATCTTTTTTAAAAGGTTATTTTTTTAACAAACGACCATATGAACGAAGAGAGGGTACCTAAAAAAAGGTCCCTTTTCAAAGCACCGTGTAGCATAGTCTTATTTTACATTGCGTCAAGTGAAGTTATCAACGATTCCCAATAAAAGATGATAACTTCACACTCAATAGCGAAAGCTTCCCACCCGACCGGCCTGATAGATATCCTTCAAAGTCAGCAAACCACCTTTCCTGAATTTCTTGAGGAAGAAAAGAAACAGATAGGCCGTCTGTATTGCATCCTCAAGGGCATCATGCGGTTTAAAAATGGGAAGGTTGTACTCTTTAGCCAGATCCTCCAGGACATAACTGGCTGCATGATCGTCTTCTTGATGAAAATGCCCCAGCAACACCCGGCGATAACCCTGTGCCATACGCATGGTATCAATTCCAGGATTGGATAAGGTTCCGCCAAGTGCCCTCCGTGCTGCCCGGTTCAAGAACCCCATATCAAGCCCCACACAATGGCCCACCATGAGACTGCTGCCCGCAAATTCTATAAAGGCAGGTAGCACTTCTTCTATAGGAGGTGCCTGATCCAGTTGTTGCGGGGTGATTCTGTGGATCAGGGTGGCCTGGGTATGCTCAATATTCTCAGGCCTTATATACTGGTGGAAAGTGGCCCCGAGATCTATCTGCAGATCCCTGATCAAAACCGCACCAATGGAGATGATTTCATCACGCTTCTGGTCTAACCCGGTCAGCTCGGTATCACAAACCACGAAGGTATAGTCGGCAAGGGGCCTTGACTGATCAAAATTAGCAAAAGCCTCCCGGTTCTGCACAATGAGTGGATGAGGCGGGGAGAACCAGGAGCGGGGCTTCAGAAAATTCAACATCACGTCACCGGATACATCTGGCCCAGCACCCCATACAACCTTTCAATGACTGTAAAGGCGTCTTTAAGCATCCTCCGCTCCAGATCGGAGAGGTCCGCCGGATCGATATGGTTGTCGGGAAGGACCCCTTCTTCAATCTGCTTTAATTGATGAACCAGACGCTGTTGCATCTGCAGCTCATAGGCCTCGCTTGCCGCAGACCATAATTCCCCTTGAATATGTTCACCTTCCATCAGGGCCTTCAAACGAGCCAGGGTATTGGTTTCCTTCACCCCAAATTTAAGGGCCAGCACCCGGGCAAAATTAACAAAAGGGCTCAATCCTTGACGTTTAATATCCAGACGATTTTTATGTTCCCCATCTTTTTCCACAATAAAATTCTTAAAAAATGAAAGAGGCACACGACTGTCCATACACTGACGAGCCATATGGAATAAAAAAACATCTTTCCCTGCTATCCCCCTATTTAAATGGGCACGCAGCTCTTCTGCAAGGGTCGTTTCGCCGAATCCAGCTCGAAAATCAAAAAAGATAGTGGAGTTAAGTAATTCCTGAGGGTCAGGAGCTGCAATCCAACGTTCAAAATATTGCTTCCACACGGAGAGGGGCTGACACCAGAGCGGATTAATGGCCATGATTTCACCGGGGCAAAGCGGATAGCCACAGTTGACCAGATGATCAATAGCTTTGGCTGCAAAGTCCTTAAAATATGCCTCCGCCGCCTGCCGCTCAACCTCATCCACAGGGTCAGCATAAAGGATGGCATTATCCTGATCAGTCTTGAAGGTTTGCTCCCGACGTCCTTCACTCCCCAGTAACAACCAGCAATAAGGTACGGGAGGCGGCCCCAACTCTTTCTCCAACAAGGTCAACATCCTTCCCAGGATATGATCGTTCAGGATGGCAATCATCTGGGTAATATTTCCGGCCTTGGCCCCCTCCCCAATCAGCCCCCGAATCACCTCCGGAATCTTCTGGGCCAAAGGATACAATCCGGGAATCTGCTGCTGGCCACGAATCTCTTTGAACAGATAATAGGGAGAATGCCCCTGCAGGAGCATGATATCATGGGAGGTTATCACCCCCACAATCCGGCCGCCGCGCTCAACCGCCAGATGATGAATGCCGGTATCCATCATCTTCAACAACACATCAAAACAGAGAGACTGGGAAAGCACGGTCTGCACCGGACTGTTCATGATGGTCGTCACCGGCTGACTGTAATCCATGCCGGCGGCAACAACCTTGCTCCGCAGATCCCGGTCGGTGATGATGCCGACAATCTTTTCGTCATCAAGCGCATCATGGATCAGTAGACACCCCACCCGGAATTCCGACATAAGGGCCGCCGCCGCCTGAATCGTGGCATCAGCTCCGACCTTGCGCAAACTCTTTACCAGATCGCCGACCTTGATGGTGAAAAGATACAAATCCTCATTGCTCCGCCGCGCCACCTTATGATGCCGCAGTTCATTGTAGGCGGTGGTAACAATCTTCTCAGAAAAACTCTTCAGATAATAATGAGCAAAGGCTGCCTGTTTTTCAATAAGATCAAGAAATATCTCCCGGGGCAGGAGAAAGCAGAAGGTATCCTCCACCGTTTCGATATTGAGATTGGCCGGAGTACCGCGGATAATGGCCAGAGCCCCGACATAGGCGCCTTCCCCCCGAAAATCCTTCAGGGTCACCTCGCCGTTATCATCTTCAAGAAAGGCCTTGACCCCGCCCCGCTGGATCAGATAGAGATGGGTCAACTCTGTGGTGTCAGCGGTGAGCAGCCTGGTGCCTTTAGGGAAGAAATCAATCCGGCAATGGCGGGCGATATTTCTCAGCGTATTGTCATCAAGCGTGTTAAAGGGCATGATCCCCTTGAAAAAAGAAATCGCCACATCAGGGGCGACGACATGGGCATCGGTTCCTTTAAAAAACGCCATTTTCACATTCTCTCTGCATCTCTGCCTCTACGCGCCTGTGCGCGAAATAAGTCTTCATCCGTTCTCCTGTATCCTAAAACAAACAAGGCGGAGCTTCCTCTCTGGAAAACTCCGCCTCACTTCATCGATTACCAGCAATCAGCCTTACAAGGTTCTACTTTTTAGCCAAGGCCTTTTTGCCATTAATCAGATCATCAACAACGGACGGATCAGCGAGGGTTGAGGTGTCACCAAAGTTTTCAAAATCATTGGCGGCGATTTTTCTCAAGACCCGGCGCATGATCTTACCACTGCGGGTCTTGGGCAGGCCGGGTGCATACTGGATGGCATCCGGTGAAGCAATAGGACCGATTTCAGTGCGCACATGCGCCCGCAGTTCAACCAGCAGCTCAGGAGTCTGCTCGATATTGGATTTCACGGTAACAAAGGCATAAATAGCCTGTCCCTTGACCGGATGCGGCATTCCGACAACAGCAGCCTCGGCAACGGCATGGTGCGCCACCAGGGCTGACTCGATCTCGGCAGAACCCAGACGGTGACCGGAAACGTTGATAACATCATCCAGACGTCCCATGATCCAGAAATAGCCTTCCTCGTCACGGCGTGCCCCGTCTTCAGGATCGTAGATATTTTCATAACGGCTGAAATAAGCCTTCTTAAAACGCTCCGGATTGCCGAAGACCCCGCGCAGCATACCGGGCCAAGGTTTACGAATAACCAGATGGCCACCCTCGTTAGGACCGGCCTCGTGGCCTTCTTCGGTATAGATGGCCGCATCAATACCGGGCAGAGGAAAGGTGGCGGAACCCGGTTTCAAGGGTGTGGCATAGGGAAGCGGAGAGATCATGATACCGCCGGTCTCAGTCTGCCACCAGGTATCAACAATGGGCAGTTTCCCTTTGCCGATATTGATGTGATACCACATCCAGGCCTCAGGATTGATCGGCTCACCCACGGAACCAAGGATTCGCAGACTGGAGAGGTCATAACGTTTTGTTGGCTCTTCTCCATCCCGCATCAGGGCTCTGATCACTGTGGGAGCGGTATAGAAGATATTAACCTGGAATTTCTCAACAATTTTCCAGAAACGATCAGGTCCGGGATAGGAAGGTACGCCCTCAAACATCACGGAGGTGGCGCCCAGTCCCAAAGGACCGTAGAGGATATAGGAATGACCGGTAACCCAGCCGATATCAGCAGTACACCAATAGACATCATTGTCTTTCAGGTCAAAAACCCACTGACAGGTATGCATGGCATAGGTAAGATATCCGCCGGTGGTATGAACAACGCCCTTGGGTTTGCCGGTAGAACCGGAGGTGTAGAGGATAAAGAGGATATCCTCGGCATCCATGGATTCGGGCTCACAGGTACTGGAGATATCAGCGGCAGTCACCTCATCGTGCCACCAGGTGTCACGACCATCCTGCATATTGATCTCATTACCAGCCCGTCTAACCACAATAACATCCTTGACAGTGTCACATTCCTCAACCGCCGCGTCCGCATTTGGTTTCAGAGGTATAGTTTTGCCAGCACGCAGCACAGCATCGGCGGTTATCAGCACCTTGGCCTCACAATCATGCACCCGGCTCTTGAGGGCAATCGAGGAAAAACCGGCAAAGACCACGGAATACGTGGCGCCAATGCGGGCACAAGCCAATAAAGAGATCGCCAGCTCCGGAATCATGGGCAGATAGATAGCCACCCGGTCGCCCTTCTTCACGCCTTTTTTCCTGAGAACATTGG
>JAQVER010000124.1 GCA_028697885.1 Desulfocapsaceae bacterium
TCTAATCTCGCCACGGCCAGGTCAAGGGCCTGCGGCCACTGGACCTTGACCCCATCGGCCACCGGCTGTCGAGGCCGCTCGCCATGATTGGCGAAAGAGCCGCCGAACCGCCCACGATCACAGATAAATGAGCCGTTAACAGCCTCATTTTCCCGGGTCTCCTGGCTGATAATGGCCTGCTGAAAGGCGTTGACCGTGGTATTGCAGCCCAGACAACAGTGGATGCACAGGGTGGAGGCGTGCTGCATATCCCAATGTCTTGCCTTGTATCTTGCCGTCTTATCGGTGAAAACCCCGGTGGGACAGATATCCACCAGATTGCCGGCAAAGGGGCTTTCCAAGGCGCCGTCTGCAAAACGTCCGTAATAGATCCGGTTGCCGATCTGCATCACGCCGAAATCACGATAGCCGGCATACTCCTGGTAAAAACGGACACAGCGGTAACAATGGATACAGCGGTTCATCTCGTGCTGGATAAAGGGCCCAAGGAACTGATCGGGATAGGTTCGCTTTTTGCCGGGATAGCGCCTGGCCTCATGACCGCCGGAGATGGTTTCATCCTGGAGCAGACACTGGCCTCCCTCATCGCAAACCGGACAGTCAAGCGGGTGATTGACCATAAGCCATTCGATCACCTGCCGCCTGAAGGCAACGGCTTCTTCGGAAGTGGTTGAGACGACCATGCCGTCTGCGGCCTTCACCATGCAGCTCATGGCAATTCCTTTTACCGGGCCGGCCAGGAAACTCACGGCGCACATCCGGCAGGCGCCCACACTGCCCAAGACCTTGAGATAGCAGAATCGGGGAATCATGATCCCTGCCAGCTCCGCGGCTTCAATGACCGTTGTCCCCTCCGGGACATCAACGGCTCTGTCATCGATGATCAGATGGGGCATGATGCGAATTTATCCTCCGCGTTTGCAGCGCCTGGGTACCTGCCATTACCCCGGTTGGTCCAAAGCGCCTGCTTGCTTCCCTGGTGTCCGGCACAGAAAGGACATTTCTTCTGGCTGATGTGTTCCCGGATTTCCTCCTCGAAATAGTTCAACAGCCCCAGAACCGGCTGCACGGCCCCGGGGGCAAAGGCGCAGTATGCCTGGTTCATGTGGTCTGCCATCTGACGCAGCATGGGGATATATTCCTCTTTACCCTCGCCGTTTTCTATGGCCCGTAAAATTTCCCGGATGAACGGCAGACCTTCCCGACAGGGAGTGCACCAGCCGCAGGATTCCCTGGCAAAGTATTCGATGAGATTGAGGGTGGCAGCCACCAGGCAGGTATTCTGGTCAAAAACTATGATCGCGCCGGTTCCCAGGCGATGGCCGATCTTCTTCAAGGGTTCGAAATCCATCTCCACATCGAAAAATTGTTTCGGCATGAAACTGGTGGAGGCCCCGCCAGGAAGACAGGCCTTGAAGGTGGAACCAGCCACTAAGCCGCCGGCACTGCCCTCAATGATCTCACTTAATCTGGTGCCGATGGGCAGTTCGTAACAATCGGGTTGCTGCACCATGCCGCTGACGCAATAGAGCTTATTCCCTGCTCCCGTGGGAGTGGCAGCCAAGCCCTTAAACCAGTCGGCACCGTGGCGGACGATGCCCGGCACACAGGCCAGGGTTTCCACGTTATTGACGATGGTCGGTTTTCCCCAGAGACCTTGTTCAGCCATGTGCGGTCCCCCTTTAACGGGATTCGGCCTTTTTCCCTGAATGGCATTGATCTGGGCCGAGGCCTCACCGCAGATATAGCGTCCACCGCTCCGATGGACGGTGATATCAAAAGAAAAAGAACTCCCCAGGATATTTTTGCCGATGAGATTTGCCTGTCTGGCCACCTCCAGCTCCCGCTCGATAATTTCGGCATCCTTTTCATAGGAAGGACGGATGAAAAAGACACCTCTTTCCGCCGAGACTGCATACGCCGCCAGGATAATCCCCTCAAGGACAAGATGGGGATCGGCATTGACCAGAATGCGGTCCTTGAAGGTGCCGGGCTCCATTTCATCGGTATTCGGCAGGATATAACGGGGGAAATGTCCATGTTCAGGGACTCCCGCCCATTTACGGCCGGCCGGGAATCCAGCCCCTCCCCTTCCTCGCAGACCAGCATCCAGAACCTGCTGTTGGACATCTTTGGGTGAAAGGGTGGTGACGGCGGTAATCAGGGCCTCGTAGCCGCCACTCTGCCGGTATTCGTCAAGGGTGGCCGCCCTATCCTCCCGCCGATTTTTAAAGAGTACCATTTCGGACATATTACTCACTTGGTTAGAACAGGTTGGCAGGCTTCACACACCAGCTGCTCCAGAATATCGTCAATCTTTTCCGGGGTCAGCAATCCGTAACATTTGCCGTTGATCAGCATGGCCGGCGCCAGATGGCAGTTGCCGATGCAGGCGGTGGGCAGCACTGTAAACAGCCCGTCCAAAGTTGTCTCGCCAATCTCAACGCCCAATTTCCGGCACAGATAATCAAAAACCGCTCGTTCATGGTGCATCCAGCAGGCCGCGCCGTCGCAGACGTGGATGACATAGTTGCCCACAGGCTGCCGGTAAATAAAATCATAAAAGGTGGCAAGCTCATCCAGCTCCAGCGGGGTCATGCCCAGGAGCTGAGCGGCCTCATGAACCGCTTCGTCGGTCATATATCCATAGTGCCGCTGCAGGACATACATGACATCAACGGCCTTTTCCCGGGGATGTTCGCAACCAGCTATTTCCTGGGCAATCTTTTGCCGTATTTCTTCCGTCAGCATGAGGTGATTCCTATCGGTCAATATCAGGCATAATATAGTCAAGGGACGGCAGGATGGCCACCAGATCACTGATGGTTATCCCCTTCGCCAGCCCTGGCAATATCTGCAGGTTGGCAAACCCCGGGGAGCGGACACGCAGCCGGTATGCCCTGTTCAATCCGTCGCTGACCAGATAGTATCCTTGCTCGCCGCGCGGGGCCTCGGTGGCAAAATAAGTCTCCCCCGCCGGAATTTTTGGTCCGCGGGAAACCGTCACGAAATGATGAATCAGGCTGTCGATATCCCTCAAGGTTTCCTGTTTTTCTGGAAGCGTATATCGGCAATCTTCACAGATATAACGCCCACCGGGCATCTCTTTGGCGGCCTGGGCGATGAGAGCGAGGCTCTGGCGCATCTCTGCCATTCTGACCAGATAGCGGCTGTAACAGTCGCCGTCCGGGCCGGTGGGAATATCAAAGGTAAATGCACCGTATGCGGAATAAGGTGTTTTTTTCCGTAAATCCCAGGCCAGCCCGCAAGCCCGCAAGTTGGGACCACTCACTCCCCAGTCAATGGCATCCTGAAGGGTGAGAACGCCTATTCCTCTGGTGCGGGCCTTGAATATGGGGTTGTTGGCGGTCAGTGCTTCATATTCATGGAGACGTTTCGGGAAGATCTTGACAAAGTCAGCAACCCGCTCCTGCCAGCCATCCGGCAGATCCTGAGCCACTCCGCCGATCCTGAACCAGGCGGGATGCAGGCGGGCCCCGGTGATGAATTCAACGATGTCCATGATCATTTCCCGTTCCCGGAAAGCATAAAAAACAGCGCTCATCATACCGATATCCTGGGCAAAGGTGCCGAACCAGAGCAGATGGTTGCTAATCCGGAAAAATTCGCTGAGCATGACCCTGATATATTCAGCCCGGTCAGGAAGCTGGATTCCGGCCATGGCCTCGATGGCGGATAGGTACGTCAGGTTGTTGGCCACGCCGCTCAAATAATCGACCCGGTCGGTATAGGGGATGAATTGGTGCCAGGATTGATGTTCGCCGATCTTTTCAACGCCCCGATGGTGATAACCGAGATCAATGCCCATCTCCCGGATTTCCTCACCATGGAGGTCAAGGATAAAGCGGACAACACCATGGGTCGAATAATGGTGCGGTCCCAGATTCAGGAGATATTCCTGGTCATTTTTCCTGACAAAGAAAGCTGCTGCGTCCAGGGCCTGATGGTTCCTGGCATCCTCAAGGCCATAGGGAGTCATTTGCGTTGCCCTGTAGACATGGCTTTTCAGAAGCGGGTGGCCTTCCCAGTCATGGGGCATGAGCAGTCGCCGGAGATCGGGATGGCCGGTAAAGCGAATGCCGAACATGTCATAGACTTCCCGTTCGTACCAGTTGGCCGAGGGCCAGAGATCGCAAATACTGGCCGTGTCTGGGCTGGCCCCCTGCAGGCCGCTTTTCAGGCGTACCCTGCTGGCCGATGAAAAGGAAAGCAGGGTGTAGACCAGGGTGAAATCGGGAAGATCCCGACGGTGCCTGCGAGCCGATTCATCAACCGCGGTCAGATCTTCCAGGCGTTCGTAGCGCGGCGAGGCCTCATTTTTCAAATAACGCAAAACAGCCGGCAGGATTTCCTGGTCGACTTGAAAGGTCATCATGTCAGTGACATCGGCCTGCAGAACCACAGCAGCGGCAAAAAGGGAGTGCAAGACCTCTGCCAGGCGCTGATCCCCGGGACTCAGCTCTTTTCTTTTGGCTGGAGGGGTCCACATTCGATCGGCTCGATTATCGGCAAAGAACGGTGGAGAGACCGAGCTTCCTCTGACGGGAATCCCTTCATATCCTGGTCCGCGCGGATCCCGGGATTTGGAGATGCCGTCCATAAGGAGCGGTCCAGTGGTTCCCTGCCCGCCTTTTCCTAAATTGAAAACGGCCCGACTTGGCCGCTCGCTGGCAACGATTTTTTCCTGGAGCATAATCAGCCCCTGCAGCAGGGCCTCCGGGCGGGGGGGACAACCCGGGACATAGACGTCCACCGGCAGAATCTGATCCACCCCCTGGACCACGCTGTAGACATCATACATCCCGCCTGAGTTGGAGCAGGAGCCCATGGAAATAACCCATTTCGGTTCAGCCATCTGTTCATAAAGACGGAGAACAACCGGCGCCATTTTTTTAAAGACCGTTCCGGATATGATGAGCAGATCCCCCTGTCGCGGGGAGCCGCGAAAAACTTCGGCGCCAAAGCGGCCGATGTCATAACGGGAGGTAAAGGCGGTTGCCTCTTCGATAAAGCAGCAGGACAGACCGAAAAAAAAAGGCCAGAGACTGTGTTTGCGAGACCAGTTGATGATGGTATCCAGGTTCCGCTGGACGAGATTTTCCACCTGGCTCATTTCTGCTGCCCTGCCGTTGCCCATTCAAGTCCGCCCTTTTGCAGGAGATAAACAAGACTGGCAAGCAATATGAAGATAAAAAAGCTGATCCGCAGCCAGCCCTGCCAGCCGAGCTGGTCAAAGGCAATGGCCCAGGAAAAGATGAAAGCCGCCTCCACATCGAAGATGAGAAAGAAGATAGCGATAAGATAAAAAGGGGCAGGATAAGAGAATCTGGCCGTACCAGCGGGGATCATCCCGCTTTCATACACAGAAAGTTTAAGGTCCGTGGGTTTCTTCTCTCCCAGCCGGCTGGTGAGAAAAAGGAGCACTGCCATAAGGCCAAAGACCATCAGAAAATAGAGAGCCATGGTCAGCAGGTCAGGCTGGACGGCTGAAAAAGCGCCATACTCAGATGGAAACATACGCTCCCCCTGTAAAAGGTTTTTTTGAGTACATACTTATACGTTCTTAGTTTTCACTTGTCTTGTCAAGCGTTTTTTGACCGTTTTCACCTCTTGTTCAGGGCGATGGGCAGCAGGAAATATCTGCAATCCAGGTAAATAAAAGCGCAAAAGATAACAGGGTTGTCCTTGACCCAAAAAGGTCATGCGCTTCATTCCACCAGGGAGCCAGCGTGGCAATCGGAACAGTTTGTTTGTTGCCACTGAGCGGATATATCCACGGGATGTTTAAACTCCAGGCCCTCCAGGCTGCTCTCCAGTTTTCTTTCCGGACCCTGAACAATCAGGGTATGGCAGGCAGCGCAGTCGTGAACGACTGTTTTGCCATCGGCGCTGGTGTGGTTACCGTCGTGGCAACGGAAGCAACCCGGGAAATTCATGTGCCCGATATTATCCGGATAAACCTGCCAATCCACCTTCATACCGGGGAAAAAATTATGCTGGTAAATAGTCTGCACTTCCTCAACAGCCGCGGCCACCAGCTGCGAACTGCTTTTAGCAAGGGCGGGGGTGCTTTTCTCGTAGAACTCAGTCAAATTTTTGGAGATATTGGCGAGTGCCTGCTCCGTGTCCGGGTAGTTTTTTGCCAATGCCTGCACGGCGTTCTTCTTGATGTAGGGAAGGTTGGAGTCGATACGGCCTGAGTTGATCGCTGTGTCGACGGAATCGACCGGTGCATGATAAATATGCGTCGGCCGGTTGTGGCAATCCATGCAGTCCATCACCCGAGGATGGGCGGCGCCGACCTGTTCAGGTTTGAGCGGAGTATCGACGCTCTGATACACCGTAACTTTCCCGCTCCGGTCGGTCAGTTGTATCCAGGGAATGACCTGGCGGTCCTTGTCGCTGGCAATGTACTCAATTCTGTTGGCAATGGCCATGTGCCAGTGGATACCCCCTGTCTGTCCAAAGGCCGGGTCTCCCCCGCCGATTTTTACAAGCATCCGGATTGTCCAGGGCGAATTCTTTTCGTCAGGCAGGTAGTGAGGGAAATCCCGTTCGACCTTACCGAAGAACTTCTGGGGCCAATGGCACTGTTCACAGGTTTCGCGGGCCGGACGCAGATTTTCAATGGGTGTAGGAATCGGGCGCGGATACTTATCCACCAAGGTTGCATAAACCTGGTAAGCGCCGGAGAGTTTGGACTTCACATACCAGCTTGCACCTGGTCCGATGTGACATTGGACGCACTCGACCCGGGCATGAGGCGATTCCTGATAGGCTGTGTATTCAGGCATCATGATCGAATGACAGGTCTTGCCGCAGAATGTCACCGATTCGGTGAACTGATAGGTCCGGTAGCTGCCCACCGCGGTCAACATCAGAAACACCACTGTCGCCACAACCACCGCAATGAAGGTAAGTCGCTGCCGGGAGACATTCAGATCAATCTTCGGAAACTCCGGGATGGTCCCGGGTTTCTGCTTCCGCCGCCGATGCCGTTCCCAAAGCGCTCCGAATGCGATGAGCAACAATCCCAATATCAGAAACGCCGGCGCCACAAGGTAAGTGAGAATCCCCATATAGGGGTTTTTAAAGCCGCGGAAGAAATCCAGGGCGATCAGGCAGGCAACGGCAAAGAAGCTCGCCGCCGCCAGGATGCATCCGGCAAGGCTGACCCAATTGTGGAGCAGAGACAGCACTGGTGCAGCCGGTTTGCCTTTCTTCTGCTCGCTCATACGGTTCTCCTCATCAATAATGGGGACCGCCGATGCGCAACGGGGCGATCCAGGAGCGGTTTGACCAAGTCATTGACTACCCGACGGGCGCCGGCATCCTGCCCGCCACCCGTTGGGTATCAACCACTCCATATCCTCAGACCGCATCGCTACACGGGAATTCCCAGCACCATCAGGCGTCACACCTCCCGGCACGAGAGGACTGCCGGGAAACAGACCACGCAGAACAGAACAAACGTGTTGGCCGGAGGGTCACAATTGATCTTCAGCATGGGTGGCTAACGGGTTTCATCGATGATTTGCATCGATCTTGTGGCCGAGTTCGACCAGGGAATTCCCCAGCTTTTCAAAACCCTTGGCAACCTCGTCGCGCGTCCAAGTGAGGCCGGATGTGAGTTTATCGCCAAGGATACGGGTACCCGTCACCGTCGCTGACACACCGGCCTTCGCATCACCGGCAACCCAGGCCCCGGCACTTTCCAGCCCGTGAGCAGCGGCCTTGAGTTCGTAGCCGGCATTATTGTAATTATTACGCGCCCACGATTTCGCCGCCTGAGCTTGGTGCTCGACAGCAAGGGCATGGCTGGCTTTCGCAAAAACCTTGGCCATTGCCAGTTCCTCCTTGCTCACACCTTTTTCGACTGAATCGACGAGGGTGTCGAGTTGCGCAATTGATGCGTTGAGTTCCTTTTTGGCATCTCCGGTGGCCCGGCCGGCCTCAAGGCGCAGATAGCCGGTGGCCTTGCGAATCTCGGTGGCGGCAGTCTTGTAGTCCTTCTTGGCATAGGCTGCAACGGCGGCCGTAAAATGATGCTGCGGCTCCTCACTTACAGGATACCAAGTGATCACGTCGGTTACCAGCCAACGTTGTTCTATGTCGGCACGCGTAGCAGGGTCAAGCGCCTTGTTCAGCTCATCACTGGTCTTGATCTTGCCGCTCTCGATGGCTGCAGCGGCCGAACTTACTTTCTCCGCACTGGCGTTCAGGCGTTTGATAGTATCCAGAGCCATTTTTGTATCCGCAGCCTCGAGCTTCTTTGCAGCTTTTTTCTGGGCATTCTCCTCGTCGCCGACACGCACTGCCTGCTTTTTGAGCTCGTCCGCAACGGCACGCATCTCCCTGGCGGCCTTCTTGTTGTCCTTCGCATCGAAGGCCTTGCGGACTTCATTGAGGTGCTGGCTGACAGTATCAACAACCGGCGTATAAGTGGTATCGTCGAAGACGATCCAGTCATCAGGCGCCTTGGTCTGAATCAGGGTATCGCTCGCCGCCACTTCAGGCGAGGACGCCGACGGGGCAGGTGTTTCCACAGCCTGCACAAAAGCCACTGCAGTAAAATGAACCGAGACAACAAGCAATGCCACCGCCAAGGATTTGAGTGCGAAATTCATGGAGTGCTCCTTTTAGTAGAGTTGTTGAAGATTACGGTAGAACGCAGCCGCATCCGACCGCTTGAACAGTTAACACAAC
>JAQVER010000040.1 GCA_028697885.1 Desulfocapsaceae bacterium
AAAGTAATCCTGGTAACGTTCCGCTTCCCCAGAAGAGTTGCGGTAGGTTTTCCCCAGGTGGATGTCAGCTGTGTGGATAAATTTCATTTTTTAAAATCAATTGATTACATAGTCAAAATATGAATATTTTCTCATCAAATCAGGCGCCTTGCTTGGAACCTTCGAGTTCCCTGCAACCTTCAATCATTTTGACTCGCCCGACTTCCCCGCTAGCCAGGCGAACTTTAATGCCATGGGGATGGGTTGAGGAATTTGTCAGGATATCTTTCACAATTCCTTCAGTGAGTTTAGCGGATCGCTGATCCTCTTTCAAGACGATGAAAACCCGAAGGCCAGCCTTTATGTCATTCCGTTTTATGCCATTCATGATTATCATCTCTTTTTTGCCTGATTACAAATCTCTGGGAATTTGCGCCTGTTAGATACTTTAAACATAGGCTGTGGCAAGTTTGATTCTCTGAATTATTGGTAAATGGTGCAAATCTGCCCTTAGTAACAATACAATATGATCGGACAGAAAGAAATATCTGTGGCCTGCCCACCCTCTTTTTATCAAACCACTCTTTTTTTGTGCATATCATGTGCCGTTGCAAAGTAGCAATTCAGCTTTCTGAAAAGTGAACAAGCCAGGAACCGTTCAGAAAGCATTATCAATAGCCAAATTATTTCTTAACGGTTCCTGATAATCAGGGTACAAGTTACGGATCACTCAAACACCAAACACCTGGAGCACCTCTATCCCATCATGCCCCGACACCTCCTGATCATCCTGCTGCTTTCAGTCTTCATCGCCCTCTTGGGGATCGGGATCATTGTGCCCGTGATGCCGGTGTTTGCTGAGAGCCTCGGGGCCGGAGGACTGACCCTGGGGATAATCGTCGCGGCTTTCTCCCTGACCCGGGGCTTCTGTCAGCCGATAGTGGGTAACCTCTCCGACCGCTGGGGGCGGAAGAGGTTTCTCATCAGCGGGCTTTTCGTCTATGGTCTGGTCGGCCTCATGATGCCCGAAGCCACTTCCCTTGGTTCTCTGATCCTGATCCGCGCCCTGCACGGGGTGGGCTCGGCAATGATCGTACCGGTGGCCATGGCCTATGTCGCTGATCTGACGCCGGTGGGTCGTGAAGGCCGTTACATGGGAATGCTCAATATCGCCATTTTTACCGGATTCGGCTCCGGCCCCTTGATCGGCGGGTTTTGTAATGACCGCTGGGGTATGGCCTCACCCTTTTATGTCATGGCGTGCTTGAGTTTCCTGGCCATGATGCTGATCATGGTGCAGCTGCCTGCCGCCCCGCCCTCCCCCGCAAAGGCTGTGCGCAGCCCCGGAGTCATCAAGTCCTTGCGGGCGATGCTGGCCAGCCACCGGACTGCCGGAATCCTGCTGGCCCGGATGGCAACCATGATCGTCATGGTCCCGACCATGGCCTTACTCCCTCTGCTGATGCATCAATGGTTTCAGGCCACCGGCATACAGATCGGCATGGTGATCGCTGCCCGGACCTTGGTCAATGCCGTACTGCAACACCCCTGTGGCCGCCTGGCCGACCGTATGGACAAGGTCAAGTTTCTGCGGCTCGGCTGCCTGGTGGTCAGCGCAGTGATGTGTCTTGTGCCGTTGGCCGGGAATTTCTGGGTCCTGCTCGGCTTATTTGTGATCCTCGGCAGCGGCGAGGCGATCATCTGGCCGACCCTGGGGGCACTGGCCACGGAAGAGGGGCGGCACTACGGGCAAGGGGCCATGATGGGAGCCTTCAATCTGGCCATGAGCAGCGGGGTCTTTATCGGGGCCATCGGGGCGGGTTTCACCTCGGACTGGTTAGGCCTGAGCTGGTCCTTCCTGCTGATCGGTATCCTGGTCCTCGTCCTGAGTCTGGTTGCCACCAGACTTATTAACAGACAAACGGTCACGGTCAGTTGTGGCAGCACCTAAACTATTAAATATAATGTAACTTCATGGTACTTGTGATGACAGAGTGGAAGCCTGGAGTGATATGTCTTGTTTGGAGGTTATTATGAAAATACTTGGTATTTCCGGTTCACCTATTAAAGATAGCAATACAGATCGTGCCTTAAAAATTGTTCTTGAATCCACCTCTCTTAAAAGTGAATTCATAAAATTGAGTGATTATACTATTGGGCCGTGTGATGCCTGTCTAGCTTGTATCAAAACCAACAGGTGTATTAAAAAAGATGATGGGGTCATGCTGGCTGAAAAAACCTACAAGGCTGACGCCGTAATTATCGCAGGCTTTACCCCCTATTCTTCCCTTGATAGCCGCACCAAGACTTATATGGAACGACTTTATCCTCTGCGGCATCGCCATGGCTTGATGGCAGACAAACCTGGTGCGGCCATTATTACCAGTGCCATTCCCCACGGACAAGAAGGAATGCTTCCTGCCGCCGAAATTGGCATTCAGGCCATCAAGAATTTCATGATTGAAGAAGGGATGAAGTTTATTGGTGGGGTGTCTTTACTTGGTAATGTCCCCTGCGTGCGCTGCGGTCAGGATGGCCAGTGCCAGATGTCCAGTTTGAAAATGCTCCATGGCCCGGATGCCACCCCGGAAAGCGTGGGCATAAATGATTTTGAAAACGACCCGCAGAAAGTCGCCGAGCTGCAACAATTGGGAGAGGCAATCATGAACTCTCTTTATTAGCAACAAGGGATAACAGACTCGCTTTTGCCGAATTTTTATTCACTTCCAAAATGACTCAAGCCCCTCTCAAGCTCCTGGGTATCTCTAAGATCCCGCTCCAGAGCAATTGCCAGACAGGCCTTATCACCTGTTACCTTGAACAAAGGATTAGAGCTTCTAATATTCATTATCTGCTTATTGATTTGCCAGTACGCGAGTGTTTTTCATGATTTTGTAGGCGGCAGTCCCACTTGGCTGTGGTGGGATATTGCGCGCTTCAAGTTGCTTGATTACGAAGGCAAACGCTTCATCTTTTACGGATGCATCCCACCCACCGGGAGAAGAAAGGATGAAGCGCTTATTGCTCCCGTGGAGCACCATCGTGCCCTCAACTTCTCCAATCTCAACGCGGGATATCTCATCCCAGCGAATTTGCCATTTGCCAAAATATGATTGATGAGTAAGTCCCTCACTGTCGATGTCGAAACTTCCGGAACCCAGCACCATGTATGCCCCAAAGAGTGAAGAGAAAGCACATCCAGCGGATTGCCAATAGAGCTGAGACAGGAATGTTACAAACATTCCTATAGCACAGAGCACCATCCACCCCCCGCCGATGATCCTGTATGAGCGCATTTCAATGTGGTAATTTTCCATAATATTTATTGTTTAATCCACCCAGAAGTTGCTATTCATCTCTTCTAAAAAGATTCAATTCTATTTATTTTTATGCCATCTCTCTTATGCAATTCCATTTAATTGCAGGGAAGAAAGATCAAAGCAATTTTTTCAAAGATACGAGCGAGCCCCCCCTTTTTTCATCATGCCGGAACAGCCGTTAAAATCTGTCCCCATTGCCTGCCTATGGGTTTATTTTGTCATCCTGCAGGGTTTCACGGATCGAACGTGCCAGATCGTCTACGGAAAAAGGCTTCTGGATAAAATGAATACCTGTATCAAGGACTCCGTGGTGCGCAATTACATTTGCAGTATAACCCGACATATAGAGGCACCGCATTGTTGGTCGGAGAGATGAAAGCCGTTGTGCAAGTTCCCGGCCATTCATTTCAGGCATTACCACATCGGTAATGAGCAGATCAATTCCCCCGGTATGTTCCTCAACCAGTTGCAACGCCGCCATCGGTGTGTTGGCGCTGAGCACATTGTAACCCAAGCGTTTGAGGATAGTCTTGGCAAGATTCAGGAGTACAGCCTCATCTTCCACCAGCAGTACCGTTTCCGTACCTCCTAAGGATTCTGGCGCCGGCTGGGTTTCTGCTGTCACAGTTTCAGTTGTGAAACTGGGCAGATAGATGCGAAAGGTGGTACCTTGACCAGGCTCGCTATAAACATTGACAAAGCCGTTGTTCTGTTTGACGATGCCATAAACAGTAGCCAGCCCCAAGCCGGTCCCCTTACCCTTTTCCTTGGTAGTGAAGAAAGGCTCAAAAATGTGAGCCAGGATTTCTTTATCAATGCCGCAGCCATTATCGCTGACTACCAGCAGAACATATTCTCCAGGACAAAAACCCGGATGATCAGCGCAATAAACCGTATCCAAGGAGATGTTGTCCGTTTCAATGGTGATTCTGCCGGTATCGGCAATGGCATCGCGGGCGTTGATCATCAGATTGGCCAGGATCTGGTCAAGCTGAGAAGGATCCATCTTCACGGGCCATAGCCCGTGGCCAGGCAACCAGGCAAGGTCGATGTTTTCACCGATAAGCCGTTGGAGCATTTTCAGCATGCCGGCAACAGTATCATTGAGATCAATGATTTTTGGTTTTGCCGTCTGTTTACGGGCAAAGGCGAGAAGCTGGCGGGTAAGATCAGCGGAGCGCATGGCCGCCTTGCGGATTTCCACAAGCCCCTCATGTACAGGACTTGTGGCCTCAATCTGGTCAAGAGAAAGATCGCTGTAACCGATAATCGTCTGGAGCATGTTGTTGAAATCATGGGCTACGCCACCGGCCAGTCTGCCTACCGATTCCATCTTCTGCGCCTGAAGCAGCTGGGCCTGCAAGCGTTCTTTTTCCTCCTGTGCCTGTCTCTGTTTCGTGATATCGCAGATGACTCCGTCAATCCACAACACCTTTCCCGTAGTATCGAAAACCCCTTGCCCCCTTTCATATACCCAAAGTATTGTGTTGTCGGACCTGAGGAGGCGATATTCAAACGCAAAGGGAAGGTGTGCGCCCACCCCTTGCTGGACGGTAGAATGTACCAACTCGCGATCATCAGGATGGATAATGCTGATGTAGGAACGAACAGCGTTATCGATGAAATCCGTGGCAGGATAGCCAGTCATCCCCTTGACTACTGAGCTTAAAAAGATCATGGTTCTTTGAGCGTCGTTCAGGCAGCGACAGGCAACACCCGGCAGATTGTTGACCAGGGTTCGATACCGTTCCTCGCTTTCAAGTAAGTCCTTTTCCGCTTGTTTGCGCTCGCTGATATCGGTGGCAAAGGAGAAGGTGAAATGCTCCGTTCCATGTTCAAAATGATTGATCGTGACTTCGACCGGAAAGGTTGAGCCGTCTTTCCGTCTATGGAGAGTCTCGATCGTGCCGGACCAATTGAGACCCATCTTCTTTTTTTGCTCGAGCCATTGTTCCTGGGTAAGGACGGGGTTAATATCGAAAACTGTCATCGAAAGAAGTTCATTACAACTGTAGCCAAGTCTTTCACAAGCACTGGTATTAACGTACTTTATTCTCCCCTCTTCATCGAGGCGGAAGACACCTATCGTCAAACGTTCGATACATGATTGAGTGAGCTGCAAATCGTCTTCAGCCCTTTTACGCTGGGTGATATCCATCAGCAGGGCAAGAACATAATCCACCTTCCTGTCAATACGCCGTACGCAGCCGATAGAAAGTTCAGTCCAGACAATGGAGCCATCCTTGTGGAAAAAACGTTTTCTCATGGAGTATTCATCAATGACGCCGGAAAGAAGACGATTGAACTGAACCAGATCGGCCTCCAGATCATCAGGATGGGTCAGTTGTTCCCAATTTAATTCGGCTAATTCTTCACGGGAATAACCCAGCATCCGGCACAACTCGTCATTTACCTGCAACCAGCCTTTCTCTGGCGAAGTGATGGCCATGCCAACGATCTGTCGCTCAAAAAAAAGGCGCATCCGCTCTTCACTGGCCTCTAATTTTCTTGCATCGCGCTCGCGCCGCAACCGGCTGACCATGAGCATGCCCAACAGAGTCGTGGCCAGCGGGTAGATCAGCATGACCGGCAGAGTGGTCTGCGATAAAACTTGCAGAGCTATCTTCCAGGGAAGGATGAACATCAGGGCCAGCATGACCACATGAACGAGGATGCCGAACAGGTAAAGCTCACGCCAGGAAATTTTTTCAAGGGTGGAGAGATGGAAATGGCGCCAGAGAATGCCTGACGAACCGGTGGCCAGGATCACCGCAACTCCGGTCCAGGCAGCAGGGCCTCCCACGAAAAAACGTAAGATGGCAGTCATTGCCATTGCCACCATGGTTGGGATCGCGCCAAAGAAGAGACCTGAAACACAGAGCAGCACAGAGCGCGTGTCAAACACTATTCCTGGCACATAGGTCCAGGGGGAGAGGATGAGGATGCAGCCCAGAATGCCTAGCATTATACCGATTACCACCTGTATGAACCGACCGGGTTTGATAAGGTATCGACTGGTCATCAGGTCATAAATAAAGGCCACTGCCAGCAACAGGACAGCATTTTGGGTCAGGCTCAGGAAAACATTGTCAGTCATAGATAGTTACTCCTGGAATAATAAAATGATACATTCATTTTTAATTTTATATTATATCCAACCCTTGAGTGTCATGTCTCTCTGGCAAGGTTTTGTTTGTATGAGCTGATGCTTCATTTTTTTCTAGAGAATTTTAAGTCTGGATCTCCAAGGAAAAGAGTCAGATCATGGCCTCTTCGATAGAATTTGCTCTCGGAAATCAAAGGCGTAACAGTTGGCTTCAATATTCCCTTCCTTAAAGTTTGGAAATGAAATCAAGTCCGCTTGGGGTGACAGGGTAAATAGTAGACACTTTCGCGAGAGTAGATATATAATCCCTCAGAAGGTGTTCAATGAAAAAACTTGTAAGACATGTAGTGTCTTGCAAGAAGAAAAGGCAAAGTAAACAATTTCTTGTTTAATCGAGGTTAATGCCCCCCATGAAGAGCAGACGAACACATCAGAGAATCTCAAATCAGCAAGATGTCGATGTATATCTCTATAACAAGAGCAACGATTCTCAACTGACAGATCGGGTGACGGCCTTACTTCTAGATATGTCCCGGCAGGGAGCTGGGTTGAAATTCTCCCAGGTGCTCATTGATGGCAAGCATCTCTTTTATGCCGCACTTGATTCAGATACTATATTCTTAATAATCGTTTTTCGATCCACAGATAACGATCCTGAAGAAATGACGCCTCTCGTGGCACGCCCTATCTGGTTTGATCGAGACATGGAAGATAGTACCATGCCTTTCAGGATGGGAGTTCAATTCATCGCCCCTGCCACGCCGTCAGTTCTCAGTCGTTTAATACGAGCATAGAGTTCTGCAGTCTTTGTGGTTCAATTGCTATTGGTGATCTCAGATATTTTTTTATTAAATTTTATAACTAGATCCGGAATGTTTGCAAAATTCTTTTTACTTAACAATTCAGACACAGGAAGTGAATAAAGATTCCAGGTCGCATCATGATCAATACTTATAACAGCCCCCGCCATGGAGACCCCGGCAAAGAGTCCTCTGCTCCTGGAATAAGAGTAAATTTCTGATTTCAACATTATGTCGGTGCTGGCTTCTGCATGTCTACCTATTGGCCCCGCAGCAATGGAAGCATCAGCTCCCAGGGTAAATTTTCCTTTCTGAATTGCTTCGATACTCCTCATTTTTTTAAAAACGAGGACAACATCGCTGGACTCGGCGCCAATTTGCCAACCAATACTTCCGCCTGTCAGTTGAACCATTATCGGATAAAACCAGCCGCCTCCTTTAAGATCTCTGACCGCCATTAATCCGGTGCCGTGCCTGCCCCCTATGACGAATCCCGCCTTGATAAGGCCTGGAATGATGATCACGCCATATGAATTGGCGAGAAGCGAAGGAGGTATTGTTTTTTCGGGAATGGCCATCATCTCATCGAGAACGACTGTTGCCTCATACACTTTGATTAACTCACTGCTATATTGTTCTGCATGAACTTGAGAGGCTGGCCAGCATAAGACCATTAAAAGAAAAAAAGTCAGTTGCATCATTTTTTTCATGTTGAATCTCCATTTATATTATTGCGTATGCGTCCCAGAAGAAGAGATTCTGAGGGACAAATTTGCTGGACTGTCTGATGGTATCAGGATATCATCCTTGATTCTTAAAATCAAATTAAGGATAGGTTATAAACGTGGTTCTTAAACCATTCATAAAATTATTGAATCTAGCTAAGGGTTCTCTTCTCAATGGTAAAAACAGCGATCCAAAACAAAAAAACCATTATTTCTTTGATTAATAAAATTTAAATTCATAAAATCAACTTAGTCCCGCATATCTTAAGAAAAATCACCAGGAGAATTAATGACCGTTCACAAGATCAGCCCTGAAGAGGCCTATCATCGTTGCGACCCGAACAGCTTTTCCTTTGAAACGACCACAGAAGTGGAGGAACTTTCCCATTTCATCGGACAGGATCGGGCCCTTGAGGCCGTTGATTTCGGCATCAGCATGCAACAGCAGGGCTTTAACCTTTTTGTCATCGGCCCTGAGGGCTCCGGCCGCCATAGTGTAATTGAATCTTTTATCCATGAGAAGGCGAGCAAGGAGCCGACTCCCAGCGACTGGTGTTACGTCCAGAATTTCCACCAGCCCCATAAACCCCTGGCTTTGGAGTTCCCTCCCAGTCAGGGCATAGTCTTCAAGGGTGAGATGTATGAACTTATCGACACCCTCAAGACCACCATCCCGTCTATTTTTGAAGGCGATGACTATCGGATGCGACGCAAGGCTATCAACGATCAACTCGCTCAGAGAATCGAGGCCCTCTACCACGACGTAGGAACAAAGGCCAAGTCTGAAAAAATTGCTGTGTCGCGCAGCGAACATGACTTTCGTTTCTCGCCCACCGACGACAAGGGCGAGCCTCTCAGCCTCGAAGAGTTCCGCAAGCTCCCCGATGAGGTCAAACAAAAGATCGAAGAGACCATTGAGAAGCTGCAGACCATGCTTCAGGAGTCCATTCACCAGATCAGTATCTGGAAGAGGGAAGCCGAGGAACAGGGTCGCATGCTCAAGAAGGAGACCGGAAAAATGGCAGTCTCCCCTCTCATCGAGACCTTGAAGAGAAAGTATAAAGATCATGAAAAAATCATTCATTATCTTGAAGACATTGAGAAGGTCATCACCGAAGGGGTAGATGATTTCCTTGTTGATGATCAGGCAGGGCAGAACCCCCTCATTATTGCCATTGGTGGCGGTCACTCCTCATCCTTTGATCAGTACGAGGTCAATGTCCTTATCAGCCATCAGAATAACCACGGTTCCCCCGTAGTCTATGAAGACCTGCCCACCTACACGAATCTCCATGGACGTATTGAACACCTGGCCAGGATGGGCATGCTCATCACCAACTTCACCCTTATCAAGCCGGGCTGCCTGCACCAGGCCAACAACGGTTATCTTATTCTGGATGCCAGAAAGCTGCTTATGCAGCCCTTTGCTTACGAGGGCCTGAAAAGAACCCTGCGCTCCCGCAAGATCCATATTGAACCGGTGGAAAGGCTCCTGGGCCTGATAAACACGGTTTCTCTGGAACCCGAACCCGTGGACCTCAACATCAAAGTGGTACTCATCGGCGAGCCCTTGATCTATTATCTCCTGAACGCCTATGATCCCGAATTCATCTCCCTGTTCAAGGTGCAGGCCGATTTTGAGAGCGATATGATACGCAGCAAAGAGAGCCAGGAACTCTATGCCACTCTTATTGCCAAACTGGCCAAGGACAAGAATCTGCTTCCCCTGCACCGCACGGCCGTGGCCCGACTCATTGAACAGGCCACACGTGAAGCCGGAGACCGGGAAAAACTGTCGCTACGGATCCGGGAATTTGCCGACCTGATGCAGGAGGCAGACTATCTGGCCAAAAAGGAAAACAAAACAATAATTATCGACACCGATGTGGAAAAGGCCATTGCCGCCAGCAAACGGAGGGGCGGCAGGATCAAGGACCGTTTATTTGAGGCCATGGAACACGACATCCACTATATCGAGACGCAAGGGGCCAAGGTCGGCCAGATTAATGGTCTATCCGTCTTCATGCTGGGCCAAGACACCTTTGGCTGCCCGACACGGATCACCGCCCTGACCCGGCCGGGCAAGGGCAAGATTGTCGATATTGAACGGGAGGTGGAGCTGGGCGGGCCCATCCACTCCAAGGGGGTGATGATTCTCTCCTCATTCTTGAGCAGCCGCTACGCCAGGACCATCCCTCTCAGTCTCCAGGCCAGCCTGGTATTTGAGCAATCCTACGGCGGCATAGAAGGTGACAGCGCCTCCTGTGCCGAGCTCTGCACCCTGCTCTCCTCCCTGGCCGACGTGCCGATCAAGCAGACCCTGGCCATCACCGGCTCAGTAAGCCAGAAGGGTGAGGTCCAAGCCATTGGCGGTGTCAACGAAAAGATCGAAGCCTTTTTTGATCTCTGCGAGCACCGGGGCTTAAGCGGCGAGCAGGGCGTTATCATCCCGGCCAGCAATGTCCGTCATCTGATGCTGAAGAAAGAGGTGGTTGCGGCCATGGAGCTGGGCCAGTTCAGTGTAACGGCGGTAAGCACAGTGGATGAGGCGGTTGAGATACTCACCGGCATGATGGCAGGTGAACGGGACGATAAGGGTAACTATCCGGCCGAATCGATTAATGGTCGGGTGGAGGCCACTCTGCAGGCCTTTGCCAAAAATCTTCTGGAGTTTGACAAGGAAGGAAAAGAAAACGACAAAAACCACGAGTAAAAATCAAATCCACATGAAATGGTGAAGAACTGCCGAGGCATTTCCTCCCTGCTTTTACAAGAAGGGATACAGAGAAGCGGTGAGCATCCGGATGAACTTCTTGTTGAGGAAGGCACGCCGCGCGCTGATCTTGTTTTCCTCGAACAGGGCGAGATGATGTTGCCCCAATGGCCCGCTGTGCAGGTAATTTTTGAGACACTGCGGGAAGTTGCTCATGGTGATGATGGCCTTGAGTGAATGGCAGGAGGGCAGGTAGATCTGCCTCTCTTCAAACTGCAACATGGCGGACCCTTGGCAGGCCGAGGCAATCTTCAGATCCTTCACCCTTGCCAGGAGAACAAGGGCTTCCCTGAGGTCGTCCTCCTCAGCGCGTCTTACCCGGGCCATCTCTTCCCGGTATTCCGGTCGGGACTCAATGCTGACCAGATCACGACGGAGAAAGAGGAACAGCTCCTCACAACTTTTTTCCAGTGGGTCCGGGGCGAGGCCTTGCTCATCCCTCAGAATACGGGCGTTCGTTTCATAGAGGGGGGCCACGCGAGACCAGTGAGCTGTACCAGCGAGGCAGATCTGGCGATAATGGGCGTCGTAGGCAAATTCCTTGCAGAAATTATCGATATGTTCTTGGGATTGTTCGTCAAAATAAAGGGTGCGGAGCAGGAGCAGAATGCCCTCCCCTTCGTGGGTGGCGGCAAAGACGGCTATTTCCACCTCCCCTCCCACCACTTCTCCGGCGGCCTGCTGCACCGCAAAGTAAAAAGCTCCCTCTTTGCGGCGTTCGCTTAGACGCATTGACTCTCCCCCCGGCCACAAAGATAAAAAGTTACAAACTAAAATTCATTGAAACTGCCAGCCGTTAATATGGCCGTCCACCCTGGACACCACAGATTATACAAGGGTATCCGATGTAAAGGGGTTCAACCATTCCTGGTTTGAGCTTCACGTGCCTGTTCGCGCGGGGCGACCCTGGCCAGTTCTGTCAGCTCCTCAGCCAGAAGGTCCATCATGTCGTCTACCGATATAATGCCTGCCAGCCCGCCGGCTTCATTGATCACCGGGATACGGCGTATGCCATGGGCACGCATGAGCCGAATTGTTTCAATCACCCCTGCATTTTCCGGTACGCTGATGAGCTGCTGACTCATGATATCACCTACGGTGAAGTCATCAACCGACAAAGACTCCCCGATGATCTCGATTACGATATCACGATCCGTGACAATGCCGACCGGCACCCGCTTATCCTTGACCATATCCATGACCACCAGATCGCCCACATGATACTGACGCATGAGTTGCGCTGCCTCAGTGATGCTGGTTTTCCTGGTGGCAAACACGACTGCCCGGTTGCAAAGCTCTCCAATAGGCATGGCAATTCCCTCCCGATTCGTTGGTGAGCGGCTACATACGCTCGATTTATGCACCCGACACGTCCATTCTCCAATTCTTGCTCTCTCCAGTTGGACAAGCTTCTCAGAACAACACATTTTCCCTGCGATATCCCCATTTTTAAATAGAGTATCACATTTTTGAAGTTGTATTCCAGAGGAATGTTCTTACCCGGTTTTACCTGGGCATTGATCCGCGAACAGGACAAACAGATGGCGTGCCCTGGAAAGCTGATTCAAGCCCGCCATTCGCCATGTTTTTTTACAGAGACGGTTTCCGACCATCGACGACCCAATTTGAGGTCAATATCAGCAAGGTTTCACGAGGTTACGAGCCCCCCCTCTTTTTTCTTATTGTGTGACATTTCTCCCCTGTGGATTTTTTTGTTTGACAAAGGTTTTTATTCTTGAGGTAATTAAACATCAGGGATCTGCGACTTGCTCTTTTTTACTTTTTCGAAAAGAGGTCTATGAAATCAATGAATTTTCCTCAAATATTTCTCACCTCGCTCCAGTAGGTTCAGTTATATCTCCCCGTTCCCTGGAGAGATAAAAGAAACCTGCCGGTAAACCCTAAAACCAAACCATTGTGAACTGGGAGGAAGTGTATGGGGGAAAAAGATTTAATACATCTGAAGGATTTGCTTTTAAGGCAGCGTCGGGAGATTCTTGACCGCCTGCAGGGACTTGAATCGGATTGGCAGGCCTTGAGCGAGCGTGACATCGAGCGGGAAGAAGAGGCACAGAAAGCAGATCTGGCCAGCCTGTTTGACCAGTTTGAGGAGCGCGAAAGGCAGGAGCTCGATGATATTGAGCTTGCCTTAACGAAAATGGTGAATGTCAGCTATGGGATTTGTGAACAATGCCGGAACACAATTTCCCTGGAGCGGCTGGAAGTCCTGCCGGCTACCCGTTTTTGTCGAAGATGTGAAGCCGGGATGGAGGAGAAACAAAAGAAACCCGCCATTCTCCCGTAAGGCTTCTCACACGACAAGCTGGTCACAATTACCCAACCTTCAGCTACGGGTAAGTTTAAAGGCTGATTCGGCAGAGGAAACAGTTATATCCGGCCCGCACAGTTCGCCTCCCTTTTATGAGCCGTTGAGGTTGAATTGCTGAGATAAACCTATGGGCAGTGGGCAGTGGGCAGTGGGTAGTGGGTAGTGGGTAGTGGGCACAAAATGAACTTTCCATGGCATTGAGGCAAGATGTCCATATGAGCGTAATATGGCGCAGCAGGTTGGGCGGGATTTTTTGTCTGGCAACCATTATAGCCACAGGATTGTGCATTATGGAAAAACATGTTTGGGCCAGCCAGGAGGGGAAAACGGTTTCAGGGAACAGGCAAATTGATGAGCTGGGGGCGAGCCATCCTCTCCCGGCGAAAGACATAACCCTCTTTCTCGCCGGTGATGTGATGACCGGTAGAGGGATCGACCAAGTGCTGCCCCACCCCTCCGATCCAGTGATTTATGAACCCTATATGCGAAGTGCCTGTGGCTACGTGGAGCTGGCGGAACAGACAAACGGTCTCATCCCCAAACCGGTCGACGATTCCTATATCTGGGGCGATGCCCTGGCGGTGCTGGAAGCGGTCAAACCGGACCTGCGCATTATCAACCTGGAAACCAGCGTGACCAAGAGTGACGTGTATTGGCCGGGCAAGGGGATCAACTACCGGATGCATCCCGGCAATATTGCCTGCCTTACCGCCCCCCGTCTCGATTGTTGCGTGCTGGCCAACAATCACGTCCTGGACTGGGGGCACACAGGTCTGATGGAGACGCTTGCTGTCCTGAAAAAGGTAGGGATAAAAGGCGTGGGGGCCGGCCGGGACAGACGGCAGAGCCAGGCTCCGGCGATACTGGCAATTCCGGGCAAGGGCCCCGTCCTCGTCTTTGCTTACGGTTCCCGCACCAGTGGTGTTCCGTCCAGCTGGGCCGCCACCGATGAGAAGCCGGGCGTCAATGTGCTCTCCGACCTTTCCGAGCAGACGGTCTTACACATTAAGAAGGATGTCGCCGCCATAAAAGAGCCGGGCGATCTGGTCCTGGTCTCTCTTCATTGGGGGGGAAACTGGGGCTATGCCATCTCCCCATGGAGAGTAATTTTGCCCATAAACTTATCGACGATGCAGGGGTTGATGTCATTTACGGCCACTCCTCCCACCATGCCAAGGGAATCGAGGTCTACCAGGGCAAACTTATCCTGTACGGCTGTGGAGACTTTCTCAACGACTACGAAGGGATTGAAGGCTCGGAGCAATATCGAGACGACCTCCCCCTGATGTATTTCCCAACCTTTGAACCATCGACCGGCAGGCTTGTCTCGATGCGCATGATACCCTTGCAGATAAGACGTTTTCAGACCATCCATGCCGCGCCCGATGACAGCCAGTGGCTCATGCAGGTATTGAACAGGGAGGGCAAACAGCTCGGCACCCGGATTGTCCCGGCCAAAGACGGCTCTTTTGTTCTCAAATGGGATTAAAAGATGGTACACCTTTACAGTTCAGGAGCCGCTGCGGGATTTATCAAATCCCCTTGTGAACAGGAGGACCGAACATGAAACAAAACATATCGTTACCCCTTGTCCGGCAGATCATGACTGATTTTGCCGAGCAGAGCGGGCTTTCGCCGGTCAGGAGACCGCCATCCCGTTACCTGTGGACCGACGCCTTTGGAGTCTGCAACTTCCTTGAGCTGTATCGCCAGAGCGGTGATACCATCTTCAAATCCCTGGCCCTCTCTCTGGTGGATCAGGTCCATGAGACCCTCGGCCGCCATCGTCAAGATGACACCAGAAGCGGATGGATCAGCGGTCTGGGCGAGGACGAGGGGAGATTGCATCCCACCGCCGGGGGCTTACGCATCGGCAAGGAGATGAACGAACGCGGCCCGGGCGTCCCTTTTGACGAGCAAATGGAATGGGACCGTGACGGACAGTACTATCATTACCTGACCAAATGGATGCACGCCCTTCAATGTGTGGCCACGGCCACCTCTGAAGCGGTGTACAGCAGGTGGGCCAGAGAGCTTGCCAAGAAGGTGCATGCCGGCTTTGTCTTTACCTCGGCCGATGACGGCAGGAGATATATCCACTGGAAGATGAGCATAGACCTCTCCCGTCCCCTGGTCCCATCCATGGGTCTGCACGACCCCCTTGAAGGATTCATCACCTACAGCCGGCTGCAGGCAGAGAGGAGCGATGAGACGCAGGAATCGCCCCGGCTCGATCTCGCGAGGGAGATCCAAGAGCTGGCCGACATGTGCAGCGGGAGAAGCTGGACGACCGAAGACCCGCTGGGCATTGGCGGCCTGTTATGTAACGGGCTCCAGGTGGCGCAGCTGATGATCAGAGACTGGTCCGGGCAGGACCAGCTGCTTTTGGACTTGCTAGAATCCTCCCTGCTGGGACTGGAATCCTTTCTCAAGACCAACACCTTGCTGATTCCGGCTCATTACCGTCTCGCATTCAGGGAATTCGGTCTATCCATCGGCCTGCATGCCGTTGAAAGGCTTAAGGAATTGCTGCGGAAGGAGAGCGACTCCTTTAAAGAGAGTACTGCACTGCATAGATGTATCGAAGAGCTCATGCGCTACCAGCCGGTAGGCGAACAAATCGAGAAATTCTGGCAGGATGAGGCCAACAGAGAGGTAGACACCTGGCGTGCGCATCGTGCGATCAATATGGTAATGCAGGCGACCAGTTTGGCCCCTGATGGATTTCTGCAGGTTGCTTAAGGGAGGAGAAAGATCGTCTTGGATATAATATATTGGGAGTAGTATACTGCTGTCCTTAGGAGAATCGCAGGTATGCATGGCATTAATCGTCAAGATAAACCTTGGTGGCGGCCTAAGGATCCCTCTCTCCTGCGTCCCCGGTTTGACTTGCACCTAGGCAACCAGACAATTTCAGGGATAACGTTCTGAAAAAAATAATTCTTACCACCAACATGCAGCAACAGCCAAAAACCGGCTTGCCCCCTTTTCTAACCTGAATTCTTCACCGCCCCCAAGAGGCACCTCTTATCTATTGCATTACTGCCCCATCAGCGGCCCGGAAGTAGTAACGGTTCATATCAAAGAGACCACCCAGCACCGGTTCATCCTCATTAAATCGCTTTTGAAACCAATCATAGGTCTCCCATAATCGCTCGTCTGCCCTGTTCACGCCATATTTAGCTAACCGCGCCCGGTCGTGGGGACTGTTATCAAAATGGGCAAGGAAATCGATAAAATCGGGCAGATCCTTCTCATGTACATCAAAGAAGTAGTTCGGATAGGAGCCGATAAGACCATTAATAAAATTAGCGCTGTCCTTTGTTGGATCGAGGCGATTATCCTCATTCAGCAGAAATGCGACACTGTCATGCCAGCGATTGATCACCACGGAAAACGCGACATCAGGACCCTTTTCCAGTCGTATCCTCACAAAGGCAATATTAGCGTTGCTATTATTGATCAAGGCGAAAAAGGGTGTCCCGGGGCGGGAAAGAGCACGAAAGGCCCGCAGATAGTCATCAGTTGTTCCATACTTGTCGGGCAGCTGTGGATAATCGACCCCTGCCCGTCGATAATTTACCTTGTCGAAAGCGATCTCTGTCGCCGACAGGAGGTGGCTGTCCACAACATGCTCGACGAACTCGCGTTTCGGGTCGTCTGTGGTGTAGGATATTTTAGCCGGCAAGGTGGAGGGATAGTAGCCGATATTATCGGGATCGACACCCTTGTACCATGACTGCATGATCTCCTGCCGATTTTCCGGGGGGAGAAAATCCAGGAAGTTGCTCTCCCCTTCTACGCGCAGCTCATCCATATAGAGCCGGGTCGCCAACTGGTGGCCGGCCGTGCCATAAATATCAAAACCGGCAACGAGACCATAATAGATCCGTTCCAGCAGTGGATAATCGAGGACCCACATGGACTTCGACAAATCGCCCAGAGCCCCTTTGTGCACCGAAGCGCTGTCGAAATGACGATAGATGGTCAGCATCGGGGCATCGGCAGCACGGTTCCCCTTCCAGATGGAATCATAGCCAATACCGGTGTAATTGAGTGAGGTGTAGAGATCCTGCCTGGCCCGGTAGAACTCCGCAGCCGACTGGCGGTGCTCATCGGTAAGCGCCGAAAAGATGCGCAGGTCGCTCCCCTTCTCGTTAGGCATCCGCAACTTGTCGCTGTACAGCTTCAGAAAACCGGGGTAGGCCACGCTCAAATCATGGTCAGGGTCCATGAACATGACCCAGAATTGGTCATCAATGACATTAAGGGCGATCTGGCCCTTGCAGACCGGCCCGTGGATGAAGGTCATGATGATGTAGTGGGCATTGTCCAGCAGAAATTGATAGCGCGAGCGCGGCGGAATCTGCTCGAAGGCAACAAAAGGATTGGCGCTTAACTTCGTCTCATAGCCCATCAGATGGGGTACCTGCAGCCACTCCGGCTGAATGAACAGCTCATTGAAACGCTGCAGTTGGGCGTCATCAAACTTGAAGACCATATGGGTCTTGAAGACGATGGTGGAGTAAATTTTGCGGAACCGGTAATAGACCCGCTCGACGCCGGGATCATCATAGGGGCGAACACTGGCAATCAGATCCAGGGGCTGGCCGGGAGGTGTCCGCGAGCGCACCAGTTCATAAAACTCATTGGTGGGGGTGCCGAATTTCAGGTGGGCCAGGAACAGATGTTCATAGAGGTAGCGTGACGTCATACCATGCTTGGCATCGTTCTGGTTGAGAAAGGTTTCCCACTGCACGACGGCCTGCGCGTCGCTCGCTTTTGGCGTCATCAGTTCCGATTGCTGGGCGGGATCGGGTCCCTTAGCACCCTGAACCAGCCAGCCGGCTATAAGGTCGAACTCCTCCTGCTTGAGCGGGGGAAAGCCAAAGGGCATACCGTTGTTCGGATGCTTATCCAAGTAGCTGCCAAGCTCATTGCCGTTTTCCGAGCAGGTCAGATCTGCCGCTTCCGAGCGGTATTCTCCCACGCTCTTTGGGTTTTTCATCTTATGGGACAGTATCTGAATCATGAGCGAGTCATTCAATCCATTGGCAACGCTGCTCTCGGTAACGCTGAAGAATTCCTTCTTACGCCACTCCGCGGTTGTTTGTGCATCGGTAAAGAGACGGGTCGGGTCCATGGAGATGAGACGTGAGGAGTTATAAATGGCCCTCTTCGTCGCCCCGCGATCCATGCCCTCAAAGGAGTCTATCTTGAGCTGACAGGGCGAATTGTAACAGGAATGGCAGACAGTACAGCGCTTGTCGAGCAGTGGTTTAATCTCCTTCTGGTAATCAATGGGCTTGGTCGGGATCTTGAACGCCACAGGCGGGAGGGCTTTCGCGGCACATCCGGCCAAGAACAGGGCCAGCACGAAGACTGGCAGGAAGGTAATTTTCATGAATAGTTCATCTTTTTGGGGAAAATCCTGATCAAATACTTCATCATTTACTGCTTATTCCACATCTTCATGTTGCCCTTCAAAGGATGCGGCATCTTGAGGAACGTTGATAAAGACATGGGTATCGTGTGAAAAAACTTTTCACTTTCCTGCGTTCCGGCTCATGAAATCTTGTCAAACAGCGGGAAGTCCTCTTCGTAGCGATTTGGACAGGAATGCTTTCCTTTTATACCATTATGACAGTTTCAGCTTGAACAACTTGTTGATAGCCCACCAAGCCAAAAGTGTGATGGTTGCCGAAACCGTACCGAGCCATCCCAGAACGGCCACCTTATCCTGCCAATCGAGGGAAATGAGCCACATAGAGATGGCACCGGTTATAAAAAAGAAGAAGACCATAAGCGAGGACGCAGCCCCTGCATCCCTATCAACCTGCTCAAGGATCAGATTGTTGCCAGGCGGTCTCCCAAAAGAAAAAAAGAAGGTGAGGAGCCACATCGGCACAGTCAGCCGGTAGGGCAGAGGGACTGCAGAGCTCATCATCGGCAGGGAGGAGAACAACACACCCAGGTAGCTGATCGGCAGCAACCAACCAAGGGGGAAATGATGCACCATCCTGGAAAAGACGAGCGGTGCAACCAGAAAAGCCGAAGCATTACAGGCAAAGAAATAGCTATATACTTTTTCGGAATATCCAAGACCGGTTATATAAATTTCGGATGATACGGCAATAAAGGCAAAGAAAGGAATACCGAGACAGGCTAAGGCAAGGGTTAACAGGGAAAAAGGCATATTACCCATCAGCCTCAGATAACTCCGAAAAACTAGTTTCAGGCTTTCCGGACTCAACACGGTCAACGACTCATTCATCAACCAGACACCAAGAGCCGATATCATACCCAAAAGAGCCTGCAGGATAAAGATCCAGCGCCATGACAGTGATTCGACCAGCCAGCCGCCTATTATAGGGGCAATCATGGGTGCTGCTGCCACAATAATCCCGAGTTGGATAAAGATCCGTTGGCGGAGATTCCCGGCAAAAAGGTCTTTGCAGATGGCAAAGACAATTGCTGATGCAGCAGCGGCCCCTGCTCCCTGCAGGGTTCTGGCCAGGATGAGCATCACGACATTGCCGGACAGAGCACAGAGAAGGCTGGCTCCGGTATACAATGTCAGTCCTGCCAACAGGGGTGGGCGCCTGCCGTAACGGTCTGAAAGGGGACCGTAAACGAGCAGGAAACCGCAATAGGTAAAAAAGAAACAGACCAACGTCAGATTAACAATAGCCAGAGGCTGGTGCCATCTCTCTCCCAGCAGCGGAATAGCTGCCAGGTACATATCTGTCGAAAGCGGTGGGAATGCCGCAAGAAGTGCAAGTAAGGCGATGATTTTTTTCATATCTGGTCAGCGGTAAAGGCGGAAAAGGGAGCACCCATTAAAAGGCTCCTTTTCCTCAATGCCTGCTACTTCACGAAAAGCGGCAGGAACCGACCGTATCCTTCGGCCTCCAGCTTCTCGACCGGAACAAACCGCAGCGCGGCAGAATTCATACAGTATCGCTTGCCTGTGGGCGGCGGTCCATCGTCGAAGACATGGCCGAGATGGCTGTCCCCTATTCTGCTCCGCACTTCGGTCCGGACCGAAAAGAAGAAAGTGTGGTCTTCGCGGGTCACGATATTTTCCGGGACCAACGGTCTGGTAAAGCTCGGCCAGCCGGTTCCCGATTTATACTTATCCAGAGAGCTGAACAGCGGCTCGCCGGAGACGATGTCGACATAGATCCCGGCCTTCTTGTTGTCCCAGTATTCATTTTTGAAGGCGGGCTCTGTCCCTTCTTCCTGGGTGACCTTATACTGGATGGCGGTCAGTTTCTGTCGCAGCTCCTTCTTGCTCCAGGGCTTCCGCTCTTCACCCCAGATGGAATCAAGATACTTATCGCGCCCGGAACCGTTGCGGTAGTACTTATAGCGGATGGGGTTCTTCTTGTAATAATCCTGATGATAGTCCTCGGCCGGATAGAACATCACGGCCGGCAGGATTGGTGTCACAATTGGGTCAGGATAAATACCGCGGGCCTCAAGTGCTGCCTTTGAGAGTTCGGCAGTCTCTTTTTGCTTTTCACTGGTATAAAAAATCGCGGTACTATAAGCATGACCACGGTCGACAAACTGGCCACCTGCATCGGTGGGATTGACCTGCATCCAGAAAACCTGCAGAAGCCTGGAATAGGAAATCACTGCCGGATCATAGGTTATCTGCACTGCCTCAATATGACCGCCTGCTCTGTAATTCTCATAGGTTGGATTTTTGGTGCTGCCCGCCGTATAACCGGCAATTACTTCCTTTACCCCTGTCAGTTCTTTAAAGGGCTTTTCCATACACCAGAAGCAACCGCCGGCAAAGATCGCTGTTTCCAGTTTAATGCCGGTGCCGGCGCTCATATTTTCCGCTTTGCTGCTGTCGGCAAGAGAGCCTTGCAGGAAAAAAAATCCCAGTAATATAATTAGCAGATTAAAAAATATCCTTATCATGGTCTCACCCCCGAATGTATCTTTTTAACTTCGGTTTACCGCTCTTGTCTGCAGACAGAGCCCCCAAAAGGAAGCGTCTGTTTCCAGAGTCCGAATATAAGTGTCGGCTCTTAAAAAACTTTGATAACAGCGCGATAATTTTCTGGAGATAAATAGTCTCTCTCCTGCGTCCACGGCTCATAGTTATGATACCCGACACCGCCTAATTCAATGCGTAAGGGTCTGGTGATGAAAGTTCATCCCGCCAAAAAGGCAATAACGCAAGCCCTGTCACCTTGTGGCCCTTATTTTTCTACCTTGTCCAGGTCCTGCCTGGTGTCCCTGTGAAAATCCCATTTCATATAATCTCGGGTCATGGGCAAGGAAAGTTCCATTTTATGGATCAACTGAATTCCAACACTTACCTTTTGGGGCACACATTCGAGGAGATGGCCTCCGTGCTGATGGTCTTCCGACAGAAAATGCAAATGCATGCCGGGAACACTCAATGACGACAAAAAATCCGGGGTAAAAAAACCTGCAAGAGTCCCTTTGATAGTATCAAATCCAAAGACAACCTGCTCATGCGCGATATCGGAAAGCGGACGATAATTAGCCTGCTTCGGTACGGATCGCACCTTGATATGAGCGAACTCGCCCTCAATTCGGATGGCATAGAACAGATTCGGTGACGGCAGCAGGCCGTTGAGCCACTGCAAAAACTTCACATAGGGAGTTTCTTCGACTATCTCATAATGGTTTTCCGGAGTAAAAAAAGTTACTGCGGCAAACGGTGTCAGTACCTTTTCATCAACTTCGATCACCCTCCCATCAGAGTTGATCTGATAACAGTGTCCATCGAGAATGAGCATTTCCCCGTCCAGGTCATCAAACGTGCCGAGTCCGAAATCACCATGTTTCAGTATTTCACCAAGATGAATATTTTCTTCATAGATACCTTCAACCAGGGCATTAACCGGAGCACATAAGAAGATAGAGCTTCCAGGCGGTTCGGTTCTTCTATGGGGTTTCATTCACTCTCACCTTCTCTTGTTTCTTTAGAAGAACATAGTATCAAAAATCGGAACAGATCGATTTTTGGGTGAATTTATCCGTGCAGTCTATAAAAAATACAATAGCAGTTTTTTTCATCTGCCGGTGTAAGAGACTCATTATAGCAGACGTCATCGGCATAAGATACCCTCTTTCCTACATCCCAGGTTCATGGCATGTCTCCAGGCATTGTGGAATTCCTAACGTAACGGTCTGGACAGGAAGGAATTTCCCCCGGCAACCCAATGAAAGCCCAGACGAGCATAATCGCAAAAAATCGACAAGAGAGCATCGAAGTTTGACATAAGTCTAGAAATGATAAATACTTAATAATATAAAAGCTGAAGAGCATTGTTCATGTCCATGCTGACATGAACAATCTCTTCCTGAAAAAAATATGGCATACAAAAAGCAGACAAGATGACCTTCCAATCCAATGTGCCAAACGGAACAACCAGCTCGTCGCCAAGATTGAAGTTACGACAGGGTATATCCACTAAGCAGGATGTGTATGAAGCAGTCCGCGATCTGGCAGCTCAGATTAAACAGCCGAACAGTCAGCTCTCCTTGATTTTCTTTTCTGATGAGTACGATCCTCAACAACTTGGCCCGGCATTGAAAGAACATTTTTCCGGCCCGGTAATTGGCTGTACAACCGCTGGGCAACTTTCAGAGGTAGGATTCCAACGTGGTGGTATGTCAGGTGCCTCGCTGGCCAGCGATGAGCTTTCAACCATCCCTTATCTGATCCATCCTCTTTCCTCACAAACTGAGCAGGTGGCCCAAATTGCCAAAGATGTTCAGGAACAGCTCTCTCTCTCCGAATTGCCGGCCTTTGGTTTTTTATTGGTCGACGGACTATCGATGAAAGAAGAGCCGCTGATTTCAGCTCTGTATCTGGCGCTCGGCGATGTCCCGATTGCCGGAGGTTCGGCTGGTGATAGTCTGAAATTCAAACAAACTTTCGTCTATTACGATGGTGAATTACTGCACGATGCTGCAGTATTCACCCTGTTTTTAACCGCCCTGCCATTCCATGTCTTTAAACATCAGCACTTCCTGCCTTCATCCACCAGGCTCGTTGTGACGGAGGCTGACCCCGTGAATCGTCTGGTCAAGGAGATCAATGGAGGCCCTGCGGCAGAAGTGTACGCCCAGTTGATCGGGACAACCATAGACAAACTCAATTCTGCCGTTTTTTCCCAAAACCCTCTGATGCTCCGTATCGGTAACGATTACTATGTACGGTCAATTTCCAATATTGAGCCGGACGGCAGTCTGAAGTTTTTTTGCGCCATCGATACCGGACTTGTGCTCACCATAGGCCAGGGAAATTCTGCGCTTGAGTCCCTTAATAATGATCTGCTGAAGATGAAGAATGACATTGGAGATCCGGAAGTTATTATAGGATGCGACTGCATTCTCAGAAGACTTGAAATGGAGGCGCACGGTATAGACGACAGTATAGGTAAACTGCTGGCCAAGAACAAAGTTGTAGGCTTCAGCACCTACGGCGAGCAGATTAATTCCGTACATGTCAACCAGACTTTCACAGGAATCGCAATTGCAGGTTAATTCATGAGCAAAGAAGACGATAGCGCTACCATTGCAAAGCTGCAATCCCAGCTGAAGGCTCAGCAAAAGACTATTGAAGTGCTCATGAACGCTGCTGAAGAATGCACTTCAGAAGGTCCGCCTTCAAGGGAACTGCTCTCCCAGAATCTCAATTTGGAGCGAATTGTTCAACAGAAGACCGAAATCCTGAAGCGGCAGGGAGAAGAGTTGAGGAAGGCTTTGCAGGAACTGCAACTCACCCAGACGCGGTTGCTTCAGGCCCAAAAACTTGAATCCGTGGGCCAGCTTGCCGCCGGCATTGCTCACGAGATCAACACCCCGACCCAGTTCATAACCTCAAACATAATCTTTTTCGAAGAAGCTTTTTGCGATGTCAAACGTTTGGTGAATACCTTGCAGGAGTTACTGCAGACGATACCCCAAGGATCTGCAATTGCCGAGACAAGCAGAAAAGCCGAAAAGTTATTGGAGGAACTTGATTGGAATTATCTGGAAATCGAGGTTCCTACGGCAATTCAGCAAACCAAGGAAGGACTCAAACGAGTCACAACCATTGTTCAGGCCATGAAAGAATTTTCCCATCCCGGCAGCAAAGAAAAGGTTTTTTGCGATCTGAACAAAATTCTTGCAACCACGATTACCGTGGCCAGAAATGAATGGAAATATTGTGCTGAAGTTGTGACTCATTTTGACGCAAATCTGCCAAAAGTTTTTTGCCTTGCCGATGAAATAGGCCAGGTTTTTCTCAATATCCTGGTTAATGCCTCTCATGCCATTGCCACCAAAAACCCAAACAATTCCGAAAAAGGGATAATTACCATATCCACTCGTCATTCCCCGGATCATGTTGTGATCTGTATAGAGGACACGGGAATCGGCATCCCTGAAAACATCCAGGCCAGAGTTTTTGATCCTTTTTTTACCACGAAAAGCGTCGGCAAAGGGACAGGCCAAGGCCTTGCTATCTCCCATGATGTCATTGAAAATAAACATGGTGGTAGTCTCAGTCTTACTTCGGAAACAGGTAAGGGAACCGTCTTTACGATACAAATACCTATTCAAGGAGAATAGGTATTTGAAATCTTTGCTCTCAGAAAATGACCAAAAACCCATGATCACGAAACTCTCTCCTTAGTCCATCCCTGCCCCGCCCATTCTCAAAGCAAGGATAAGAATCAAGCAAAGTCTTGCCCCCTTATCTCATCGGGTAAAAAAAAAATCTTGAGTGACGCTGTCGCCTGGAAATCGTCCTGTTTGCATTTTTATCCTCGGAGCAGGATCGGCCAGATAAACCTCGAAGCGAAAACCGTCCTATTACCTGTCAGGCGTATACTTGCCGCTCAAGACTCCACCGGTCAACGGCAAACATGGGAGGAGATCAATCTGCAATTCTCAGCCACAGATATTGAGGCAGTCCTTCACAAGTCTAGGCTTCTTTGGCCCGTAAGTATTGGTTAGGCCAGGGAACGTCTACGTGCAGCGCCTTGGCGGCATGAAGAGGCCAATAAGGATCGCGCAGCATCTGCCTGGCAAGGAACACAACATCGGCCTGGCCGGTTGCCACGATCTGTTCCGCCTGAGCCGGCCCGGTGATAAAGCCGACCGCTCCGCTGGCAATCCCCGCCTCGGCCCTGATCTTGGCTGCAAAGGGGACCTGGAAGCCGGGACCAAAGGGAACGGGCTCATTCGGCACCGCAAAACCTGACGAGCAGTCAATCAGATCGACGCCGATCTCCTTCAACTGCCGGGCCAGGATCACCGACTGGTCAATGTCCCAACCATTGGCGACCCAATCAGTCGCCGAAATTCGAACAAATAGCGGCAGCTCTACCGGCCACTCTGCCCGTATCGACCTGGCCACCCGCAAGGGAAATCGGAGCCGATTTTCTAAAGTTCCGCCATAGTCATCTTGCCTCTGATTAACCAGCGGGGAGAGAAATTCATGGAGCAGGTAGCCATGGGCCATATGCAGCTCAATCACCTGAAATCCGGCAACAAGCGCCCGCCGAGCCGCCGCCCGGAATTGAGCTTCAATATCGTCCATTTCGACCAGGGTTACAGCCTGGGGCACAGGATGCCCCAAATCAAAGGGTTCGGCACTCGGAGATAGCGGTTGCCAACCACTGGCCTCCTTCCCCAACGGTCCACCACCGAGCCAGGGCAAGGCACAGGATCCCTTACGGCCGGCATGGGCAAGTTGAACCCCCGCTACAGCCCCCTGCTCTTTGATGAAGCGGGTGATGGGTACAAAAGCCTCTGCATGGGTATCGCTCCAGATGCCGCTGTCGCCAGGACTGATGCGGCCCTCGGGGCTTATCGCAGTTGCCTCGACCATGACCATCCCCGCACCTCCCACGGCACGACTGCCCAGATGCACGAGATGCCAGTCAGTTGGCAACCCTTCCTGACTGGAATACTGGCACATGGGAGAGACAAAAACACGGTTACGAAAAGTGATGGAACGCAGGTCGAAAGGGGAAAAGAGAATGCTCATGGGTTGTCTCCATTGCTAAAGGTTCCATGTCATGGGATATCACTATTTATCACGGATGGTACTATGACATCTTTTATTAAGTCGATCTCGAACAATGCGAAGGGTACGCTCAATGAGCCCCTATTAATATCAGGATGCCGGGGTTAGGTTCGAGGTCATGGAGAGAGGATTTCAGCCTTTATACACGTGCGGGTTGTCATTCCTTACTTTTCAAGTGCTTTCACCTTCTTCAGGCGGCGTTGGTGCCGTTCTCCGCCGATGAAACGAGCGGCGAGGAAGGCTTCGGCCAAATCCCAAGCGAGGGCTTCACCAAGCACACGCGCACCAAAGCAGATAACGTTCATGTCGTCATCTTCCACTCCTTGATGCGCGGAAAAAACGTCGTGAACCAGCGCAGCCCGTATTCCTTTTATCTTATTGGCGGTGACGCAGGCCCCCACTCCGCTGCCGCAGATCGCCACTCCACGTTCGACCTCACCGCTGGCCACGCTCCGAGCCAGCGGTACAATGTAATCGGGATAGTCATCTTCAGGTTTCAAAGTCAACGGGCCGAAGTCCAGGACCTCATGTCCGGACTCACGCAAGGCCTTAAGCAGTTGTTCCTTCAGGGCTAAGCCCGCGTGATCGGCTGCAATTGCGATACGCATCATGTACCTCCAATTTCAAATTTACTGCTTGCAAAACACGTTTGCAAATTACTCCACAGTGAAGCCCTGTTTGCACATCAAGACCCTGCCGGGAGCCCATGCGCCAAGATGACCCCATCCAATCACTCAACCTGATTTCATTTTGTTCCTCTTTTCAGGTGAGGACTCCCTATGCAACTATTTTCTCGATCAAACTCAGGATGGATGAAGGGAACAACCCCAGCCAGAAGATGATTAAAGCAATCAGAAAACAGGCAAGAGAAGCCTCGTTACCGGTTATTGCTGACGTTGGCTTTTTTTCTGCGGGACGCATATAGAGGACCACGACAATATTCAGATAGAAATAAAGGGAGATGATCGCCGTCAGGATGCCGATCAAGGCCAGGCCGACCAGATTTGCCTCCAAAGCAGCGCGGAAGAGCATGAATTTACCGATAAAACCGGCGGTGGCGGGTAAGCCGGCCAAGGAGAAAAGGCAGAGGGTCAATAACGCCGCTTTGCCCGGTTGGGCATATCCAAGTCCCTGGTAATCGGCAATGACATCACGGTCCGACTCTTTGGGCGAAAGGAGCCCCACTGTTCCGAAGGCCCCAAGATCCATGAAGGCATAGACGACCGAGTAAAAAATAACCGCAGCAACGCCTGTATGTTTGAAGGCCAGCAGCGCCATCATCATGTAACCCATCTGGGCAATAGACGAATAGGCCAGCAGACGCTTGACCCTGGTTTGGGCAAGGGCGGTAATGTTGCCGACCACCATAGTGAGGGACGCCATGGTCCATAAGGCAGGGGCAAAAAGAGCACCAGCGCCGTCTCCCCCATACAGGGCCAGGCGTACGAACATCGACAGCAAAGCCACCTTGGTGCCGGTAGCCAGGAAGGCGGTGATCGGCGCGGGCGCCCCCTGATATACATCCGGGGTCCAGAGATGAAAAGGAACCAGGGATATCTTGAAGCAGAGGCCGACCAGGATGAGGCTGAGACCGAAGAGGAGAAGGAACCTGTTGTCGGGATGGCCGGCAAGATCAAGACTTTTCATGATCACAAGCGTTCCGGTCGCCCCATAGAGCATGGCAATACCGAAGACGACAAAAGCACTGGCCACGGCACCCATGACAAAATATTTCAGCGCCGCTTCGATACCCGGTCCATCCCCGCGGCGAATAGCGATCAGCACATAGAGGGAGATGCTCACCATCTCCAGCCCCAGGAAAAAAAACAGCCAGTGGCAGGAGGCGGCGATAAGCACCATGCCCGCAGAGGCAAAGAGGATGATACCCAGGAATTCATCCCCGGCAAATGCCCTTTGTCTGGCGTATTGATAGGATAAAAGCAGGGTGATGAGGGTAATAATCGTAAAAAGAACGGTATAAAAAGAGCTATACGCGTCCATTGCCAGCAGGCCTGAAAGGTTACTTGCCACGTTTGGGAAAAGCAGAGCGGTTCCACCGCTGGCAAGACAGGTAAACACAGCAAGACCAAAGAGCAACGCCGTTGGCACCTGGTGCCAGAAGGCACCGATGCCAAAAATCACCGAACCGCCGGCTGCCAGGATTATCAGGGGAAGAAGTGCTAACCATTCAGTCTGCATTTTTGTCTCACTTAGCCATCATTGAGCCTGCCTCTGGCAGCGTAATTATTCCAGCTTGGTCAATCAGATGCTGGACCGGACCATGCACCAGCGTCAGGATAGGTTGCGGATAGAGACCATTAGCAATCACCGCCAGGGCGAGCGTCAGCAGAATGATCCATTCCCTGAAGGAAAGGTCCCGACAATGTTGCTGTTTTTCCGGCCCGAACAGTGTGTCCTGCACCAATTTCAAGACATAGATCAAGGTCAGGACTATCGTGGTGAAGGCCAGCGATCCGATCACCGGATGGGCGCGAAAAACTCCAACCAGGATCAGGAATTCACTGACAAAATTATTGAGTCCGGGCATACCCAGAGAGGCCATGGCGAACAACAGGAAAAAGGCGCTGAAGATCGGCATCGATTTCCACAGGCCGCCAAAATCGGCAAGCGTTCGGGTATGAAAACGTTCATCAAGCATCCCTACCATAATAAAGAGGGCAGCGGTGGTAATCCCATGATTGACCATCTGCAAGACCGCACCCGACAAGGTCAGACTGTCCCAGACCGCCAGGCCGAGGACAATCAGGCCCATGTGACCGATACTTGAATAGGCTACCAGACGTTTCATGTCTTTTTGGCCCAGGGCAACCAGGGAGGCATAGACAATGCCGACCAGACCGAGGATCAAGAGCAGCGGCATCAGTCGATGGGCCGCTCCCGGAAAAAGGGGGATGGCGATACGGAGCAGCGCATAGGCCCCGGTTTTCAGCAGCAGACCTGCGAGGATAATGCTACCGGCAGTGGGCGCCTCGGTGTGGGCGTCGGGCAGCCAGCCATGGAGGGGAAAGATCGGAATCTTGATGGCAAAGGCCAACAGAAAGGCACCATACAACCACATCTCAAGCACAGGGGCAGGCCTGGTCTGCATCAGCTGGGACAGGGCAAACGAGTAATCACCCGTCTGCCGGCCATGGAGCAGATAGAGGCCGATCAGGGCCGCCAGCATCAGCAGGCCGCCAGCTATATTAAACAGGAAGAACTTGAGCGCGGCATAGATTCTCTTTTCATGGCCCCAGATGCCGACCAGAAAAAGCATGGGAATCAACTGCATTTCCCAGAAGAGATAAAAGAGGAACAGGTCGGTGGCCAGAAAGACACCCATGACTGCCGACTGGGTGAACAGGAGCATGAAGTAAAAGACGCCCGGTCGCTGGGAAATCTGTTCCCAGGAGGCAAGAATGGCAATGACCCCGAGCAGGGCGGTCAGACAAAGCAGGATGAGACTGATGCCGTCCAGTCCCAGACTGTAGCGCACACCATACTGGGCAATCCAGGGGAGATCCTCGATCATCAGCCAACCATCGGCTCCCTGGGGGTGAAGATCAAGGAGCAGCAGAGAGACCACCAGGAGCAGCTCCACCGATGCTGCTCCGAGAGCAATCCTGTGGCCCACCTGCGGATACCGCCAAAAGGCCAGGACGAACAATCCTCCGGCCAGCGGCCAGAAGACAATTGCTGAGAGTAAAGGAAAAGAAATCATTTGGGTTGTCTCGTCGGCAACTATTCCCTCTTATCAGGCGGCGCTGGATAAGAGCCTCTAAAATTGAAGATTACGTTTGCTCTCTTTATTGAGCTTAACTCGGACAGGTCTCTAAAAAGCAAGAAAAACCAAAAACGCCGTAAATCCGAGGACCAGCATTTTCAGGGATGTTGATAACAGCCCGGTAGTCCAGCCTTGTAACCCCCCGGCCAATAATGGCAACATCTTCACGGATCGGAGCAGGCCGCGATCGAGAACGGACTCATCCACCGTGTGCCACAAAAATCGTGATATTCCCTCATAGGGCCTGACCAAAAGCGTAGCGTAGAGCCGATCAAGTCCAAATCCGGACAAAAGCAAGGCCGTTGCCCTTCCTGCCGAGGCATCTGCCGTTCGCCAGCCCAGGATATTTTTCGGGCCATAGAGGAAATAGGCCAGGATCAGGCCAACAATGGCCAGCAGGCTGTCGCCATTTTCCACAACCCATTCCAGGGACGGGGCGGCTTGCAGATCAGGAACCGCACCGGGGGTCGTGGCCAGAAATCGGGACAGCCAGCCGCCGCCAGCCTGAAGGTACGGCAGGTTGCAAAATCCGGCAAAAAGGGCGAACAGGGCCAGTGGCCAGAGCACCCACACCATCAGGGGCGGCACCTCACGGATGAAACCCTGGTGGGGAACGGCCGGTTTACCGGTGAAGACCATAAAAAACAGGCGAAAGGTATAGAGTGTGGTCAGGAAGGCGGTGCAGGTTGCACCAACCCATACGGCCTTGTAGACCATGCCGCCGTGCTGAAGCGTGGCCAGCAGGATCCTCCCCTTGCTGAAAAAACCGGCTGTCGGCGGCTCCCCGCCAAGGGCCAGGCTGCCGGCCAGAAAAACCAGGAAGACGACAGGCAGATGGCGGCGCACCGCTTCTCCCATCCGGGATATATCACGTTCATCATGAAGGGCGTGGATCACAGCACCGGCCGCCAGAAAGAGCAGAGACTTGAAGAAAGCATGGGTCAGCAGATGAAACATGCTGCCGATGATATCGCCAACTCCGATGGCCAGAAACATATAGCCGACCTGGCTGATCGTTGAATAGGCCAGCACCCGCTTCAAATCTTTCTGCACCATGGCGGCACAGGCGGCATAGAATGCCGTTACCGTGCCGACGATGGCGATGGTCAGCAGGACTTCCGGAGTCCGGGAAACCACCGGAAATAAACGGATCAGCAGATAGACGCCGGCTGTGACCATGGTTGCTGCATGGATGAGGGCGGAAACCGGGGTGGGACCGGCCATGGCATCCGGCAGCCAGACCAGCAGCGGCAGCTGCGCGGACTTGCCGGTTGCCGACCAGAAGAGCAGAAATCCGAGGGTCATGGCGGTCCCGGCCGAAAGAGTGGCCGCCTGGGCGTTGATGGTCGAGATAGACAGACTGTGGCAGGTGACGAAGAAAAGACTGATGGCGATTCCCAGACCAACATCGCCGATTCTGGTCAGCAGGAAGGCCTTGCGCCCTGCCCTGGCGTTGGCCAGCTCTTGGTAATGGAAGCCGATGAGGGCATACGAGCAGAATCCCACCCCTTCCCACCCAAGAAACAGAAAGAGCAGGTTGTCGGCAAGGACAATGATCAGCATGAAAAAGACGAAGAGATTCAGATAAGCGAAATATCGCGAATAATCGAGATCCTGGTCCATGTAACTGACCGAGTAGATGGTAATCAGGGAGGAGACGAAGGTCACCATCAGGGTCATGATCGCGGCCAGGGCATCAAAATGAATGTCCATGCCGGCCGAAAAGGTGTCGACGTTAATCCAGTTGTAAAGCAAGATGGTTTCCGGCCTGCCGGGCAGAAAAAAGGCCACTGTCGCCATGACAAACGAGACCAGGATGACGGCGCAGCTAACCACCTCCGCCAGCCGCCGTGGAAAACGGCTACCGGCAATGATCTGGTACAGCGCCCCCAGAAGCGGGGCCAGAAGCAGGATGATGAGCGTTGTCTTCACAGTTAACCTTTCATCAGATTATATCCGTCGCCATTCAGGGTGCCGCTGTGGCGATGGGCGTAAACAATCAGGGCAAGCCCCACGGCTACCTCGGACGCAGCAACTGCCATCAAAAACAGGACAAAGGCCTGGCCGTCAAGGGAGTGCCAGCGGAGGGCGGCACCGACAAAGGCGATACCGGCAGCATTCAGCATGATTTCCACGCCGATGAGGATCATGAGCAGATTGCGGCGGGTCACCACACAGATCATACCCATAAAAAAAAGACAGATTGCCAGGAGAAGAATTTCACCATAGGAAACGATCATCTCTTCCCTCCATATGCTGATTTTTCCGAGTTGGTCCTGCTCAGGTAAAGGGCCCCGACCAGGGCGACCAGAAGCAGGAAGGAGACCACCTCCACCGCCAGCCAATACTTCTGAAAGATAAAGGCGCCGAATTGCCCAGGGGTAGCCATGGCGGCCTGTAACGGAAAGAAACTGCCGGAGTTGCCATAGAGCAACAGCAGGACAAGGCTGAATGCCGTACCGGCGACAGCGATGACAAAAAAGCACTGATTGAACAGAGAGGCCACCCCTTCCTGCTTATCAATCTGCATCAACATGATAATAATCAGGAACAGCACCATGATGGCGCCGGCATAAATAATAGCCTCAAGGGCGGCCAGCATTGGGGCGCCGAGCAGATAAAAAAGCAGGGCGGTTCCCAGAAACGAGATGATCAGGTAGACCACCGCATAGACCAGATTGCGGCTGGTGATGGTCAAGGCAGTAGCCACGGTGATAATTACCGCCAGCAGGTAAAATATTGCACTATACGCATTCATCCGCACGTCCTAGTTACCATTGCCCTCTCAGGGCATATTGCTTCTGATATTGACCGGTTCTTTTTCATTGTCACGCCTGCCCTTCTCACTGTTGGCGCCGATGCCGCAATGTTTGTAAAAATCATAATCACTGTTTTTGCCGCCATGAGCTACCAGGAGGTCTTCCTTTTCATAAACAAAGTGCAGGATATCCGTGCCGCAGAATTCAAATTCCGGGGTCAGCTGCAGAGCCAGGGTGGGACATGCCTCTTCGCAAAGACCGCAGAAAATGCACCGGGCAAAGTTGATCCGGAACCAGGAGGCATACCGGCGGCCGTCTTCACTTTCGGCGGCGGCCATGGAAATACAGCTGACCGGACACACCCCTGAACAAAGATAACAGGCGACGCAGCGTTCCTTGCCATCCGGGCTTCTGGTTAAGATAATTTTTCCGCGGGTTCTAGCCGGCAGGGTCCGTTTGAACTCGGGATACTGCTCGGTAATCGGCTTGCGGAAAAGATGCAGCAAGGTGATCCAATAAGAGCTTGCCAACCCCTTGATCGCCCCGAACAGCTGCCAGCCGCTTGATGGTGATTTTCCTTGCATGATCAGGACCCCATCCACAAGATTATACCGCCGGAAAAAACGATATTCAGCAGAGCGACCGGAACCAGAAATTTCCAACCGAAGTGCATCAGCTGATCATAGCGCAGCCTGGGCAAGGTTGCCCTGGTCCAGATCAGCAGAAAAGGCACCAGGAGGATCTTGAGCAGCAGCCAGATGACCGGCGGCAGCAGCGGCCCGCGCCAGCCTCCGAGAAAGAACACGGCCACCAAGGCCCCCAGGGCAATCATGTTGATATATTCGCCAAGGAAAAACAGCGCGAAACGCATGCCGCTGTACTCGGTATGGAAACCGGCCATCAGTTCGTTTTCCGCCTCCGGCAGGTCAAAGGGCAAGCGCTTGGCTTCGGCCATGGCGCTGATAATAAAGATGATAAAGGCCACCGGCTGCACCAGGATAAAGGGATAACGGGCCTGGGCATTGACAATATCCACCATACTGAAGGAATGGGCCAGCATCACCACGGGCACCAGGGAGAGACCGAGGGCCAGTTCATAGCTGATCATCTGGGCCGTGGCCCGGATCGCCCCCAGTAAACTGTATTTGGAGTTGGCAGCCCATCCTCCGAGGATGACGCCATAGACACCAAGGGATGAGAGGGCGAGCACATAGAGAACCCCGACATTGAGATTGGCAATCACCATGGGAATTTCTTTCCCCATCAGGATCGATGTATCCCCGAAAGGAATAACAGCAAGCAGCAGCAGCGGGACGATGGCCACGATTGCCGGCGCATAGATAAAAATGAAGCGGTCGGCACCGGCCGGGACAATGTCCTCCTTGAGCAGGAGCTTGATCCCGTCAGCGAAGGATTGCAGCAGGCCATGAAACCCGGCCCTGTTTGGTCCGTAACGAAGCTGAAACCGTCCCAGCAGCTTCCGCTCGATAAGGACAAGATAAGCGGTCAGGAGCAGGACCACGGCCAGCAATGATGCCAGTTTTATGAGCAGAGTAATCATATTAACTCCTCAGGCCTTTTCGATCCGGCAGGTCAGCCGTCCTTCCTGACATGCTTGCAGCTGCTGCCAGTCGAGTTGCCTGTGACGCGGCAGCACCACGATGCCCCTGGCCATGGTTGTCGACAGGCGCAAGGGTAATTCCAGAACGCCGCGATCCAGATGCAGTTTCACGGTGTCGCCTTCGCCCAAGCCTGCCCTGGCGGCGTCCTCCGCGTGCATGGTAATCTCAGGACTGGGCGTTGCCTGCCGGACCGGCTCGGAAAAGGATGAGAGCTCTTCCGTGCCGTAGGTCCATGTCGTGAGCACGAGTTCCATGGATTCAATGTCATCTTTTTCCGGGCCTGGCCCGGCGGTGACCAAACAGACCGGGGCGGACCGCCGTTCCGGGACAATCCTGACACCATCGACCGGGTACGCGTGTTGGCGCAGCGGGGCCAGGCCGTCCGCTTCTTCAGCAAAAATCCGCGGAAATTCGGGCAGGGTTGACGCTTCCACCTCCCGGGTCATGGCGGCCATGAGTTTGCTGATAATCTGCCAGGCCGGCTGCGGTCCCTCCCCGACATTATTTACGACATCATTGTCATAGAGTCGCGGGGGATGACTGCCGTCACCAGCTTGTGAAAGAGGTCTGGCACTGCTGTGCACCGGTTGGGCAAACTGGATTCTGCCTTCCTGATTGATGAAATGGGCAGCGGTTTCGAAATGGGTAGCGGTCGGCAGCAGGATATGGGCTCGGGCAGTCGTGGCTGTGGGCAGATAATCAAGGGCAATCACCAGTTCCAGTTGAGCGAAGGCTTTTTCCAGACGCAGACGGTCAGGGTACTGAAAAAAAGGATCGCTTTCCACGGTAATGACCGCTTTGATGGTACCCTCTTCAATCGCCTGCAGGGTATCGGAGAAGGAAGGCTGGTCCGCTCCGGCCAGGAGGGCCGCACCGTAGGCGTTGGCTTCCGGAAAAAGGTAGAACAGACCGCATTCCCCCTGCACGGATTGCAGCAAGACGGCCAGATCGGCAGCAAAATCCGGGGTTGTCTCCTTGACCACCCCGGTGCCGCAGATAAGCAGCGGTTTATGGCTCTCTTTCAGTTTTCCGGCCAGCATCACAATCTGTTCTGTCATTTCCGGATCTGCTGGTAAGTGTGCCGACATCGCATCAACAAAGGCAAGGAATGAGCCGTCAAGCTTCTTGATCGTCTCCGGGTCCAGGGCCAGACTGACGAGAGAGGCAAGACGCGCCTCAATCTGGCCGGGTGTTGCCGGCAGATGGGTAAAATCAAAGGGCAGGGAGACCGGCCGCGGATCAATAACCACCACCACCGCTCCTTTCCTCACGGCCTGGCGCATGGCCAGGACCAGCATGGGCGCTTCCCGCACCGGATCAGCGCCCGCAACCAGGATGAAATCGGCGTTTTGAATTTCTCCCAGGGAGGTTGCCAGCCGGTCATCGAGTCTGGCAATCGCCCGGGATATTTTCCGAGCCAGCCCGGGATCGACAAAGCAGGAAGGCTCCCGCCAGTCAAGCTTACGGCAGCAGCGGTGGCGCATGGTCAGGGTTTCCAGACTTGCCCGGGCCGACCCGAACACGGCAACGCTGCCGGCCCCCGAGTCCTTGACGATCTGCTCTAATCTCGCCACGGCCAGG
>JAQVER010000125.1 GCA_028697885.1 Desulfocapsaceae bacterium
TCGGCAATGCCCAATCCCCGGCGCTGACCAATGGTATAATGGAAAAGTCCTTGATGTCCGCCCAGATCCTGCCCTTCTTTGGTGATAATTCTTCCTGCTTTCTCGGCCTGAGGGATACGTTTGCTGAGAAACTGCCCAACCGGCGTTGATCCCAGAAAGCAGATATCCTGGCTTTCCTGACCCCGGAAATCGGTAAACCCGTGCTCTTCGACAAGCTGATAGGCCTCTTCTTTTTGACGCTCGCCCAAGGGGAAAAGAGCCCTGCTCAGTTGGCGTTGATCCAACCGGGCGAGGAAATAGGATTGATCTTTGGCCTTATCGCTTCCCTTGCAAAGCTCATAGGTGTCACCATCCTTTTCAATTCGCGCATAATGTCCGGTTGCCATGGCGTCCATGCCGCGTGCCAGGATGACATCCATGAAGAGTCCGAATTTGATGGTATGATTACAGACCATACAGGGATTTGGGGTCAGGCCTTGCTGGTAGGTTGTCGTGAAGTAGTGAAGGATGTTGGAGGTAAACTCAGGACTGAGATCGATCACCTGCAGGTCGATCCCCAGCTGATCGGCAACGGAGCGGGCCCGTTGTTCCTGTCCGTCCGGATCAGGACCGACCAGGCGCATGAAAAAACCATGGACGTCAAAGTGCTGCTGAAGAAGCAGGGCGCAGGCGGTGGAATCTACACCTCCACTCATGGCGATGCCAATCTTTTTTTTGTTCACCGAAATCTTTGTATCCTTTATTGCTTGCTTGGTAATCCAGGAATCATATGGTATGATTCTTTTTTTGCGCTGCGCTTGATTCTCCCGCGACCGCAGGCCATGGATGGATAACGCGCAACCTTTTTTTCCTGACCTAGAGACCTCTAAATATATACCTTACCATGGATAAAAAAGAAAGCGGCAATGGGGCTGGCCCTGCCTTGCCGGAGTTACTGGCCCCGGCTGGAACCTTTGAAAAACTGGTGACCGCCATTCACTATGGCGCCGATGCCGTCTATCTTGGCGGCAGGCAGTTCAGCCTGCGGGCCAAGGCGGGCAATTTCAGCCCCGAGGCTATGGCCGAAGCGGTCAGCTATGCCCATGCCCGGGGCGTTAAGGTCTATGTGACCATCAATATCCTGGCCCATAATCAGGACCTCGTTGATCTTGATCCGTATCTGCTCTCCTTGCAGGAAATCGGAGTCGATGGGCTGATTATCGCTGATCCCGGCATCCTCATGCGGGCCCGCACCGTGGTGCCGCTGCTACCCATCCACCTTTCCACCCAGGCCAATGTGACCAATCACGCAGCCGCCGCCTTCTGGCTTTCCCAGGGGGCATCGCGCCTCAACCTGGCCCGGGAGCTGTCGCTGGCTGAGATTAGTGAAATCCGGAAACAGGTGCGGGGCGAGCTGGAGATCTTTGTCCATGGCGCCCTCTGCATCTCCTATTCCGGCCGCTGCATGTTGTCCAATTATATGACCGGCCGCGACGCCAATCAGGGCAATTGCGCCCATCCCTGCCGCTACAGTTACGCCCTCACCGAAGAGAAACGGCCCGGCCAGTATTTTCCGGTGGAAGAGGACGAGCGGGGCACCTATATCTTCAACTCCAAGGATCTCTGTCTTTTAGAGCGGCTGCCCGAGCTGGTGGCGGCTGGTGTCAATTCCCTGAAGATTGAAGGGCGGATGAAGTCCATCTTTTATGTGGGCGGTGTGGTACGGATCTACCGGGCGGCCCTTGATTTTCTGGCTACTCTCCCGGCAGAGGCCTGGCGTGATCCTGCGGCCATTGCCCTGCCTCCGATCTTCCGGGAGGAGATCGCCAAGACCGGCACCCGCGGCATCACCGAGAACTTTTTTGACCAGCGCCCCGGCCGCGATGAGATGGTCTATCATACCTCGCGTGAGGAACAGACCGTGCATCCGGTGGCGGTGATCAGGGCTGAGGGAGACCATCCGCTGGTGGAGGCCAGGAACGTGCTGCAGGCGGGTGAGTTGATTGAGTATATGTTGCCGGGAATTGAGGTGATGCCCCTTAAGGTCATGGCCATGCGCAGCGAAAAAGGGGAGCAGGTCAGCCGGGCGAATCCAGGGAATATGGTTTTCTTGACCACTGAACCGTTATTATCTTGCGGGGTGAAAAATGGAATTCTGCGTCGGCAAGATGTGGCGGAGCGTGAAGAGTCTTGCCACCTTGCCCCTGATACTGCCCCTCATCCATTCTAAAAGAAGGTTCATGTCATGTCCGTACTTTTGAATAAATTACGTGCCCCCGGGGATTTATGGGGCGGACTGGCATCCATGCTCGTGGCCTTGCCGGCGGCGGTGGCTTTCGGGGTCACTGTCTATGCGGCGATTGGTCCGCACTATGTGGCACTTGGCGCCGTGGCAGGGATGCTGGGAGCTGCGGCTCTCGGCCTGATTGCCCCTGTTTTTGGTGGTTCGGACCGCTTAATCAGTGCGCCTTGCGCCCCGGCTGCGGCGGTGTTGTCAGCCTTTGCCATTGAGCTGGTAAAACAGGGTGTTGCTCCTGAGAGCATTGTTCTATTGTTGACTGTGCTTGCTGGATTAACGGGTCTGGTGCAGATCCTTTTTGGCTTTCTTGGCATTGGGCGCATTATTAAATATATCCCTTATACGGTGGTCAGTGGCTATCTAAGCGGAGTCGGTATCATCATCATCACCAGTCAGATCCATAGTTTTATGGGGGTTGGCACTGATATGCCGTGGTGGCAGATTGTTATAAACCCAGGGCTTTGGGATCTGCGCAGCATTGCCGTCGGTGCGGCAACGGTGTTTGTCGCCCTGCTGGGACCAAAGGTGACCAAGGCGATTCCCGGCACGATCCTTGGCATATGTGCCGGCTTGTTGACGTATCTCGGGCTGGCCGCAACCGATCCCTCGATGATGACGCTCACCGATAACAGGTTGGTGCTTGGCACCCTTGGCGCGGTGGAAAAAGGGTATTTCAACACCTTTGTCGCTCGCTGGCATGACCTGGGTGAATTGAAGCTTTCTCAGATCGGAGCCCTTGTCGGCAGTGCCCTGACCCTGGCAGCCCTCCTCTCCATTGACACCTTGAAAACCTGTGTGGTGATCGATCAGAAGACGCGGACCCGTCATGAGCCGAATCGGGAATTGTGCGCCCAGGGGCTGGCCAATATAACCTCATCGATGATTGGTGGCCTGCCAGGATCCGGCACCATGGGACCCTCCATGGTGAACCTGAACAGTGGCGCACAGACACGTGTCTCCGGCATCATGGAAGGGGTTATGGTGCTGGTGGCGGCGCTGGCATTGAGTACGGTTATTGCCTGGATTCCCCTTGCCACTCTGGCTGGTATCCTGATTGTTATCGGTCTGCGGATGATTGACACGGAACCCCTGCGCTTCCTTGAGTCGCGGGGGACGGTGCTGGATTTTGCGGTGGTGCTGGCGGTGGTTACCATTGCCCTGACAGTGGGTCTGATTGCCGCCTCCGCCTCGGGAGTTGCCATGTCCATCCTTCTATTCGTCCGTGAACAGGTTGGGGGATCGGTGGTCCGGCACAGGTCTTTTGTCCATCAGCGCTCATCCACCTGGTCCCGTTCGGAGGCCGAGAGACGCATGATCGAGCAGAAGGGTGAAAAGGCTGTTATCTTTGAATTGCAGGGCAGCCTTTTTTTCGGCACTACCTACGAGCTTTATTCTATTCTGGAACCGGAGGTCAAGAGTCGGGATTATGTCATTCTTGATCTGCGTTTGGTTCAGTCGGTGGATATTACGGCGGTCCACATGCTTATTCAGGTGCGGGACATGCTCGCGGAGCGCGGCGCTTTTCTGCTCCTCAGCAATGTGCATGAGCAGCTTCCCAGTGGCCATAATCTGCGGGAGTTTTTTGAACAGACCGGTCTGACGGGTGAAAGTGGTGATACGGTGCATATCTTTCCGATCCTTGAGTCCGCCATTGAATGGGTGGAAGAACGTCTGATCGGCGAGGTTAAGGCCCCAGTGGATGAAGAAGTGCTCTTACGATTACAGGAGATGGAACTCTTTCATGGGCGCAAGGATGAAACCTTGGCCGATCTTGAGGAGCGCCTGGAACAGCGATCTTTCAAGGCCGGAGAAACCATTTACTCCATAGGGGATCAGGGGCATGCTATTTATCTGATCCGGCGCGGTGAGGTCAGGATTACGGCGCCAATCGGCGGCAGCAGGCAATTGCATCATGTGGCAACCATAGGCCGTGGCGATTTTTTCGGCGGCCTGGCCTTTCTCGATGGCCGGCCCCGCAGTGATAATGCCATTGCTTATACGGATACTGATCTCTATATGCTGACCCTGGAAAATTTTAATCAACTGGCCGAGGAGCATAAACGGCTGGCGTTGGTATTGATCTCGGCAATTTCCCGTACCCTGGCCCATCGTCTGCGCCATGCCAATGGCGAACGAACATTGCTGCACACCTAAACGGTGAACAAAATTAAGGAGTAAATCAATATGAACGACCATGCAAAACGATTTAAACTGACCCTGGAATTTGACGGCCGCCGCTACAGCGGTTGGCAGAAGCAGGATGACGCCAGAACCATTCAAGGCACTCTGCTTGCGGCAGCGGCAGAACTCTTTGGCTCTCAGGTGGACGTGCAGGGCAGTGGCCGTACCGATGCCGGGGTGCATGGACTGCATTTTGTGGTCCATCTGGAGGCCAGGACCGACTTGAATCCCCAGGAGATCAGGGAGCGGTTGAATGCAGCATTGCCAGGGGATATCTCCATTCTTGAGTGCAAGCGGGCCGGGGCTCGTTTTCACGCCCGCCATAATTGTATCGGCCGAAGTTATTGCTATCAGATCGCCAGACGCAAAACGGCATTGGGGCGGGATCATGTCTGGCAGGTTTTGGAACCGTTGGACGAAGAGCGGATGCAGGAGGCAGCTGCAGCACTGGTGGGGATGCATGATTTTACCTCATTCACGGACCGGCAGGTAGTGAAGAAAAAATCTCCCATGGTCATGGTCAATCAATGTCAGGTTGTGGTAACCGGGGATCTGATCCTTTGCCGGATTGTGGGGTCGCATTTTCTGTGGAAGATGGTGCGCCGGATTGTCGGGGTGCTGGTTGCAGTCGGCAAGGGGAAACTGGCAGTGGCGGATGTGCAGCATTTTCTGCAGGAACCGGTGGAGCTGAAACAGTATACCGCACCTGCCCAGGGCCTTTTCTTTGACAGGGCCTTTTATGATCAGGAAGAGCTGGATGGTTTCCTGCTTGCCGATGAATTACGGCCAGAACTTTTCTGATAGGCCGGGCTCAGAGTATATTCTCTTTCTTGATAAAACGCTGAAAACTGGTAAGGATGTTTTTTTGTCCAAGAACGCCCTATTTTCTTTCCCGGACCACTCCTTCCAGCCCGGAGTATTGTAGATGACCAAAGAACCTGAAGTACTTTTAATCAGTGGACGGAAGAATAGAACTATCCAATGGCTTATCCTGATTCTGGCCTTGGCAATTATGAGGTCAGTCAGCAATAGTGGAAATCAAACTTCTCTGCCACATATCTTTTATATTTTCTCTTAAAAACGGTTGGTGAACAGTCTCCCGGTCTTTTCTGTATACGCTGCCAGCGATAGAATATGTGTCTATACACTCACGGATCTCCGCTTCAACCTCGCTTCTAGCGGTATATAACCAGCCTTACCCTGAAAGCGATGAAGGCTGATAAATATTTGAGACGTATTTCAGTTGTCGATATCTTTAAATGTTACGAACGGGTCTTTGTTTTTGTTGGCCTCAGTTGATGACGATTATTGCATAGTTCTTGTTCTGGTAACCAATCAAGGAATTAAAGACATTGGCCACCAGCTTGATCTCCGGAATAAGTCCTGCCGGGGCGACCTTGAATATCCGCATGGCCACACCGCATGCCTCAAACCGCACACCTTTCTTTTTTAACAGCCGGAACAGGTGGCGTGCCTCCTCGTCGAGTTCGGCGGACGTCAGAAGTTTGACCGTTGGACCACGGAAAGCAACGATCATCTCCGGTTTCACGTTTTGCGTAGCGATTCCCTCCCAGGTTTCATCCATGAGCTTCAGATTGAATATCAGCGAATCAAGATCGGCCAACCGCACATCGAAAATGACTTTGGCGGTTTCAAGTCCGGCCAGTGCGCCGTTATCGACCGGCTTCTGTGCTGCGTGCAGAGGCGAAGAACAGACGAGCATGAACAGCTGCATCGCCATCAAGTATCGAACAAACATGGTGCGGTCTCCTTGTCTGTCAGGTTGATAAAACGAGAACAATAAAGTCCCCCTCGCCTCTTCTATTCCACTCTGTAACGAAAAGTTCCCAGTGATCCTGGATGGTGCAGCTCTTCTTCCATCTCCACCGTATGGCAGACGGCGCAACCCCGGTTGGCTCCCATGGGATAGGGACTGTTTTGATATTGCAGAGGTTGCAGATTTGCTAGCTCTTTACTGTATGCATTGTCAGCCGGGTAGAGGGAGTGTTGCGAGCCATGACATGAGGTGCAGAGCAGAACACCTTCTTCGCCGTGTCGGTGGGCAAATAATCCCTTCTTGTCAGCACTCCAGGTATTAAAGGCCGTGATGGAGTCAGGGGGCTGAAATCCTTTATGGCAGGTCAGGCAGTCGGGCTCCATGACCCATGGCAACCGGCCTTTGATGGTAGCTTGTGCTACTGTTCCTTTGTCAGAAAGCAGGGTCATGAGTTGAGCGCTTGCTGGCTTTTGGGCCTCTTGTTCCTGTTTGAGCAGACTGATAGCGTGATCGGCAAGAGAGCCATGGCAGTTTGTGCATTCAAGTCCTACTAATGTGCCGTGCAGGCCATCCATGCTGCCGGTGGCGCCCTGAGCGCTGTTGACGTGACAGAAAGTGCAACTGTTGTCGTCTTTATAAAGATAGGTGGCATGAAAACCATGCATGGCCGCTGAGAGATTGAGTCGCCCGGCTTGGCCAGCGGCCCCTTGGCTACTGTCGGCATGACAGTTCCTGCAGGCCACGATCTTGCCGGCCTGAAAGTCCTGGCTGAGCCTCGTGCTGCTGCGTTTGTCGTGGATGGCCAGGATATCTGCGGCAGTTTGCCGGGAGAGACCGGTGCGGCCCTGTTGTCGCCATGGTCCGCCATGACAGTTCCGGCAGCCGATCTCGTTTGAAATACCAATTTTCAGACGGGTAGTGGCAATCACTTTTCCCTCTTTAACCGCCTCGATCTCGGCCAGGAGGTAGGGGCGGAAATCTTGAGCAATGGGAGGAATCCTGGAAAGAGTTGCTTCAAATGTACCATCCGCAGCAATCATCTTCCCGAGAAGAGGTTCTTGGTCGGTGTCAATCCGGTAATTTACCTGAATATCGTCGGTCTCGGTCAGGAGACTGGGGACCTCTCCCCGCAAGATGACCTGGGCACGCAGGGTCGGGGGGGCAAAGGAGAAATCAACCCCGGACTGCTCCGGTTCGGAAGACAGAACCATGCCCTTGTCACTGCTGGCGAGGATGAGATACTCGGCTGTTTCCTGGTCAAAGGGCGCTGGCTTGATGTTTTCTTTGTTGATTTTTACCACATTGTTAACTGTTCCAGGAACAAGACGGGTGGTGAGATACTCGGCAAGCACACTCTGTTCTTCCTCGGTTCCGGCAAAGGGCGGCATGTAAGGATTGGCTGTACCCATGGTTGCCAGAAAAGAGCGCATGCCAGCCGGAGAAAAACGTCTGGCCAGGGGCAGGATATCATTTAAGGGGCCACCGGCTGAGTGACAGGGCATGCAGAGCAGAGTGAAGAGCTCCTTCCCGGCAGCCATCCTGTTTTCAGTTGTTATGGTTTTATTCTGTACCCAGCGGGCGGAGGCGAGGACACCTGCTTTCTGGATCTGTCCCATGTCTGCCTTTTTGATGGATGTGGAGTACATATAATCGTGAATAATATAAGGTCTGCGTCCGCCTTCGCGAATGAATTCGAAACTGCCCAGATAGAGGAAACCAAGGAGCAGGAGCAGCCAGGCCAGTGGTCTGCGCACGCCTTGTGGGCGGAAAATGGCCATGATCAAGCCGCCGGAAAAGATCAATGGCGAAAGCCAGATGAAGAGCGTCAGGAAGGGTTTCATCTCTGGCGCTCTGCTGAAGATCATCTCCTGTAGCGGCAGCGGCAGCGCGGTCTTGTACCACAGGGCCGATCCAAGAAGCAGCAGCAGGGGCGGCAGCAGCCACATGCCGCAGTAACGGACCATGGTGTGGCGCAGTGTTGTCTCTTTGATATTTACACTGGTCAGGAAACCAAACAGCCCGGCAATCATCAGGGCCATAAAGGTACGGAAGAAGAGGGCCGGCCAGAAGGTTGGATTGAAAAATCCCGACCAGAAATTGTTGTCAATCAGCCAGTTTCCGGGGGTGAGCATGAAGTCGATAATGCCGTTGATAAGAAAGAGAGAGCACAAGGCACAGGCAAAGTAGATCCAGCCCAGGATCAGGTGTTTCTTTGGTTCCAGCCGGTCAAAGGGGTAGTAATAGAAGAGCAGCGAGACAATTTCCGCCAGAAAAAAGAC
>JAQVER010000126.1 GCA_028697885.1 Desulfocapsaceae bacterium
ATGGCGGCCTCTTTGACAGCCCATTTGAGATGGTGATTGCCGATCTTTTTATTGGAGGTTCCAGCCCACTTGCCGTCAGACTCTTTTTTCGGACGGATCAGGCGGGCATAGGAAGAAAAATCCTGTACCCGGGGAAATCTTTTGATATCATGGATCTCATACAAGATGACCAGCGCCAGGATCTGGCCGACACCGGGAATGGATCGTAACAGATACAAGGTATGGTAATCATGCTTCCGGGCTGTTTTTTCGATATGCCATTCGAGCTTTTTCAGGGTCTCGTTGAGCGCGGTGATCATCTCCAGATCAACTTCGACGCTTTTTCTAACCTCAAGATCTTGGAACTGTGCAGCGACCCCTTCATGATTGTATTTACGGGTAAGTTTCTTGTTGAAAGCCGGCAGGTTGTATTGGGTATTGGTATTCTGGATATGGGCAACAAGTTCACCACACCGCCTGGCTATATACATTCTACGTCGTAGAAGATCGCGAGTGGCCCGCCACTCTGCCGGATAAGAATAGGCGACGGGGAAATTGCCGCCTTTGAGCAGGTGAGCGATTTTATAGGAATCGATTTTGTCGTTTTTGGTTTTACCGCCATGGATTGCCCGCATATACAGAGCGTGGCCCAGGATAAAGGAGAGCTGCCTGGCGGCACAGAGATCGGCAAGCCAATACCAGCAGAAGACGCATTCCACCCCAACAATGATATCTTCCTGGTATGGGGAAATAAGGTCGAGAAACACTTCAGGATCGGTGTCGATGTTCTTATGAACCTGAACATTTCCTTGCTGATTGAGAACGCTGACATACATTTTCCTGGCATGAAGATCGATTCCGCAATAATACTTGTGTTGTTGGGTATAGAAATTCATCAGATTGGCCTCCTTTGGGTGAAGGTTTAATGTTGCTGGAACCTTCATTATCGTCCTTCATCTGAAGGAAGGCCATAACAATTATCAATTGCATTCACCAGACGGCAAGAGGCTCTGTTGGCGCTATCTGCGGAAAATACGGTGGGCCGCAGCAGGTGATGCAAGGCGTTAACAATGCCACATCTAACCTTAAACATTTTTCAATTCACCCAGGTTAACCTTGCTGTATCTCTGATTTACAGTAGTCCAGATATTCCCTATAAATCATGAGGGTTATAAAACATCAAACATGGAACTCAAAGATAATCAAGCAGCGCTTATTTTGGAAGTCGATGAAGACGGTTGAGTATCGGTTAATGTGCTTCAGGTGATCCAGATGGCCCTGCAGGAGCAATCTGTCAGGCCATCGCCGTGAAACTCATGCAGGATGAGGCGTTTCAGACTGAGATAATGGATATGATAGAAGTGGAAGATAACGACTCGGACAAATGATTTCTGTTTTTTCGACACCACTTCTCAAAAAAAAAAACAGGACCACCCCCTGTAAATCCCCTGTAAACAATGAATCAATTTGACCGCATTTATACCCTGCACTCGCTCTTTTTGTCCCATCGGTATCCTATCTCTAGGAGTACGCTGGAGGCCAGAATGGAATGTTCCTGGCCGACGATTAAACGAATTCTCAAGAAAATGCGAGACGAACTGGGGGCGCCGGTTCGCTACGATAAAAAGCATGACGGCTATATTCTCGACAGCGTTCAGGGTCATGCCACCGAGGAACAGCAGCATGAATTACCCGGACTCTGGTTCACTGTTTCCGAACTGCATGCTCTGCTCACCGTCCATGAACTCATCAGCAAGATGCAACCGGGGCTGTTGCGAGATGAGTTTGCCCTCATCCGGCACCGAATCGAATCCATCATGGAAAAGCAGAACCTGGCAACCAATCAGATTTTTCGCAGGTTCCGCTTTCACAGTGTTGGCGCCCGCCCTTGTCCTTCGGAAAATTTTCATGCCGCCGCAAGCGCCACCCTACAACGATATCAACTGAATCTTCAGTATCAGGATCGTGCCCATGACACCATTTCCAGCCGGGTTGTCTCCCCGCAACGACTCATTTATTACCGGGAAAACTGGTACCTCAATACCTGGTGCCATAGAAGTAATGACTTCCGCACCTTTGCCCTTGATCGCATTCAACAACTCGACATTCTCGAAGAAAAAGCCATTGAGATAGACGATCAAAAACTGGACAGCTATTATTCCCAGGCCTTTGGCATCTTTGCCGGCCCAGCAAACAAAATGGCTACCCTTCGCTTTACCCCAGAGCGCGCCCGTTGGATCGCCGCCGAACAATGGCATCCCGACCAGCAGGGAAGCTGGCTGGATGATGGCTCTTATCAACTTCGTCTGCCTTATAGTGATTCCCGCGAACTGGTCCTTGATATTCTCCGCTACGGGCCGGACGTGGAGGTCATTGGCCCCAAGGAGCTCAGAGAAGAGGTTAAGAAAAAGCTCCTGGCCGCCCTGGAGAATTATAAATCATAAAAAAATAAAAAAAAGATTGTGAGGATCATATATTGAGCCTCTTCCCTGATATGTTGGAAGAAAGAGAGAACCTTACACGACTGAAGGTTCAACCCAACAAATTATCAGAGGAGGTCAACCATGGCTTTTTTATTGAAGTGCAGAAGTAAATCCAGCGAGACAACCTATCAGTTTCAATTAACCAATTCCGGCCTGCTTGACATGGTGGGCCGCGTCGAAACCTCCGAGCTGAATAGCGAAGATACCATCCTGTTTCAGTGGGAATTTGATGAGGTTGGCGGTAAATCAACCTTAATAGCCACCCCAGAACAGCACGCCCCTCTGTCCTCCTCTCAGTCTTCCGGCCTTGCCGTCATTGCCCGTATCGAAGCCTTTGTCCAGGCCGGAGTCTTTTTCAAGGCAGCCCAGTGGATCAAATATAAATTTCAGCCTGACACCCTTTTTTGTGCCTGGATGAAGGCCATGCTCAACCCGAAAATTTGCCGCGAGGTGTTCTTCTCATTTCATCTGGGATCGTTTTGGGGAAAAGGGGATACTTTGCTCAACACCAATCAGTTGATTGACGGCCCGCTTCCTGACATGGAGCAGGAGGTCTACAAATGGCTCTCCAATTGTCTTTCTCTGCATACTCGGATCGTTGGTTTTGGTTACCATCAGCAGCGATTTGAGGTAAGTAAAACGGAGACGTTCAACTTCGGATTATTGCAGGAGACAAAATCATTGCCCAGCGTGAACTCCCTAACCGGAACGATCTCTTTACCATAACCATTCTTTGGAAGGACGGGGGAAAGATGGGAGTACATCAAGAAAGAACTTGCCAGTTACCTGACCCCCATCATGGATGTGCAAGGCCCATACACAGGCACGGTCACCGCTGTTCTTTCCGATTGGCGCGACCCCAATGAACGGGTATTTCTGGGTTGGTGGATAGGCGGCGAGTGAAGGCATTTAGCAAGGAATAATGGACATAAATTCCGGCATGTAGTAACTTTTGACAAGCCTGTTTAATTACTGGATAGTAATAGTGTTTCTAAGTTACGATTTGCATCAAAAACAATCTAAGGCCATCAGATTATATAAAACGGTAACAGCGGATGAAGATCATCGACAACATTAACTCCCTCCTTGGCGATGACCTGAAATCCACTTTGCGACCTAAAAGCAAATTAAAAATTGCGGCTTCCTGCTTCTCCATCTATGCTTTTGAAGCACTAAAAACAGAACTGGCAAAGATAGAATCTCTGGAATTTATCTTTACGGCCCCAACCTTTGTTCCCGGAGAAGTCACAGATAAATTCCAAAAAGAACGGCGAGAATTTTTTATCCCACGGGCAGATCGTGAACGAAGTCTGTATGGCTCCGAGTTTGAGATTCAACTCCGCAATAAACTTACTCAAAAAGCTATTGCCCGGGAATGCGCCCAATGGATGCGGCAAAAGGCAACATTTCGCTCGAACAAAACCAAATCCCCAATGCAACAGCTTGCGTGTATCCAACGACCAGGAGAGGAAGTTGCATATATGCCCATTCATGGCTTCACAGCCGTAGATTTGGGCTACCAACAAGGAAATGCGGTTTCCAATATAGTCAACCGTTTTGACGAAACAACCTTTACTTCAACCTACCTTCAACTTTTCAACCAGATCTGGAATGATTCCAGCAAACTTGAAGATGTCACCACAGTTATTTGTGATCACATTGACTCGGTCTACCAGGAAAATTCCCCGGAGCGTATTTATTTCCTGATTCTTTACAACATCTTCAACGATTTCTTGAACGATATTGACGAAGATGTTTTGCCAAACGACCGCACTGGTTACCTGGATACGCTTATCTGGAATAAGCTTTTCAATTTCCAGCATGATGCAGCTATTGGCATCATCAATAAGCTTGAGACATTTAACGGTTGCATTTTGGCTGACAGCGTAGGCCTTGGTAAAACATTTACAGCCCTGGCAGTAGTTAAATATTACGAATTACGCAACAAATCAGTTCTCGTGCTATGCCCTAAAAAACTGGCCGATAACTGGATGAATTACAATAGCAATCTTAAAACTAATATCTTTGCCAAGGATCGTTTCAATTATGATGTCCTTTGCCACACCGACCTTTCCCGCACATCAGGGGATTCGTTTGGTATTCCTCTGAACCGTATCAATTGGGGAAATTACGATCTGGTGGTGATCGACGAGTCGCACAACTTTCGCAACAATGAAGCTTACAAATCCCGAGAGACTCGCTATCAGAAGTTGATGAACAAGGTAATTTGCAACGGGGTTAAGACCAAAGTATTGATGCTCTCAGCCACTCCGGTCAATAACCGGTTCAGCGACTTGCGAAACCAGTTGGCGTTAGCCTATGAAGGCAATTCTGAAAATCTTCTCAAGAAGCTTCGCAGCAATCGTAATGTGGAGGAGATATTCCGTCGCGCTCAGTCTGCCTTTAACCTATGGTCAAGACTGCCAATAGAGAAACGCACGGCAAAAGCAATTCTTGACTCTCTGGAGTTTGATTTTTTTGAATTGCTGGATAGCGTTACCATTGCCCGCTCAAGAAAACACATCCAGACCTTCTACGATACAAAAGATATTGGTCAGTTTCCGGAACGACGCCATCCCCTGTCTTTTCATTGTCCATTGACCCAGAGAGACGATGTTTTTGGCTTCAACAGCATCTTTGCTCATCTTTCTCTGCTCAAGCTGTCTGTCTATGCACCAATTAGCTATATCTTCCCCAGTCGCCTGCCAAAATATGAAGCGATTTATGATACCCAAGTTGAAGGTGGTAAAGGGAAGCTAAAACAGGTTGATCGTGAACGAAGCCTGCAAGCATTGATGACCACGAATCTCCTTAAGCGGCTTGAAAGCTCCGTGGAATCATTCCGGCTGACACTGGGAAGTCTCCATGACAATCATGTGAAAATGCTGTCCAGAATCAGGGAGTTTAGGGAGTTAGGAAAAGGCACTGTTACCGACTGGACAGATCGCCTGGAATCTCTTGAGGCAGAAGAAGACGAACTGCCGATGTTAAACGGCAATGAGATAGGCGGTAAGGTCAAGATCAACCTGGCTGACATGGATCTTCCCTCATGGGAAAACGATCTTTCGGCAGACCTTGCCATTATTGATGCCTTGTTATCGTCAATGCAAAAAGTCAAGCCAGAGGACGATGCCAAGCTCCAGCATCTCCAGAAATTGATTTTAGAAAAAATTGAAAATCCTATCAATAACGGAAACAAGAAGATTCTTATTTTTACCGCCTTTGCGGATACCGCCAACTATCTTTACGATAATCTGGCGGGGCTTCTTCTCAAATCAAAAGGCCTCCACTCCGGTCAGATTACAGGAAAAAGTGCGCCCAAATCAACCCTTGACAAAAGCTACGATTTTCAATCTCTGCTCACGCTTTTCTCCCCCCGATCAAAAGAAAAAGCCCTTACTCTTCCAGAGGAATCCGCTGAAATAGACCTGCTTGTCGGCACCGACTGCATTTCTGAAGGCCAGAACCTTCAGGACTGTGATTATCTCATTAACTACGACATCCACTGGAACCCGGTCCGTATTATTCAACGCTTTGGCCGGATTGATCGTATCGGCTCCATCAACAAGACTATCCAGTTGGTGAACTATTGGCCCGATATTTCCCTGGACGAATATATCAACCTCAAGGAGCGGGTTGAAAACCGGATGATGATTGCCGATATGTCGGCCACCGGAGATGATAATGTCCTGACCGCCCAAAGCAGTGAAATCTCATATCGCAAAGAACAACTTCGCCGTTTACAGGATGAGGTCATTGAGCTGGAAGATCTGAAAACAGGCATCTCTATCACCGATCTTGGCCTGAATGATTTTCGTATGGACTTGATCAACTTTGTTAAAACCCACGGTGATCTGGAACTGACACCGAAAGGGCTCCATGCGGTAGTACCGGCCCAACCCGATTTAGGCTTGTCCCCTGGTGTCATTTTTGTCCTGCGCAATCTTAACGACAGTGTCAATATCAACCAGCACAACCGGCTCCACCCCTATTACTTGGTCTATATCTCCACAGACGGAGAGATTATCGCCGATCATACGGAAGTCAAAAAACTGCTTGATCTGGTACGAAACAGTTGCAAAGGCCAGCCGGAACCAATTCAGGCGGTATGTCGTCTTTTTAATCAGCAGACGGATGAAGGCCGCAACATGCAAACATATTCCGACCTGCTCGGAGCTGCCATCCGTTCGATGATTGATGTGAAAGAAGAAAAAGACCTCGACAGTCTGTTTTCAGGCGGGAAAACCACGGCTTTGGTGAATACGATTGCCGGGCTTGACGATTTTGAGCTTATCGCTTTCCTTGTTGTGCAGGAAAACGAATAATGGCGATTCATTTTGATTACCCCAAAGGTGCAGCGTTTGGCAGGATATTGCCCAAGAGCAAAATCTATGAACATGGAACGCCAAGCTCGGCGGTTAAAGAGCTTTTTATCCGCCAGGTGGAACAGATTGTCTGGCAGTACAAACTGGCCCCGGAAACTGTCAATCTGACAGGCACACGCTCTGTCCCGGAAATTCAGATTTTCAGTATTGCTCTCAAGGATGGAGAGTTGAAACAGGATGTGCTACGTTGTATTGATCATGCGATTCCGTTCCCGATCCTCTTTGAGTTGCGTTATGAAAATGATGTTAAGGGTATTGCCGCCTATAAGCGACCAAGCGAAGCTGATGGAGCAAAGTGGGTTGTCAGCGAATATTTTGAAACGGAATGGGTTCCCAGCGATACTCCGCGTAAACGGCTGCCGTTGGTGTTTGACCTCGAAGCTCTATACACAAACTTGCTGACGCCCTTGATGCCGTTTCCAGCCCGCCCTGAAGAAGACTTCCAGGCTCGTATTGAACGGATGGAGAAAATATGTTCCAGGCAGCGAGAGCTTGAGAGATGCGAAGTCCGTCTTCGGAAAGAGAAACAATTTAACCATAAAGTCGCGATCAATGCTGAGCTGCGCGCATTGAAACAAGAATTAGAAAATCTGACCCGATCATTTTCTGCATGTGGATCGGCAGTTGCACCCTAAAGGATGGACATGATGGAAAAGATGAAAATGCACTCTCCGAATTTGACTCAGGAAAACATCGCCCGTATCTGCGAACTGTTTCCCGGCTGCGTGACCGAGGCCAAAGGAGAAGACGGCCAGTTAAGGCATGCGGTGGACTTTGATCAACTGCGGCAGGAGCTGTCCGAGGCCATCGTGGAAGGTCCGCAGGAGCGTTACCACCTCAACTGGCCTGGCAAGCGGGAGGCCCTGCTTACCGCTAATGCGCCCATTGCCAAGACCTTGCGTCCTTGTCGGGAAGAGAGTGTGGATTTTGACACCACCCAAAACCTGTTTATTGAGGGCGATAATCTGGATGCCTTGAAGTTGCTTCAGGAGACCTATCTCGGCAAGGTCAAGATGATCTATATTGACCCGCCGTATAACACCGGCAATGACTTTATCTATGAAGATGATTTTGCCGAAGATACGGAATCATTCCTCCAGTGCTCCAATCAAAAAGATGAGGGTGGGAATCGACTGATTGCCAATACCGAGGCCAATGGCCGCTTTCATTCCGACTGGTTGAGTATGATCTATCCTCGATTGAAGTTGGCGAGGAATCTACTCAGTGATGACGGAGTTATATTTATCAGTATTGGCTCCGACGAAGTTGATAATATTATTAAAGTTGGTGGGGAAGTATTTGGTGCTGAAAACAGAATTTCTATTTGTGCACGGTTGATGAAAACTGGAGGGAATAAAGGACGCTTTTTTTCGCCCAATATTGAATACGTAGTAATATACGCAAAAAATATTGAGAA
>JAQVER010000127.1 GCA_028697885.1 Desulfocapsaceae bacterium
TACGATTGGGAACTGGTCAAGAGCCCTGCCGGCGCACATCAGTGGCTTGCCAAAGACGTGCAGGAAGCGGACATGGTGGTTGATGCGCATGACCCTTCAAAGAAGCACCGGCCGATGATGACCACGGCGGACCTCTCTCTTCGCTACGACCCGATCTACGAGCCTATCGCCCGGCGTTTCCAGCAGAACCCACAGGAATTCGCAGACGCCTTCGCCCGGGCGTGGTTTAAACTGACGCATCGCGACATGGGCCCCCGCTCGCGCTATCTCGGCCCGGAGGTTCCGTCCGAGGAACTAATCTGGCAAGACCCGGTACCCGCTGTAGATCATAAGCTGATCGACGCGAAGGACATAGCAAACCTCAAGGCCAAGATCCTGGCCTCAGGACTGTCAGTCTCCCAACTGGTCTCTACCTCTTGGGCGGCGGCGTCAACGTTCCGTGGCTCTGACAAGCGTGGAGGAGCCAATGGGGCACGCATCCGTTTTGCTCCGCAAAAGGATTGGCAAGTCAACCAGCCGGACCAACTGAAGGCGGCGCTGAAGACCCTTGAGGGAATCCAAAAGGAGTTCAATAGCGCGCAGTCTGGCGGAAAGAAAGTGTCACTCGCCGACTTGATTGTCCTTGGTGGATGCGCAGGTGTCGAGCAAGCAGCGAAGAATGCCGGTCACAATGTGACCGTTCCCTTCACGCCCGGACGCACGGATGCGTCACAGGAGCAAACCGACGTGGCGTCTTTCGCCGTACTCGAACCGGTTGCAGACGGTTTCCGTAACTACCTTAAAACCAAATACGCCGTACCGGCAGAGGAACTGCTGGTTGATCGTGCGCAGCTGCTGACTCTGACCGCCCCTGAGATGACCGTTCTCGTCGGCGGCATGCGTGTCTTGAATGCAAACTTCGGACAGTCCCAGCACGGGGTCTTCACCAAGAGGCCAGAGACGCTCACCAATGACTTCTTCGTGAATCTGCTCGACATGAACACGACGTGGAAAGCAACCCAGGGAGACGAAAACGTTTTCGAGGGCTGTGATCGGGCAACGGGGGCTCTCAAGTGGACTGGTACCCGCGTCGACCTCATCTTCGGTTCGAACTCCCAACTCCGGGCCTTGGCGGAAGTCTATGGATGTAAGGACTCCCAGGAGAAGTTCGTGCACGACTTTGTAGCAGTATGGAACAAGGTAATGAACCTTGACCGCTTCGACCTCTCCAGACCCTAGCATAAACGTCTTCGAGGGCTTCGTTTCAATACAATCTGAAACGCAGCCCTTTCTTATGGCCTTTACCTACTGTTGCCCACAGGGTCGGAGCCAAACACGCAGTCGCATCGGTTCGCGGCCATTAAGCGTCCGGTAGGTCAGAATTCAAATCTCTTACGGCCAACCACCGGTAAAATATATAACTTGGCCTGTCACGAATTTGCACTTTCCTGATACCAGAAAAGCAATTAATTCGCCTACTTCCTCTGGGGTGCCGAGACGCCCTGCAGGAACGGTGTCGGCGATGATTCGTCGGCCTTCTTCGTCATCTATAAAACGTGCCCGTGGATAGTACATTTCACTGTATAGGTAATTCGGCGCAACAATATTGACCTGAATGCCAAAGGCCGCAACCTCCTTAGAGAGCGCTTGAGCAAACGCCGTGGTTCCAGCACGAATTGACGTTGGAACGGAAAATCCTGGTTCTGGACGCAGTTCTCTTGCAGATGTAACGAAAACAAAACACCCGTTCCCCCTAGATTTCATGCCTGGGAGAAGCAATTGAGCCAGACGGAACGGAAAGGCGAGAACAGATTCAAATGTCATTCGCAAGTCATCCAACGACACATTCTCTATCAGTGCCCGCGTTATGGGGTATGAATCGTTGGACACGACTGCGTCAACTGTTCCGAACTCCTGGGTCAGTTCCGACACTATACCCACTGGATCCGATTCACCTAAGCAGATTGCACGAGGATATGCCGTCATGAAGTCACTTACGACACGTTTATCTCCAAAGCTCCTGTCATGACAAATCACTCTAGCGCCTTGGTCATGAAGTGTCTTTACGGCTCCTGGACCAGTATACTGGGTTGCGTTAGTTATCAGCACTGTTTTCACGCTATGATCTCCTAAACTTTTGTTATTCATGGCGACATGATATGCTCCTGAATGGATCTATTTCATGACCCAAAGATCTGCAACCTGAGTGCCGAGGGAGGACAAAAATTGTGGTGTGCGGCAGTTGCAAAGTGCGGCGCCTGTTGAGTGATTAACCTTTTGCCTTTATTGGTGTCAATATTTTCCTCCCTTTGGATTTGTTGTTGTATGCTGATTAGGCCTGATGCTTCGATTTCTGGATCTCATTTGCCAGATATAGAAATTGGAATCACTTTGATTTGTTGACATCGCCTAAACGCGGCGATGCCATCTATTCAAAAACGGCCTGGTTTTCATATAAACGGGTCGCAGTCTACTCCAAAAATTCTTACTCCTGAAACACTGCTAAAATAACGATTTGAGAAAACGGGGGCAAGGCGGGGGCCAGTTCTTGGTTAAATATTGACAATGAGGACCGTATTTTCCTGAAGGATCAATAAAGGATCTTCTCACTGTAATTATTCTTGGCTCCAGATTCGGTTCGTTCTAAACTCACCTTGCGAGAATCCTAATTGCAACAATTTTTCCATTAGCAATCATTATTCTGATTGGAGTGTATGGGACATGCCAAGAAAGAACCAGAGATTTATAGTGACCGGAGACTACAGTATGGACAAATACATCTATCTCGATGGAATTGGAGATGAGACTCCGGACCTTAGGGAAACCTGGTTAGCGGCTAGCCAAGTCTGGACGGAAACGCTTGGTGGTGGAGTAGCTTCCGTCATACAGACTCTTCTTGCCTTCGGCTATGATCCGTTCGATCCGTTTGACATACCTGAAGCAGTTTCAAAGTCTCTCTACATCCTTACCAGGCAAGGCCTGGATCCCAACCGTAAATGGAGAATAGGCAGGGCTATTGTCAGCGCTCGCAGAAATTTGACCGGCTGTTCTACTGTATCCACATTGAGGGACAACTGTCCCACCAATATTCCTGCAATTTTCATAGATTTAAACCAGAGTGATCTGAGGAATAATATCGAACACATTCAGGCGTTGTTTGATTCACGCCCTTACATGGTCCGGACTCATGACCCACGAAAACCTGAATGGTCGAGCTTGAGGAAAAACGGTCTGCACAGAGGGATCTGGTTTTCATCTCTACAGGAAATGTCGGGTGGAGCGCTGTCCTTTGCAGGCAACTGGGAAAATGTTTACGATCGGTTGATGAAATATCTCAAGACGGATTCCACGCTATGGGATGATGGTAAATGGAAGCACTGGCTTGTAATCCGGATCCATTCTGACGGTGTCTTGGCGGTTGGTCCGACCAAAGAGGGCGAGGAGGGCATTTTACTCATTTTTGCAGGAGATCAGCCGGGATCTTTTTTGAGAGAAGGGCACGGAGCTGTGATTGGGGGATGTGCCGTGTTTACAGCAGCCCTGGCGTCTGCCTTGTATGACATAGGATTGCTTAAGGAATGCCTGCGAAATGGGCTATCGATGGTCAGAAGTTTAACCGAGGAGGGTTACGTAGGGCCGCCGCAGGGGTTCGCCAATTGGAAGCTGCAAGGCTCTACGAATCTGCCAATCGCTGCATTGCAAAGATCTGGAGTCAGTCGCAACATCCTGGAATATTCCCGGCGTTCGCCCCAAGCCAATTGGGACTCTGTTTGCAGGATTGTATGCGGCACGTCGGAGGAGATCAGAACCGTGACGGTCCTCAATATGGGTAGCCTAGCCACATGTTGTCCGGATCATGCTCAGACTCTTCTTCGGTTTGAGAGCAGACTTAAAAACCATGTCAACGATGGAAAGGGTATACTTTCTTTCACAATCTTTGGAGGCCCAGGCTCGGGAAAGTCATTTGTAGCCGAGGAACTGGCCAAGGCCGTGGACCCTGGCGGGAATCTTTTTCAGAGTCGAATTTTCAACATTTCTCAGTTCGGTGAACCGTCCAGGCTACTTGACTCCTTGCAATCGATACAAGCAATTGGGCTTCAGGGAAAAATACCGTTTGTAATGTGGGACGAATTTGACACCACTTACCGGGGCGCTCAGGCGGGATGGCTTCCATATTTCCTGATGCCAATGCAGGACGCCAAATTTTTCGATGGATCATACGATATAGCTCTGGGGAAATGCATATTTGTTTTTATTGGCGGGACTTTCAGCGGGGAGGCCGAATTCAGGGAATGGGCTATGAATTCAAAGGAAGGTAAGCATCTTAAAGGAATAGACTTTCATAGCCGCTTAGATAGCAGCCTTACAGTTCCTTCGGTTGACATCGAAGTTAGCGATAGTGAAGCATGGGTTGATAATTCACCTGCAAAACTTGTTAGAGCGTTAATGCTAAGAAATTTTCTGAAAAAGCAGGACAAACTCGAGGCTATAAACCCGGATCTTTTGGCTTACCTGATTCACGTTCCTCTTCAACACGGAGTCAGAAGTCTCCAGCGGATAATTACCGCTAGTGAACTGAATAGCGCTCCCGTTTTTGAAACCTATCATTTACCACCTACGGATGTGCTGCAGATTCACGTTCGGGGATTGAATCCAAACTGTGTCGATCCAGTGACCGATTTTGTCGAAAAACTCACCGGCTATGACGTTCCAAGGAATGCGGCCCCGTTAGGTCTAAAGTGGAAAAAATAGAAACATTCGTCACATGTAGAAAATTAGAAAATGCGCCTTGGTCTGCCTATTGATAAAGCTGGATGTACGACTTCTCACAGGAGACGAACCTACTGGTCACGACATTGACATACAGGATTAAAAATTGTCCAAAAGTCATGTTTTACTTATTAAGTGATGGGATTATTTCTCATCCTATTGGTTTGTGTTAACGTCGTTAATGCGGATAATAAAAACGCTGTGTTTACAGACACCACATTTCAACGTGGTTTGGAGCAGGTCAAAAGCCTTTTGAAAGAAGGGGCATGTCCATGAAAATCCGTATCATTCAAATATTTCTTTTGTTGAAAGTGATGTCCTGGACGCTCGGAGTTGTGGATTCGTCTGCGTGCATGTCTTTCAGTGTTACCGCAAAGGACAGCAGTGTAATCATTGGTCGGACCATGGAATTCGGAGTTGACAGCCACTGGAAAATCGTCGCCGTTTCGCGGAACACTCAGTTCTCCAGCCCCGGGCCAGAAAACAGGACCGGCATGAAATGGCAAAGCAAATACGGATATGTTGCAGTAGTGGGTTGGGGCTTGAACGATATGGTGGCGGACGGTATGAATGAAAAAGGTCTATCCTTCGGAGGGTTATGGTACGAGCCGGACGTCAAATACGAGAGTGTGCCTCCTGGCCGGGAATCCCGGGCCTTGGCCGAGACCATCATCGGAACCTGGATACTTGGTAATCTCAGTTCGATTGACGAGCTGAAAACAGCTATAAAGGACGTAATTATATTCAGTTATGTTGTTCCTGCGCTGGGCCAGGCTCCACCCGGTCACATAATCGTGTATGACGCAAGCGGAAAAAGCCTGGTCATTGGGTTCGATCAAAAAGGCTCTATGCAGCTTTATGACAACCCCTTGGGTATCTTGACTAAAGCTCCGGATTACCCATGGCACATTAAACACCTGCGGCAATACATTGGCATGAATGACCAAAATCCCAATTCCCGGGATATGTCTGGAATCAAGTTGATCCCAACTGGCCACGGCGCAGGTATGATTGGCCTTCCGGGTGATCTCACTCCTCCAAGTCGTTTCATCCGTCTGGGCATGACGACGTATTTCGCGAACCAGGCCGAAAACGCGGAGAAAAGTCTCAATCTCTGTCAGCACATAGTCAACGCATTTAACATTGTAAAAGGTATGGCCGTAGACAGGTCGCCTGAAGGCAAAGTTACCGGCAGCTAAACCACTCAGTGGGCCTCGTTCCGAGGTGAGAGATGGGACAGGAAACTGAACTCAGTATGACATACCTACAGCTATCGCCACCAATAGACCTAAAATAATTATGGCAATTCCCAGCATCGTATTCTCCAAAAAGGTAACGGGCAGTCACTGAATCAATGGAAAAAAAGCGGCTCTGCAGTATGATTAAGGAAAAAACGTCAGAAGCGCTGAGACAAATCGGCAAAAAAGCGTTTCAAAGCGCTTAAAAAAACACTTTTGAATACACAATATCAAGAATACACTCAGATTCAAAATCTTTGAAAAACCATAAACCACTTAAAAATCCCATCGATGGAAGAGGGACACGTATATGCGAATCAAGGGAATCAAGCTTCAGATTCCAACCAAGGCTGTTGATGATTGGCAGAAAATAGTCAATCTCTTGTCTCGGATTACTTGAGCTCGCGCCGTTCTTTTAATGAGATTCGATGGAAACCATATAGAGGTCTTTGTTTCAAATGAATCGAAAAACAATCCAGACCGGTTTTGGACAAAAGGAAAAACTGCAGGATTCATGTCTTTATTGTGAAGAGGTAATAAAATCAGGAAACAAGCTTCTTGTGCCAAACGCCCTGGAAGATTAAAAGTGAACAAATAATCCCGATGTGGAATTAGGATTAGTCTCGTATTTGGGTTTTCCTATTTTTCTACCCAATCAGGCCCAATGCGGAACAATTCGTGTTCTGGATAACAAACGCAACGCATATTCAGAAGATGTTGAAAATCTCATGATAACTCTTCGTAACCTAATTGAGTCGAACATTGAAACAGCGTTCATGAATCAAATTCTGGGGGAGGAAAATAAACGAATCTCCGATTATTTGGTTGAGATTCAGGCTTTTTCGCGGCAGAGTCACCATTTGTTCATACTGTAAAAGTATCAGAGATTCTGAAAATAAATGGCGCCCTATTGGAGAATTTCTTGTGAAACATCCGAAGGCCGATTTCAGTCACGGAATCTGTCCTGATTGCAAGCAAAAGATACACCATTAATGTTCTTGGGTGTGACAACCTGAGCTGAGATAATCGAGCAAGAATATGGAAAACATGGACACGATATGGCTATGGGCCGGCTTTAACTTGGTCGTAATTCTGCTGCTGGTTCTGGATCTAGGAGTCCTGCACCGGGGCGATAAGGTGATTGCAGTGAGCGAGGCCCTGTGGCTAAGCCTTGGGTACGTCGTCTTAGCGCTGATCTTTGCCGGCGGCGTCTTCTACTTCATCAGCCGGGAAGCCGGGTACGAGTTCCTCACGGGCTATTTCATCGAGAAAAGCCTCAGCGTCGACAACATCTTTGTCTTCGTGCTCATCTTCATGCACTTTGCGGTGTCACCCAAATACCAGTATCGGGTGCTCTTTTGGGGCGTGCTGGGCGCCCTGGTCATGCGGGCAAGCCTCATTCTGGTCGGGTCAGCCGTCATAGAGGCCTTCCATTGGGTAATCTACGTGTTCGGCGTGTTTCTGGTCTTTACCGGCATCAAAATGCTGATCACTGTAGGTCACGAACCAGATCTAGAAAGGAACCGTGTGGCGCTGTTCATGCGACGACATTTCCGGGTCACGGAAGGGTTCATCGGCCACCAGTTCTTCGCCCGCCAGAATGGCGCGCTTTACATCACGCCCCTATTCATAGTGCTGGTACTGGTGGAACTGACGGACGTGGTGTTCGCACTGGATTCCATTCCAGCTATTTTCGCTATCACTACCGACCCTTTCATTGTTTACACGTCCAACGTGTTCGCCATCCTCGGTCTGCGGGCGCTGTATTTTGCGCTGGTGGGCGTCATCCACCGCTTTCACTACCTCAAGTACGGACTCTCCCTGGTACTGATTTTCGTCGGCGTGAAGATGCTGGTGAACGCCTATTTCGGAAAGGAATTCATTCCAACGGAAGTGGCGCTTTTGATCACAGCGTTCCTGATCGCTGGGTCGATGCTGATCTCCATAGTCCGCACGCGGAAGCTCCCTGAAGCGGAGCGCGCGGCAGAAGCGGCCAAAGCCGGGGCTTGGTGGGTACCCGGCAGCCCTTCACGGTCTGATAAGGTAAAACGACCGCCGACAAGTCCGTAATCAGCTAAGTTTTGAAAAATTGAGTTACAGGAACATGTTGAACAGGTAGCCTACCAGGATAATTCCAACCGTGGCTACGCCAATAAATACTACTATCAGTGTAGGTTTCAGAACTTTTCTCAAAATGATCGTTCAGATGTGGATATAGGAATCACAGCCATCATGAAAGCCACCGGTGTTCCAAATGCGGCTCCAT